>NZ_RKRG01000001.1:364446-728892 GCF_003814835.1 Methanobrevibacter gottschalkii DSM 11977
ATTTAGGGGTCGCAGGTGCAGCATGGGCAACTGTTATTGCACATATATTCGCAGTAGCTGCAATGCTTTATTGGATGCTTGTTAAAAAAGATACCTATCTTAAATATAATCGTGAAAGTTTTAAAAATGATTTAACAATGTATAAAGATATTTTAGTTGTGGGTATCCCAGCCAGTTTAGAACAATTAATCTTATCTGCATTAACAATAGTTGTAAATTTCATGCTTACAATTGTATCAGGACCTGTTGCAGTAGCTGTTTATACAGCAGGTTGGAGAATAATAAACATCGGAATGCTTCCGGCAATTGGAGTTGGAACTGCAGCAATATCAGTTTCAGGAGTAGCATATGGAGCTCGTAAATATGAAAATTTAAGAATTACAGCAAGATATGCAGTTAAAGTTGCATTAATAGCTTCAATTATTGTTTGTATTATATTAAATATATTTGCAAATCAAATTGCATTCATATTTTCATATTCTGAAAGTAGTGCTCAATTAGAACCATTAATTGCAAGTTTCTTACAAATTATGTGTTTATTTATATTATATGTACCATTTGGAGCAAGTGCAGGAAATGTATTCCAAGGAGTTGGAAAAGGATCCATTTCATTTATTTTAACATCATTTAGGGAATTTGTATTAGTATTAATCTTTGCATATGTACTTGGATTTACCCTCAATATGGGGGAATTCGGAATATACTGTGGAATGCTTCTAGGTGGAGGAATTGGTTCATTAATATGTTATATTTGTATTGAACTATATATCAACAGATTAATGAGGAGTATTGAATCATGAAGTTTAATGAAAATAAACCCAGTGCTGCATTTATTTCAATAATTCATAAAGAACATGCTAAATACATTAACGAAAATGTAAAGGATGAAGACTTAAGCTTTGGCCTCCATCCAATTTTAATCATAATATATGAAAATGAAGGAATAAATCAGGAAAAATTAGCTGAAGTATTGCATTTAAATGAAAGTACAATAACAAGAAATCTTAAAAAACTTGAAGATAAAGGATTTATTGAAAGAATTAAAAATAAAAGAAAAAAAATTATTAAATTGACATCTAAAGGTAGAAAAACAGCTCAAAAAGTTATAAATTACGATTACAAATGGGATGAAAAATTAAAACAAAATTTAACAGAAGAAGAATATGCAAATTTCTTAGAAGCACTTAGAACAATTTGTGAGGAATTACTATGAATCAAACAATAAATGACTTAAAAAGTAGAAGAAGCATCAGAAAATTTAAAGACAAACAAATCAGTGACGAAGATTTAAAAACTATTTTAGAAACTGGAACTTATGCACCAACTGCAAGAGGAATGCAATCCCCTAAAATTGTTGTGATTCAAAATCCAGAAACTATTAAAGAATTATCAAAATGGAATAGAAGTTATTTCCCAGTTGATGTTCCCGAAGATATGGATCCATTTTATGGAGCAAAAACAATATTAATTGTTTTAGCAGATAGCAAAATGCCAACATTTGTTGAAGATGGTGCTAGCGTACTTGCAGTTCTTGTAAATGCCGCTCATGCAATCGGTGTTGGATCCTGCTGGATTCACAGAGCTCGTGATGAGTTTTCATCTGAAAAAGGAAAAGCATTACTTAAAAAATGGGGCATTCCTGAAAGTTACGAAGGAATTGGCCATGTAGCCCTTGGTTATCCTGACATGGAATCACCTAAACCATTACCAAGAAAAGAAGATTACATCCACTATGTGGACTAATTTTTTATTATTTCTCCCATTTTGCAATAATTTATGTAGCATTATTAAATTAACAATATAATTCAAAATTTTCATAAAATGAAGCTAAACTCAAAAATCCAAAAATTTCTGAAATAAATTCAGAAATTATACAAGACTGTTCGCCAAAAGTAATTTTTTCGATGTAAATTTTTCTTTGTTTTTGAATTGAAGTATTTTTAATCAGTTTCAAAAATTAATTTTAGATTTTTGGCGGACACCCACAATATAAAAAAACAAGTCAAAAAAATTAAAGATGAGTTAAATCCCCATCTACATTTTTTCAGGTGCAACAACACCTAAAATATCTAAAGCATTTTTAATAGTTGTTTTAGCCCTATCAACTAAAATTAGTCTTGTATTTTCTAAATCAGACCCAATAACTTGTTGTGATTTGTAGAATTTATTAAATGAACCAGCTAAATCTTGACAGTACTGAGTAATATTATGAACTCTTTGTTTGTTAGCGCAATCTTCAACAACTTGTGGGAATTTAGCTATTTGCCTTACTAATTCCTGTTCATCCTCATTAGGAATCCAATCATCACTAACAGTTAAAGAATTAATATCTTTACCTGATTTTGCAAGTAATTTGCATGCCCTTGCATGAGCATATTGAATAGAAGCACAGCCTCTTTCAAAGCTTAAAGCTTCATCCCATTTGAATGTCAGGTGTTTTTCAGGAGACAATTTAGCAATAAAGAACCTAATTGCTCCAACACCAATATCTTCAGCCATCGGTGCAATTTCCTCTTCATTTAATTCAGGGTTTCTAGATTTGATTTCATCATGAGCTCTTGAAACTGCCTCATTAATTAATTCATCAACAGATACAAATTTACCTTTTCTAGTAGACATTGACCCCTCCGGAAGTGTAATAAATTCATAAAAGATTACTTCAGGAGCCTTTTGTCTTAAAATTTCTTCAAAGATAACTTTAATTTGTTTAGCTGCTAATTTATGGTCTGAACCTAAAATATCAAGCACAGTATCACCTAAAGTAGCTTTGTATTTGTGATAAGCTAAATCCCTTGTAGAATAAAGAGAAGTTCCGTTAGATCTTCTAAGTACGAACTCTTTATCAATATTAAAATCAGTTAAATCAATGAACAGTACATCTTCTTCTCTTGTAAATCCTTCTTTTTGGATGTAATTTACAAGATTATTGACTTCCCCACTTCTTACAAATTGACCTTCCCATACAAAATCATCATGGACAATATTCATTCTTAAAAGAGACTCTTTCATTCCAGAAATACATTTAGCTACAACATCTTCGAAGATTTTATTTAATTTTTTATCAGAGCCTTCTTCATATTTTCGGATTAATTCATCAACTTTATCATTTAAAGCCTCATCTTCTTCAACAGCTTTGTTTGCATCGAAGTATAGTTTTCCAATTTTATGGTCTATTTTGTCCCCATCATAATCTTCAATTTTTAAACCACATTCAGTTATACCACACACAATAATAGCTATTTGTCTTCCCATATCATTTACATAGTATTGAGTTATAACATCTCTTCCAGCTAATTTTAGCAATCTTGAAAGAGAATCCCCAAAAATAGAATTTCTAATGTGCCCAATGTGTAATGGTCCATTTGGATTTGCTGAAGTGTGTTCCAATACAATCTTTTCACCATATGCTGGAAGTTGCCCATAATTTTCATCAACTTTTTCCAATAATAATTTAGAGAATTTACTGTAATCAATGAAAAAATTAACATAAGGTCCAAAATTTTGTACTTTAGAAAAAATTTCAGGCACTTCAATTTTCTCAACTAAACCTTTTGCAACCTCAGGAGGTGAAGTTTTTAATTTTTTAGTAAGTGCAAATGCAATTGTGCTTGCTAAATCACCTAAATTTGGATTAGGTGGAAATTCTAATTTAAAATTTCTATCAACTTCTACATCATATTGATCTAATGCTTTATTAATAGCATCAATAGCTTGTTTTTCAATTTCAAAATACATTAACTCACCTTAATAATAATTATAACCCTCTTAACCAAAGGGAAAGATAACCAATTTTTGGAATTACGACTAAATTATCATCAACTGTTACTACTTTTTCTTTTATTTGACTTGAAGTAACATAATATGGGTCAGGAGCATTATTATTATCTCCTTTAATTACATACATCGTAGTTCCATTAATATCTGTAATATTAATAATTCTATGGATAACTGGCTGGTTATACCAAGCTGCATCATAAACAACTACATCACCAACTTTGACATCACTTGCATTAAACTCATGAATACCAAAGAAATCTGCTTTTTCAACTAAAACAATGTCACCCCTATAAAAGGCAGGTTCCATACTTCCAGATACAACAACATTAAGATGTTGAGCGGCAATTAAAACAATAATGAGGATAACTACATATGATGCAATTTCTTTATAATCAATTTCCATTTAAACTACCTTCTTCTTTTTTTAAAAGCTTCATGTAAAGAAATTTCAATAGCATCTGAAGTTTTTTGTAAATCTTCCATACTATGAGCATTTGAAATAAAATTACATTCAAATTGGGAAGGTGGAATGAATACACCTTGTTTTAATAATGATTTAAAGTATCTTAAGAATTTTTTTCTGTCAGATTCCTGAGCATCAGCATAATTATAAACTGGTGCTGGATTGAAATAAATTTGAAACATGGATGAAAACCCAACCGGTTGAACATTATATTCTTCATCATCAATTATAGATTGAATATTGCCTCTAAGAAAATTACCTTTCCTTTCTAATTCTTTGTAAAATGCATTATTTAATTGAGTTAAAGTAGATATTCCTGCTTGTACAGATATAGGATTTCCTGAAAAAGTACCTGCCTGATAAACAGGACCATTTGGAGCAATTAATTCCATGATTTCTTTTTTACCACAAAAAGCTCCCATAGGAAGTCCGCCACCAACAATTTTACCAAGAGTAGTTAAATCAGGAGTGACTCCATAATATTCTTGAGCTCCCCCTCTGGAAGCTCTAAAACCAGTGATAACTTCATCAAAAATTAGAACTATGTTATTTTCTTCTGTAATTTTTCTAACAAATTCTAAAAATCCCGGTTTTGGTTCAATACAACCAACATTACCCATGACAACTTCCATTATAATGCAAGCAATATTGTCACCTTCTCTTTCAATTAAATCTGTTAAAATCTCTTCATCATTAAATGGAACAGATAAAGTGTTTTTTGTAGTATCAACTGGAATACCTGCACTATCAGGCAAAGTTGCAGCACCAGATCCTCCTTTAACCAATACATAATCATGTGCTCCATGATAAGCACCTTCAAATTTAACAATTTTATCTCTACCCGTAAAACCACGTGCCAATCTAATTGCACTCATAGTGGCTTCAGTACCACTATTACAGAATCTTACCATTTCAGCAGATGGAATTCTATCAATAACCTCTTTTGCAAGAGTAATTTCATTTTCAGTTGGAGTACCATAAGCAGTACCAATAGTTAATTGATTAGAAACCTCCCTTACAACTTTAGGATTAGCATGCCCTAAAATTAACGGACCATATGCTAAACAATAATCAATGTAACTTTTTCCATCTTCATCAGTAAGTTTTGAACCTCCGGCATTTTTAACAAAAAATGGATAAGGTTTAAAAGCACGTACAGGAGAATTTACTCCCCCCGGAAAATAATTTTTAGATTCATTGAATAATTCTTCAGAATTCATTTTATCACGTTATAAATGTTGTATTAATGAATTTACACAAGCAACTGCTATCGGTGTTCCACCTTTAGGTCCTTCAACAATAATATTAGGAATATTAGAATTATGTAGAGCTTCTTTTGAATCAGCAGCTCCAACAAAACCAACAGGAACTCCAACAATAGCTTTAAGATTCATTTCACCTTTTTCATATAAGTCCATAGCTTCAAAAACAGCAGTTGGCGCATTGCCCGAAACCACAATACCCTCAAAACCATTATCAGCAGCATAACGCATTGCGGCAGCTGCTCTTGTAATTTGATTTTCTTTAGCTATTTTAATAACTTCTTTATTTTTTATATAACACTCTACTTCCCCTTCATATCTTGTAATACCATATTTAACCATATTAATATCAGTTAAAATGGTTTCTTTATTTTTTAGGGAAGCCATAGCTGCATCTACAAAATCAGGACTAATTTTTACTAATTTTGCATATTCAGGATCAGCTGTTGAGTGGACAATCCTCTCAACAATATCCCTTTCAGCAGGATTTAAATCTTTGACATCATCTCCAATAAGGTTACGGATAATTTCCCTACTTTTATTAGCAATATCCAAACCTTGTTTAGTTGATGCACCCATGAACATTTTGTCTGACATATTATAACTATTAGTAAATATATAAGTTAAATATTTTGTTTATTTGATAAAAAAATTAAAATAAAAATTATTTTTCACTTGCAGATAACCCAGCCAGATAACCTGTTGAAAAAGCAATTTTTAAATTATAACCTCCTGTAGGTCCATGTAAATCTAAAACTTCACCTGCAAAGTATAAATTAGGTATGATTGTTGATTGCATTGTTTTTGGATTAACATTATTTAAATCAATACCACCAACTGTTATTTTAGCCAAATCATTATTAAAACCTTTTATTTTAAAATTAAAACTTTTTAAATTTTTAATTAAACGATTTTTACTTTTTTTATTAATTCTTGATAATTGAGTTTCCCTGTCAAGATTTATTTCGTCTAAAAAGAAATCAATGAAGTTGTTAGTTAAAAATAATTTTAAATAATTTTTAATCATCGTTTTTCCTTTAACTTGAAAGTCTTGATTGAATTTTTCTTGTAATTTTTCACGGCTGAAATCAGGGCATAAGTCAATAGCTATTTCAAAATTAATATCACAATTATCATTTTCCAATAAGTTATAACTTATACTTTCTGATATAAAATTACTTAAATCAATAATTGCCGGACCAGTTAAACCAAAATGGGAAATTAAAACATTACCTTTAACTTTAGTTTTCTTATAACTTACAATAACATCATATAATGTTATACCAGCAATATCAGACAAATCTTTTTTTGTAATTAATGGTGATAGTCCATATTTAATATCAGTAATAGGCTGTTTTGTTAAAGAATAGTTTTTAATGCTGCAACCAGTTTTCGGATATGTTATACCACCTGTAGCAATAATTATCTTATCTGCTTTTAACTTATCATTTATAACAAAATCCTCATCGATGCTTTTAACTTCGAAGTTATAACTTATAATTATATCTTCTAAGTAATCAGTTAAAATTTTTAAGATATCAATAGATTTTTCAGTTTCAGGAAATATTCTATTATTTGCTTCTTCAATGAATTTTAATCCTTTATTCTCAAAAAAAGATAGTAATTTTTCATTTGAAAGTGTATAAAAAGCGTGTTTTAAAAAATTTTTTTGAGGATAGAATTTTAATAACTCTCTTATTGGTTTAGCATTCGTAATATTACATCTCCCTCCACCAGTAGTTAGGAGTTTACGACCCAATTTAGGATTTTTTTCAAGTAATATTACGCTTGAAGAATTTTGACTTGCAGCTATTGCGGCCATTATTCCTGCCGGTCCTCCACCAATTACAGCTATTTCATATTCTTCCATAATATCTAAAAAAGGAATTAAGGAGTTAATCTGTGTCTGTCTCTTGGGAATAGTACACATTCACGGATGTTTTCAGAGCCAGTAAGTACCATAGTTAATCTATCAGCACCTAAACCCCAACCTGCATGAGGAGGCATACCATATTCAAATGCTTTAAGATAACTTCCAAATCCATCAGGATTTAATCCTCTTTCTTCTATTTGTTTTACAAGTAAATCATGCTGATGAACACGAGTAGCACCAGAAGATAACTCTAAATTATTATACATTAAATCGAAAGCATGGGAGTATTTTTCATCTCCTTCTTGAGGCATTACATAAAATGGTTTAATTGCAGACGGCCATTCAGTTAAAAAATAAAATCCACCCATTGAATCGCCTAATGCTTTTTCAGCTTCACGAGATAAATCTTCTCCCCATTCCATTTCAACTCCACGTGAATTTACAATATCAACAGCTTCATCATAAGTTACAACAGGGAAATTTCCTTTAGGCACATCTAATTCATATCCTAAAATAGATAATTCATCACTACATTTATCGTTGACATCAGTTAATACGTTGATAAGCATGTCATTCAATACTTTCATTACATCAACATCGTCCATGAAAGAAGCTTCTGCATCGATGGAAATAGCTTCATTCAAGTGTCTTAAAGTATCATGTTCTTCAGCTCTGAAAATTTGACCAATTTCAAAGACTTTGTCCATTCCAGCACCCATCATCATTTGCTTGTATAATTGAGGAGATTGACCTAAGAATGCTTCTTTTTCAAAGTAAGTAATTGGGAATAATTCAGTACCTCCTTCAGTAGCGGAAGCTACAAGTTTAGGAGTATTAATTTCATGAAATCCATTATTATAAAAATAATCTCTAATAGTATGGAACATTTGACCTTTAATTTTGAAAATTGCTGAAACATTTTCTTTTCTTAAATCAATGAATCTTGAATCTAATCTGGTATCAATTCCGGCCTGAACTTTTTCAGTAGGATCCATTGGTAAAGGTTGATTAGATAAGTTTAATACTTTAATTTCATTAGGAATTATTTCAACACCATTAGGTGCTTTTGGAGCTTCTTGAACTAATCCTCTAACAGCAACAACTGACTCTTTTCTGAATTTTCTAATATCTTCTAATATTTCCGCTTCTACTTTTTTACTTGGAGCAGTTAATTGAACTCTACCAGTAACATCTCGGATAACAACAAAAATAATACCGCCTAAATCACGGATTTCATGTACCCATCCCATGATGGTAACATCACTACCTGCAATATCAGGGGTAGTTTCTTTAGCATAATGAGTTCTTCTCCAGTCATTTAATAAACCTTGCAAATTATTCACCTCGGTTGTAAAAATAAAATAATGATAAAATTTTCATTATGAATTTAATTTAGTTTTAATGTTTTATAAAGATATGTAAAAAAATGATTAAAAATAAGAAAGTAAAAAATAGCTAAATAATTTTAGCTATTTCCAATCATCTTTAAGTCTTGTTTTAAATGAGTTTGCATGTTCAAAGAAACCTTCATACTCAGCAATAGGTACCGAAGTTTTTGATAATTCTTTAAGACCCTCTTTAGTAATTCGCTGAACAGTGGGTTTTTTAATAAATGCTTCAGTAGATAATCCTGAATACATCTTAGCTCCACCTCCGGTCGGAAGAACATGGTTAGTTCCGGATCCATAATCTCCTGCTGCTACTGGTGAATAAGAACCTAAAAAGATAGAACCAGCATTATTAATGTGTGATAATGTATCATCATCATCTTTAGTAGATATGATTAAATGTTCAGGAGCATATTCATTTGTGATATAAATAGCCTCTTCAAAAGTGTTAGTGATAATAATTTTTCCACTTTTAGATAATGATTTTTCAATAATTTCACGTCTTGGAGCAACTTCAGTTAATTTTTTTACAAATTCATCAACTTCAATAGCTAATTTTTCAGAGTCAGTAACTAAAAAACAAGATGCATTAGGATCATGTTCTGCTTGTGCTAATATATCAGTTGCTAAAAATTCCGGATTTGCAGTTTCATCTGCTAATATTAACACTTCAGATGGTCCTGCAGGGAATTCAATATCAACTTGACCATACACTAATTTTTTAGCTGCAGTAACGAATATATTTCCCGGGCCCACAATTTTTTCTACTTGCGGAATAGATTCAGTTCCATATGCAAGACCTGCAATAGCTTGTGCTCCACCAACTTTGTATATTTCATTAGCACCGGCAATGTCTGCTGCAACCAGTATAGCATCTAAAATTTTACCATCTTTTTGCGGAGGAGTAACGCATACAACCTTTTTAACACCTGCAATTTTAGCAGGAATGACGGTCATTAAAATTGATGAAGGGTATGCTGCTCTTCCACCAGGAATATAACAGCCAGCAGAGTTTATAGGCCTTACAATCTGACCTGCAACAATACCCGGATTTACTTCAATTTCCCATTCATGAGGAATTTGTTTTTTATGAAATTTTTCAATATTTGATGCCGCTTGTTTTAAAGCAACAAGTAAACTATCATCTAAAGTATCATAAGCTTCCTTTATTTCATCTTCAGATACTTTTAAATTTTCTATTGTAACTCCATCAAATTTTTCAGTATACTCACGAATAGCTAAATCATGATTGTTTTTAACATTATCCAAAATATCTGAAACAATACCTAAAACTTTATTTACATCTTCTTCTGATCTTTTTATAGTTTCAACTAAATCAATATCAGAATATTTTAATATTTCCATTTTAAAACTACCTTAAAATAGCACCTGTGTCAGCAGAGTGAACTAATTTTTGATATAATCTTAACCAGCCATCTAATTCCCTTTCAGGGTGTTTAACTGATTTTAATCTTTTCTCGATTTCGTCATCTGAAAGTTCTACATTAATAGATCTATTATTAATATCAATTTCAATAATATCTCCATTTTCGATGGCTGCAATTGGACCATTTTCCATTGCTTCAGGAGATACATGTCCAATACAAGGACCTCTTGTTCCACCAGAGAACCTTCCATCTGTTATTAAACCTACATCTTTAATGTTCATACCAGCAAGAGCTGAAGTTGGATTTAACATCTCCCTCATACCCGGACCTCCTTTTGGTCCTTCATATCTAATTACAACAATATCCCCTTCTTTAATTTCATGATTAAAGATTGCTTTTGTAACATCTTCTTCACAATCATATACTTTTGCAGGTCCCTTAAGATGCATTAAATGATCAGCAACTGCACCTTTTTTAACAACACTTCCATTTGGTGCAAGATTACCTTTTAAGATTGCAATTCCACCATCTTCATGGACGGGATTATCCAAAGTATGAATAACATCAGTATTTTTATTTTCAACAGTTTCTAAGTTTTCTTTAATTGTCTTACCAGTTACTGTTAATTGATTAATATCAATTTTATCACCTAATGTTTTCAATACCGCTTGAATTCCACCAGCTAAATGTAAATCCATCATTGAATCTTCACCAGCGGGAGAGATAAGAGCAATATGAGGAACATTTCTTGAAATTTCGTCAAATAACTCTAAATTAACATTTAAATCTTTTACTTCACTTGCAATAGCAGGAATATGAAGAGCAGTATTAGAAGAACCTCCTAATGCCATGTCAACAGCTATAGCATTGTTGAAAGATTCTTGAGTCAGAATATCAGATGGTTTAATATTCTCTTCAACAAGTTTAACAATTTGTTTACCAGAATCTAATGCAATTTGATTGTTCTCTTCTGTTCTTGCATGAGTAGTTGCACAAGTTGGAAGAGATAAACCTAAAGTTTCAGTTATACATGCCATTGTATTTGCAGTAAATAATCCAGAACAGCTACCAGCACCAGGACAGGCACATTTTTCAAGTTCATAAACTTCTTCTTCAGACATTTTTCCTGCAGAATGAGCACCAACAGCTTCGAACACAGTAATTAAATCAGCACTTTTACCTTTATATTCACCTGAAATCATTGGTCCGCCAGTTACAACAATAGATGGAACATTAACTCTAGTTGCACCCATAATCATTCCAGGAACTACTTTATCACAGCTTGGAATTAATACAAGTCCATCGAAAGCATGACCCTTAGTCATACTTTCAACTGTAGCAGCAATAATTTCTCTTGAAGGAAGTGAATATTTCATGCCTTCATGATTCATACTAATTCCATCGCAAATTGCCATAGTATCAAATTCAAATGGAATACCACCAGCAGCAATAATACCTTCTTTTACAAATTCAACAAGTTCTCTTAAATGGATATGACCCGGAACAATATCTGTAAAACTATTTGCTATACCAATGAACGGTTTTTTAAAATCATCATCATCAAGACCACAAGCTCTTAAAAGAGATCTGTGTGGAGCTCTTTGAATTCCTTTTTTTACACTATCACTTTTCATTTAATCACACAATTAAATTATTAACCATTGATATATATTTAATTAATAACTTTTATAATATTGTGTAAAATAAACATTGCTTAAATAGAAACATTTTTAAAACTAATAAATAAAATATTGATTACTATGAGTACACTAGAAAAAATGAAAATTTTAACTGATTCGGCTCAATATGACTTATGTGATTATGTTAGTCATCATAAAAGTTCTCAGATAAATTTACCTGGAATTTATGAAGCAATAGGTCATAATGGATGTAAAATTCCACTTTTTAAAACACTCATGACCAATAAATGTAAAAATGATTGCAAATATTGTATTAATCAATCCAAAAGAAATTTTACAAGATTAGAACTATCACCTGAAGAACTTGCAAGAGCGTTTCTTGGATATTATAATAGAGGATTAGTTAATGGTTTATTTTTAAGTTCAGGAATATCTGATGATGTAGACTCCACTATGGAAAAACAAATAGAAACCGTGAGTCTTCTTAGAAAAAAATATGGTTATGATGATTATATTCATCTTAAAGTTATACCAGGAGCAAGCAGAGACTCGATTAAAAGAGCAATGGCATTAGCTAATAGAGTTAGTATCAATATTGAAGCTGCAACATCTTCAGGTCTTGCAGAATTATCATCAACAAAGGATTATAATAAAGATATATTAAAAAGATTGTCATGGATAAATTCTCTACAGCATAAAAGTACAACATATCCAAATTCTACACATACAACACAATTAATTATTGGAGCAAACAATGAAACTGATAAAGAGATATTAAGTAGAATGGAAAAAATATACAAAAAATCAGATCTGAAGAGAACATATTTCTCAGCATTTACTCCAATTGAAGAAACAGAATTTAAAAATAAGGAAGCTTGTTCAACAGATAGAACATCAAAGTTATATAATGCAGATACTTTAATTAATTCTTACAAATATAATGTTAAAGAATTAATATTTGATGAAAGTGATAAGTTATCTCTTACACAAGATCCGAAGATTCTAGCTGCAAAAAATATGAATATTTTTCCAGTAGAAATAAATAGTGCACCTATTAGAGAACTTATCAGGGTTCCGGGAATTGGGGTAAAATCTGCTCATGAAATTGTATCTATTCGTAAGAAAAAACCATTTACGCATAAAGAACAACTTCAAGAATTAGGTGTTATAACAAATAGAGCAGATCCATATATTAAAATTAATGGAGAATATCAAACAACTTTTAATTTCTAGATTGTTTAATAATTTATTTTATTATTAAAGTAATTTAATTTAATATAAATAAGACTAAAATATAATATAATAATAGATATAATTTTTTACAATATATTTTTAATAAAATCTACTCAGTATTATTTCAAGTGTAAATAGAATAAAAAATGTAATATAAATATATAATAATAAATAAAAATTAGTAATCATCGAATAATGCCCATATTTCAGGGTATTTTTTAGCAACAGCCTCTTCAATTAAGTTAGAAGCCTCTTTTGAAATACTAAACTCAGGTTCAGTTTTTCTTAAATATCTGAAAACCGCAGAGGATCTTGAAGACCATAACGTAATTCTAGGATTTTTATCAACAATTTCCTTAACTTCAACTATATGTTCCTGAATTTTAGTTTCCTGAGTTGTTGATGTGTTTTTTTCATTATTTTGAATAGATATGTTTTCAGATTCTTTAATATTCTCCGATACATCTTCCTTTAAAGTAGTTTCATTTGAATCAATAGACTTTTCTTGATTATTTTTTTCTTCCTCTATCTCTTCAAATATATTTTTTTGAGTTTCATCATTTCCAGATTCTTCAAGAGTTTCATCTTTAGAAATCTCTTCTTCATTAGAATTATTATTAACATCGTTGGAAGATTTTTCTTTAGGAGCATTTTTTTCTTCAGAATCCTTAATTTCTTCATTATTTTCAGTTTCATTCATAATATCTTCAAGAGATTGAGTAGAATTGCTATCAAAATCTTCATTATAAAAATCTGGAATTAATGAAGCTAATCCTTTACCAAGACTTTTTCTAGCCATTATTTACCCCCAGCAACTTCAGAATCTTTTTTAACTTTGTCAATATTGGTTTTAGCAATATTTAATTGGACATTTTCATCTCTTTGAATGATTTCTTTAGCTAATTTCAAATAAGATTTAGTACCAGTGCTATCTGGATCATAAATTAAACAAGGTTTACCGAAACTAGGAGCTTCAGCTAATCTTATATTTCTTGGAATAATAGTTTTAAAAAGTAAATTTGTTTCGCCAAAGTAATTTTTGAGTTCTTTACGAACATCTTTACTAAGTCTAGTTCTTTTATCGAATAAAGTGAGGAGAATTCCTTTTATAGGAGTTGGACTTCTAAGTCTTTTTTCAACTAATTTAATAGTATTTATCAAATCAGCTACTCCTTCGAGTGCATAATATTCAGCTTGAATAGGTATTAAGACACTATCTGAAGCTACCAAGGCATTGACTGTTATGACACCTAATGAAGGAGGCAAATCAATGAATATATAATCAAATAATGGTACAACATCTTTAAGAGTTTCTTGTAAAACAATATGATAATTTTCACGTCTAGAAAGCTCCATTCCAGCTCCACTAAGAGATATATTACTTGGGATAATAAATAAATTTTTAATAAACGTAGGAATTGTTGCTTTTTTAACACTAATATCTCCTATAAGAGCATCGTATATTGTATTTTCTATTTTAGTTTTATCAATCCCAAAACTAGTTGTAGCATTAGCTTGAGGATCCATATCTACTACTAAAACAGATTTACCCATTACTGCTAGAGATGTTGCAGTATTAACAACAGTAGTTGTTTTACCACAACCCCCTTTTTGATTCATCACTGCTATTATTTCACTCATTAAAGAATTCTCCTGTTTATGATAAGTTTTAAGTTATCAGTTTTACTTATAACTTAAAAATTTAAAGGGTTAAAAGAATAACTTTTACATTATTCAGTATAAGTTAAAAGGGTTAAGTTATATCTTTTCAGGAAAAACTTAAATGAAATAAATTATCAGTTTTAACTTCTAAGGGATAGGAATTAAGTTTTAAGTTAAAACCTCAAAGTTATAAAAAATAAGTTTTAAGAAATAACTTATCATAACTAACTTTTAACAAATAAGTTATATTTTATAACTTCTATCTTATAAAGTATTTGTTTTCACAAATAAGTTATTAGTTATTTGTTAATAGTTATAAGTTATAACTTAAATAAAATAATAAGTTATAAGTTATAATACTAAAAACTGAAAAAAAAGAAAGACAATGTTATTTAGAATTAGGCATTGAACCTTCAAAATAACTTGCATATCCTTTTAAATCTAACATCCCATGTCCTGAAAAGTTCATGACAATAGTTTTTTCTTCACCAGTTTGTTTACATTTCAATGCTTCGTCAATAGCAACTTTAATTGCATGAGTAGTTTCAGGAGCAGGCAATACTCCTTCATTACGAGCAAATGTAATTCCTGCCTCAAATACATCTCTTTGATGAGCAGATCTAGGTTCAATATACCCTTCTTTAGTTAAAAGAGATACTTGTGGAGACATACCATGATATCTTAATCCACCTGCATGTACAGAAGGTGCAACGAAGTCATGACCTAAAGTAAACATTTTAAGCATTGGAGTAAATCCATTTACATCCCCAAAATCATATTCATAGCTTCCTTTAGTTAAAGTAGGACAGGCACTTGGTTCAACAGCAATAAATTGAGTATCTGATTTATCCGCAATTTTATCTTTAATAAATGGGAATAATGAACCAGCAAAGTTACTTCCACCACCAGCACAAGCAATCATTATATCAGGTTCTTCACCTGCAATTTCCAACTGTTTTTTCAATTCTTGACCGATAATTGTCTGATGTAGCATTACATGATTCAATACACTTCCTAAAGTATATTTAACTTTTTCATTCTCTAAAGCTTCTTCCATAGCCTCAGAAATAGCTACACCTAAAGATCCAGGGTGATTTGGATTTTGAGCTAGAATTTCACGACCAACTTTAGTATTTTCACTTGGAGATGCAAATACATTACCATTATAAATATTCATGATACTTTTTCTATCAGGTTTTTGCTGGAAAGAAACTTTAACCATATAGACAGTGCATTCTAAATCAAGCAAGTTACATGCAAGAGATAAAGCAGTGCCCCATTGACCAGCACCAGTTTCTGTAGTTAATCTTTCAATACCTTCTTTTTTAGCAAAATATGCTTGAGGAATTGCAGAATTTAATTTATGAGACCCCGTGGGGGAAGTGTCTTCACGTTTATAATATATTTTTGCCGGAGTGTCCAGATATTCTTCAAGTTTTGTTGCTCTAAAGAGGGGAGATGGTCTTCCCATCTGCATGTAAAGTTTTCTAACATCTTTTGGAATTTTTATGAAACGTTCAGTTGAAAATTCTTGCTCCAAACCTACTTTTGTAAATGCTTTCTGAAGAGAAGAAATTTGATCATTTCCTTCACTGTTTTTAGGCATTGGAAGTTCGACAGGCAAATCAGCGTTAATATTGTACCATTTTTTTGGTACCTCATTAGAGTTTAATGTAATTTTATAATCCATAATAATAGTTACTATATTGCACTATTTAAATCTTTGTTGTACTTAAATGTACACTTTAATTATTAATAATATAAAAAACAATAAAAAAATCATGAGAATTTTAGCTATTGATGTTGGAACAGGGACACAAGACATAATGATTTATGATACAGAAAAAGAATTAGAAAACTCAATTAAATTGGTTCTACCTTCTCCCCATTTATTTATTTCTCAACAAATAAGAGATATAGAAAACGACATTTACTTCGAAGGAGAAATAATGGGAGGTGGAAAAATAAAAAAAAGCATTATAGAACACATCGAAAAAGGATACGAAGTAGTTATGGAACCTACATGTGCTAAAACAATACGTGACAATTTAGAACAAGTTAAATCATTTGGAATTAAAATAGCTGATGAATCAAAAAAGTATAGAAATTATACAAAAATCAAAATGGGTGATATAAACATAACTAAATTATCTAAATTACTATTAGATTATGATTTAGAATTTGATTTTGATAAAATTGCAATTGCAGTACAAGATCATGGGTATAGCGAAAATATGGGTGATAGAGATTTTAGATTTGAAAAAATAAGAGAAAAAATTTCCAAACCAATGTCTCCATTGGAATTCGGATTTACTGATGATTTACCTGAATACTACACAAGAATGAATGCAGTAAGAAGAATTGTTAAACATGAAGGAATAGATGAAATTCCTTTAATTATGGATACAAAATTCGCTTCAATAGCTGGAATGTGTTTTGATGAGGTTGCAGAAAAATTAGAAAGTTATATTGTAATAGATATTGGAAATGGACATACAACAGCAGCATCTATAGATGAAGGTAAAATTCAAGGAGTATTCGAACATCATACATCTAGTTTAACTGGAGAATCACTTGAAAGATACATTAAAAGATTAGCAGATGGAATAATCACCAATGAAGAAGTTTATAACGATCATGGACATGGGGCGCATGTTTTAAATCCAATATCAGAAATTGAAAAAGTAATTGTAAGTGGACCTAAAAGAGAACTAATAGAAAAAACAAATCTTGATTGGCATCATGCTGCTCCCGGTGGAGATGTAATGATGACAGGCACTGTTGGTTTAATAAAAACAATATTAGGATGATTATATGTTTAAAATGGATTCGCATATTCATAGTGAATACTCCTCCGATTCAAATTCAAAAATTGATGATATTTTAAAAAAAGCAAACAAAGAAAATATTAATATAATATCCATAAGTGACCATGATACTGTAGATGGAACTAGTGAAGTTATGAGAAAAACAAGAAATACAGATATACTTGCCATCCCCTCTATAGAAATCTCTTCATCAAAAGGCCATATTCTTGGTTTTGGGTGTGAGGAAAAGATACCTAAAGACTTACCACCTCAAGAAACAATAGACAGAATTCATGATTTAGGAGGTCTTGCAATTATCCCTCATCCATACTGTTTTTACAGACATGGATTATTGTGTAAAAGTGACAATGAAAAATTAAAAATAGATGCTATTGAAACAAAAAATGCTAGATTCATTGTTGGATATTGTAATAGAAAAGCTAGGAAATTATCTATAAAAAAAAATCTACCAGCATTGGGTGCAAGTGATTCACATTATTGGAAATTTGTAGGGGATTGTTATAGTTTAATTGATTGTGAAAAAGATATCGATAGCGTTTTAAAAGCAATCCTAAAAGGAAAGGTTAAAGCATGCGGAAAAGGCACTTCAAATATTTTACTTTCCAAATACCTACTTGAAAAAAATCTTTTAAAGAAATTTAAATAAAAAAGAGCAATTATTCACCCTTTTCAATTAAAATTTCAATAATAGATACATTTGTTTTTTCTTTATTATAATTTTCAACTTCTTCTGTGGAAATTTTAATATCTGTAACATCGGAAGCAGGAACAAACCTATTTCTGACTATTTCAGCAGCATCAACAGCACGACTAATAGCTTTACCCCTGGCTCTGAGAACAACACTATCAGATCCTTCATTAAATTGTGTGACCACAGCTAAAACATAATTCATAACGGGTTTGCTTCCAACAAAAATTGTATTATTCTCCATTTAATGTCACCATATATTATATTAGTTATTAGATGTATATAAAATTTTACATATATTTGCATATTATTTAAACAAAATATTAAAAATAATAAAAATCCAAAAAATAATTAATAATTAAATAAATAAAAATAAAACATAAGTAAGAAAATTAATAAAAAAATTAAAAAAAATATAAAAAATTGAAAAAAATTGAAATTTATAAAATTGACCTATTAATTAACAATAATTTATTAATTGAATCTAAAACAGCCAATATACTTGCCATTACAATATCTTGATTAGTTGAACGGCCAGTTGATTTGTTACCATCAGAATCAGAACTGATAACAAACACTTCAGCTAATGCATCAGTACCACCAGTAATAGCTTCTAAGTTATATTCTTCCAATTCAATATCCATTGTATCCTGAATCAATTCACGAATAGCATTTAAAGCTGCATCAACAGGCCCAACTCCAGTACTTGCAGTTTCTTTTTCAACACCATCAATTTCTAGTTTAACAGTAGCCGTAGGAGAAACATTAGCTCCCATTGAAATACTCAAACCTTTAATAACAATTGGAGTTTCACGTGCAGAAGCAAGTTCTGTAATAGCAATAGCTATTAAATCATCATCCGTAACACATTTACCATTATCCCCTAATGATTTAATATTTTTAAATACCTTGTCAAACTGTTTTTCATTCAAATCTATGTGATGTTCTTTTAATTTAGCCTTAACAGCATTAGCTCCAGTGTGTTTACCTAAAACGATTTTTCTTGAGTGACCAACCATTTCAGGGGACATTGGTTCATAAGTAGAAGCATTATTTAAAATTCCATGAACATGAATTCCGGATTCATGAGCAAATGCATTGTCCCCTACAATTGGTTTATTAACCGGCATTTTAACTCCTGTTAAACGACCAACCAAATTAGATAAGCTGTATAATCTAGTAGTATCTAATCCTAAATCAATATTATAAGCAGATTTAAGAGCCATTACCAATTCTTCTAAAGAACAGTTACCAGTCCTTTCACCTAATCCATTAATTGTTACATGGGCCTGATTGGCACCACATTCAATAGCGGTTAAAGTATTAGCTGTAGCAAGTCCAAAATCATTATGAAAATGAACACTAATCGGAGTTTTAAAATTATTTTTAATATCTGTGATTAACTCACGAGTAACAATGGGAGTTAAAACACCGACAGTGTCGGGAATATCTAAAAAATCAGCACCAGCATCAACAACTTCATTGAATATTTCAAATAGAAAATCTCGTTCAGTTCTTGTTGCATCTTCAGCTGAAAATTCAACAGTAAGGCCATGATCCTTTGCATAGTCAATAGCCACAACTGAAGAGTGAATAATGTCTTCCTTAGATTTTTTAAGTTTATAATCACGATGCAATGGGGAAGTACCAATGAATGTATGAATATAATCCAAATCAGCATCAATGACTGCATCAATGTCTCCTGTTAATGAACGGGCCAAACCGACAAGTCTAGAATCCAGTTCTCTATTTTTAATTCTTTTTGCAGATTCCATTTCTCCAGGAGATGATGCCGGGAACCCAACTTCAATCTTATCTACACCCAAATTATTAAGTTTCTGTGCGATTTGAATTTTTTCATCAACAGTTAAGGCAACACCAGGAGTTTGTTCACCATCTCTCAAAGTAGTATCGAAAATATAAATTTTTTCAGCAAGATTCATATTTTCCTTTTTTAAAGTTTCAATATTTTTTGCATTCATAGTAATTACTTCCCTATACTAATAAATTGATTAATAAATTATTAAATTTTTCATTTTTAAAATATATAGAAAAATTATTTTCTACCTTTTACTTTATGAACAATAACAAGAGCTACAATAACAATAATTATTAAAACAGAAATGGAAAAATACATTTGAGTTGATCCCGGTACCTCATGTTTATCAATATTTAAAGAATATACATTGCCAGAATCATCTCCAAATATCAAACTGTTACCATTAATTACAGGTGATGAATTAATAGCTGAATTAAATAATATTGTTCCTGGATTATATGTAAATTCTTCACTACCAGTATATTTATTCAAAACATACAGATTACCATTATCCGAACCAAAAACAACTAAATTATCCTTAATGGCAGGAGTTGATTGTATTTTACCACCAACTGAATGACTCCATTTTATAGTCCCATCCCTATTATCAATACAAGTTAAATTACCTTCATCAGAACCTATAAAAATATTATTGTCATGATTATCAACAGTAGGTGAAGATAGAACTTTATTATTTAAATCAACTTTCCAATTTAAGGCACCATCCGATTCATTTAAACAATAAATATTGCCGTCATTTGATCCGAAAACAATAGTGTCATTGATAAAACTAGGAGAAGATAAAATTTCATCACCAGTAGTGAATTCCCAATTTTTATCTTTGTCAGTTCCGATACTATACAACTTACAGTTTGTAGATCCAATATAAATTGTATCATCAACTACAATTGGGGAGGATTTAAGTTCTCCATCTAATTTTTTATTAAATACAACTTTTCCATTATCCTTATCAAGTCCGTATAAATGACCATCATCACTTCCAAAGTAAATTGTATCTTTATATAAAAAGGGAGTAGATTCAACATCATCACAATCATAATCCCATATTTCATTATGATTATTTATATTAATAGCTTTAATACCATCTTCAGTTCCAATGAATAATTTATTTGAGTTAATTATTGGTGAAGAATTAGTATTTGATTCTAAATCAAAATCCCAATCTTTTTCTCCTGTTTCCATATTAATAACTTTCAAAATACCCTGGGTAGAAACCACATAAATAAAATCTTTATAAACTGCAGGAGATGAATGAATAGGTGATTCCATATTAAAAGTCCAAAGATTAGTTACAAAATCCGAACTTTCTTCTCTAAATGCATTGTGATCAACTCCACCAGCAAATGAATTCCAATTTGCAGCAGCAATTGGAGAGATTACTAAAAGACAAATCAATATTCCAATAAATAATTTTTTATACATGTTGAAACCTCCTATACGTCCCTATTAAATCTTTTAACACCAATTATAAAGAATAACAATGTAAATCCTAAAAGAACAGCTAAATCTAACCATACATCCCCTAATGTTTGACCTTTAAGCATAATTCCCCTCATTGCATCATTTAAATAAGTAAGAGGGAATATATATGCTAATTTCTGTAGAATCCATGGCATTGTTTCAATAGGATAAAATACACCAGAAATAAACATCATAGGCATTGAAAATGGCATGACCATTTGAACATAATCTTCTTGAGTAGATGTTCTTGCAGACAACATCATTCCAAATCCAACAAAACATAAAGCTCCAACTACAAGGACTATAAAAGTTTGAAGTATACCTCCTTTTATACTAACATTGAAAAGTAATACAGCCATGAAAATTAATATTAAAGCTCTTAATAACTCAATTAGAAGCTTAGCAGCAATTTTACCTCCAATTACAGTTGAAACAGATGTTGGTGTCATGAATAATCTTGCAAGTTCGCCAGTTTCACGTTCACCAGCAATTGTTGCACCCATTCCCATCATACAACTCATCATTACAGTCATACCTAAAATTGCAGGAACTAAAAAGTCAATATACTTAATATTACCATAAATTCTATTAATATGTAAGCTAATATCATCTTTAAAGTTATTAAATGAATTTGATATTGATGGATTAATATTAGCATCTTTATTTTCAACATTAGTTTGGGAAGCAACCATATTTGAGAGTCTAGAGAATATAGCTTGTGTTGATGAATCTAAAATCTGAGAAGCCATTTGATCTGATGAATCCAAATACAAAGTAACCGATTTTTGTTGTGTTGAATTATCGTCATAATCAGATGGCAGTATTATAGCTGCTTTAACTTCACCCGAATCAACACGTTTTTTACCCTCATCCAAATCATCAATAACCTCAATAACCTTATAAGTTTCAGTTGTTTTAATAGTATCTAATGTTAAATCTGTTAAATTACCATGACTTTGTGAAACAACAAGAATTGGTAAATCTGTCATTTCGCCACCCATTCCGTAACCAAAAAGTAAAATCATAATTATAGGAAATGCAATAATAGAAACTAACCTAGCAGGATGTCTTTTAAGACTAAGTACCTCTTTTTTAATCATCCACCAAAATTTTTTAAACTCTAGCATTTTCATCCACCTCGGCAGTTGCTTTAATAAATACATCTTCAAGTGAAGGTTCTTCAGTATAAATAGATTTAATTACACCACCAAAAGAATTAATATCCTTTAAAACATTTTGAACAGCCATGTCATCATAACTATCAATTCTTAAATTAATACGACCATTGTGAGCAATCTCAACAGTTTTCACAAAATCAGATGTTTTAATAGCTTCAATAATTTCTTCATTTTGATTTTTTAAAAGAATAGACATTTTTCTTAAACCAAGATTTCCAATATCTTCTTTAGTAGAAGTTGATATTTTAGTTTCATCAGAAATCTTTCCTAAAGCTTCTGTCATTTTTTTCTTATTAGCTTCTAAAAGAGAATCTTTAAGACCTTGCGGTGTATCATAAGCCACAAGATTACCTGTATTAATGATTCCAACATTATCACAAAGCATATCTACTTCATGCATATCATGTGAACATAAAATTATTGTATGGCCTTCATCATTCAAATCGCGAATTAAATCCCATAAAGTACGTTTAGTAGTAGGGTCTAGGCCAATAGTAGGTTCATCCAAAAATAAAATATCTGGTCTGTGGACTAAACTAGCAACAAGAGATGCTTTTTGCTTTTGACCACCTGAAAGTTGACCAACTCGTTTATTCTTAGCATATTTAATATCAACCAATTCCATTAAATCTTCAATACGAGCATCTCTCTCATCTGATGGAATCCCATAATAGTCAGCGCACATCTGTGAATTTTCCATAACTGTTAAATCCTTGTACAAACTAACTTGTTGAGGAACCATGCCTAAGAGATTTCTAACTTCATCAGGATTTTTTTCTACATCATATCCCCCAACAACAGCTTTGCCAGAAGTCGGTTGGATTAAACAAGTAAGCATTTTAATTGTTGTTGTTTTTCCAGCACCATTTGGACCTAACATTCCGAAAATACTATTATTTGGAATTTTTAAATTAAGAGAATTAACCGCAGTGAAGTTACCGTAAACCTTAGTAAGATTATTAGTTTCAATTGCGTTTTTCATTAATTTCAACCCCCATATCCCCATAAAAATTTAACCATGCGGGATTATTTGAAATAAAATTAATAATAGAACGAATTTTATCTAAGATTATTAATCCTTCATCAGTAATAGAGTAATATTTTACTCTTTTATTATTTTCATTAATATCCCATTCTCCAATGATAAGTCCATTTTTCTCCATTTTTCTCAAAATTGGATAGACTTTACTTGAAGTATTTTTAATTTCATAATTAACATCTTCAAAGTTAAAAAATTCATCTAATTTTTTCATTATCCCATAACCATGAATTTTTTCTTTTGAAATAATCCAAAGAATTAAATTACGGGTTAAACCATTGGAATAATGTTTAATTAACATTGTTTGAGTATCATAAATTTCTTTATCTGTCATATTTCACCATATGTAAAAATTTGATATATGTTAATATTTATTATATAAATCATACTTATATATAAACATGAAGTTAGGTTTTACAACTCTTGCATTATTCATGGAAGATAACAATAAAATAATAGAACTAGCAAAACAGCACGGATTTGAAATAATTGAAATTCTCGGAGAAGATCCATTTTATGAAAAAGATAAAGGAGAATTTAAAAATTGTGGAATAGACATGCGAATTCATGCAGCAACAGTAGACATTAATATTGCAAGCCTAAATAAAGGAATAAGAACTGAAAGTATAAAACAAATGATTCAATGTGGCCATTATGCAGAAAGTATAAATGCAAATACAATAACGCTACATCCCGGAATAATTGGACGTAACGAACCCCGCCTTAGAAAATGGGCACTTGAAATTGCAGTTGAAAGTATTGGAAAAATAATTGATAACACAAATATTGAAATATCAATTGAAAATATGCCAGTTAGAGGTAAATTTTTAGGAAATAAAGTTGAAGAAATTGAAATGATTCAAGAAGAAACAGGTTGCAGCTTAACAATAGATACTGGGCATGGAAACACTTGTGGAAACTTAGAAGAAATGTTAAATTTAAAAAATATAAGTTATTGTCATTTAAATGATAATAATGGTGTTAAAGACCAACACATTACATTAGGTGAGGGTACACTTGATTTAAATTTACTTAAAAAAATAGATACAGCAATTATTGAGCTAAATAATTTTAATAATATTTTAAAGAGTAAAAAAGTTATTGAAAACTTATAAAATTATTTTTTTAAAGGTTATTAGTTATAAATTATAACTTATAAGTTAAATTATTATAAAAAATAATCATTAAAAATCAATCATAGTAACTTCAAAAATATCCTCAATGATATGGTCAGTTTTATCCATTACTTTAGGAGATATCTCTTCCTGTTGTTCTATTGTTAATACGCTAACATCAGCATTTTTAAAAGCTAATAAATCATTAATACCATCCCCAACCATCATGACTTTATATCCACTATCTTTTAGGATAGAAACAACTTCACATTTACCCCTTGTTGAAACAGTTCCAAAAGCATTATCTTCTGGAATATCAAGCAGGTTAGCCAGTCTATTAATAGCTCCTTTTCGATCACCTGAAGCAATAAATATTTCAATTCCACGTGATTTTAAAGTTTCAATTGTTTCAAAAACCTTAGGAAAAAATTTACCAGCAGACGTTATAGTATATGCAATAACCCCTAAATCCATATCAACGATTAATGCAGATCCATTGCATAGTTCCATATTAGGAACTTTATCTCTTAAAATATCAAAACCATCAGTAATATCTGCTATGGTAGCAGATTTTTCATTATCAATAATCTCTTTAACTTCAGCTTTAGAAATAGGATTTGTTGAAAAGCTGACATCAAAATCAATGTTATATTCTCTAATAACACCAGAAATTAAGGTATTCTGATCTAAATCTAATAATTTATTTGTATTAAACTGAAGTACAACTAAAGCTAAAGCATCAGCAGCATCAATTAAATCTAATGAATTAATATCTGTGAATAAATTACCATTTAAAACATCTTTAATAACTCTATACCTTTCAATTAATGTTCCAGAATTATCAAATACAACAGCTTTCTTCATGATTAATTATAGTTAGAAAATAATATTTAAAATTATTTAAAAAAAGCAAGTTTATTAACCTTAAAAAATAAATTATTAATATTACAAATTACGATTATTAGGTGTTTTAATGAATGTTATTGAAAAGTTAAACTCCATTAAAAATGGAGAAATAACAGCTAAAGAAAATGTTGAAAACTTCATTAAAGTTATTGACGAAAATAACGAAAGTATTAATGCATTTATTGAATTAAACTATGAAAATGCGTTAAAACAAGCAGATGTTATTGACGCAAAAATAGCTAACGGAGAAGATGTTGGTGCTTTAGCTGGAATAGTATTTGGTATTAAAGCAAACATTAATGTTGAAGATTTAATCATTTCAGCAGCTTCAAAAACTTTGGAAAATTACATTGGAAGTTACAATGCAACTGTTGTTAAAGAAATTTTAGATGAAGATGGGATTATCATCGGTATTTTAAATATGGATGAATTTGCAGCAGGAAGTTCAACTGAAACTTCATACTACGGACCTACACAAAACCCAGCGGCAATGGGAAGAATTCCAGGAGGTTCATCTGGAGGATGTGCAGCAGCAATTGCAGGTAAAATGTGTGATATTTCAATTGGATCTGATACTGGCGGATCTATAAGAAATCCAGCATCTCATTGTGGTGTAATTGGATTTAAACCAACTTATGGTGCAGTTTCAAGACAAGGATTACTTGACTTATCCATGAGTTTAGATCAAATTGGACCTCTCTCAAATGACGTAAGTGGTATTGCACTCACATTAAATACTATTGCAAAATACGATGAAACTGAATGTACTACCTTAAACTGGGATAAACCAGATTTTACCAATGTATTAGATGATACCAGCTTAAAAGGTATGAAAATTGCAGTATGTAAAGAATTCATTGATGTAACTGATGATGAAATTAACAAAACTGTAAACCAAGCTATCAATAAATTAGTTGAAGCAGGTGCTGAACTTGTTGAAGTAAGCTTTGATTACATTAACTTATGTTTACCAACATATTACTTAATTAACTATGTAGAATTCTTTTCTGCAACTAGAAAATATGATGGAAGAGAGTATGGTTCTAGAATCGAAGAAGTGTGTGGAGATGAAGTACTTAGAAGAATAAAAATAGGTTCTCACATTGCAGAAGCTGAGTTTAGTGGTAAATACTACAAACAAGCATTAAAAGCAAGATCTGTAATCAGATCTGAAATTACCTCAATGCTTGAAAATGTGGATTTAATTGTAGGACCAACTGTGCCTAAACTTCCTCATGAAATTGGTGCTGAATTAGAACCAATGGAAATGTATGCTTACGATATTTTAACTGTAATTGCTAATTTAGCCGGTATTCCAGCAGCAAGCATACCTGCAGGTGAAGTAGATGGTATTCCTGTAGGATTACAATTACAAGCAAAACCATTAGATGATTTAAAAATTATTAAAGCAATGAGTGTTTTCGAAAACACTCAATAAACTCTTTTTTAAAAAATGAATTCAAAAGAAATATACGATAATTATTAGTGATATTGTAACTGGAAATCCACAATATCAAAACCTAATCTATTAACTATTTTAAAAAATATTAATCTACAATTTCTGTTTTTGATCAGGGTCTTTAAAAGTTGAAGAAAGTAAAAGAAGATAAACGGATTTGCATAATGATGTTTGTAAATTATGCATTGCAGAACAATTAGATTCTTAAAATAATTACACTTGAAATGGACCTCTAAAAATATAATATTTATAAAGTACAATAGATTATCAAGAGGTTATTTTTATGACAAGAATTGGGCTTGTTTATGTTAATGGAGCTGTTCCGGGATTTGAAGATTTTGGAAATTTACCAACAGATATTGTTAAAGAAAATGGACTTATTGATGGATTTAAAGCTAGTAATGAATTAGATGCATTAATTATTCCTGGAGGAACACTTATTGAGTCAAATGACATCAACATGGATCTAAATACTGAAATTAAAAAAATGGCTAGTGATGGAAAGCCAGTTATTGGAATTTGTGCTGGTTTTCAGCTATTATCAAATCAAATAGATATTGGGAGAAAATCACCAGTACCAATTGTTAAAGAAGGTCTTGGAATAATTGATGTTAACTTTTCACCATTAATTACAAGTGATCGTGTTAAAGCCAAAGTATTTAATAACTCTTTTTTAGTTAAAGGTCAAAAAGAAGATGTTGATGGTTTTCATACTCACACTTATGGTAAAGTTGAAGGAGATGCTAAACCATTGTTTTATTCACAAGTTCAAAGAATGAATTATGGTGATACAAACAAAAATGGAGAATACAATATATTTTCAGGTGCTTGTAATGATGATGGCAATGTTATTGGCACAATGATTCATGGAATATTAGATGAAAATCCAATTCTTATAAAAAACCTATTAGAACAAATAGATGCTGCAAATATTGATGACATATACAGTAGAAACATTGAAATTAAAAAATATTTGCAAAGTGAAGTTGGAATTAACACTAACATTAAAGTTCCTAAATTAGATATAAAATGCAAAAAACCTAAATATTTAATGATTGGAAGTAACGGATCCGATTCTGGAAAAACATTTATTGTAACTGGCCTTGCAGGAGCTTTAAGAAGAAGAGGATATAAAGTTGCACTGCTTAAGATAGGTCCAGATGTACGTGATATTATACCAGGATTATATTTGACAAAAGGAAAAATGGAAAAATTTTCATCTATAAAGATTGGTCATTTAGGTTGGAGTGATATTGAATCTACAATATCAAAACTTAATTCATCAAACTATGATATTGTTTTAATTGAAGGAGTAATGAGTGTATTTACTGGCCTTTTAAATGAAAAAGTACCATTTTCAGCAGCAGAAATTGCAATGTCTTCAAAAATACCAATGATATTGATTTCAGGTGTTAATAAAGGTGGAATAGAATCTGCTGCAGTTGATTTAGTTTCTCATTCTAATATGCTTGAAAAATTTGGAATTCCTGTAAAAGCAATATTACTCAACAAAGTATACAGTGAAGATATTTTCAACGAAGTAATACCTTATATTAAGAATAACACCACTGTTGATACAGTTTTAAAATTACCAAAAATAAAATCAGCAGATATGAGGGGATTTATTCCAGAAGTTGAGATAAGATATGAATTATTTACCAATCATGCAATGGATTTGATTGAAAATAACTTAAATATTGATGAAATAATAAATATGGCTCGTGAAGTAGAATTTGAAAAAATATACAATTTTAATGAAATTAAAAATAAAATGGTTAATGGTTCTTAATAAGTCAACAGCCCATTTATAATATATTGCAGAAAAAGCTAATAAAAATTAGCTTAATCCTCTAAATATTTATTAATGATGTCTTCGCCTTTAAGTAATATTAATCCATTTTCTTGTGCAAATTTACGAGCATCAGCAACAGATGTAGCTTGTCCAGTTTCACCATCCATCATTTCACAAACTACACAAACTGGAGTAACACCAGCCATTTCACATAAAGCCAGACCTATTTCAGTATGTCCTCTTCTATTTTTAACAAGTCCATCTGCTCCTCTTAAAAGACATACATGACCCGGTGATCTGAAAGTAGATCCGAATTCATCAAATCTTCCTTCTTTCATCATTATAGCACATTCACTAATTGTCATTGCTCTGTCATGATCTGTTACACCTGTGAATGATTTTCTGTGATTCACCCAAATTGAAAATGAAGATCTTTCATCATACGGAATGTCATTTGGTGCAAGTTTAGCTAATTCTGGGTATTTTTCACTTGCAGCTTCCATAATATCAACCATGAAAGGTAAATGAATTTCATCACAAAAATCAGAGTGTATGCAATTACAGATTAATCCACCTGCATTATCTCTCATTGTAGCAATAGATTTAGGGGTTACAAATTCAGAAGCGATAATCATATCCACTTCTCCTTCCCTATCATCATCATCAAAAACTAGTACGAATTCACCATTTCTAATAGCTTCTAAAGCTTTATCTAAATTTGTTTCTTGATTCATAGTAATATCTCCTTTATAATACTAGAACCAGGGCTAAAAATAACTAATTGCTTATTTCTTCTCTTTCATCCGGACTATAACCGTCGGTTTTGGAATCTCACCAAATCAACACAGATGTGCTCATGGACTTATTTTTTTAAAAAATCACCACCGGTGGAGAATTTCACTCCGCCCTGAGAACGTGATTGATAAATATATAAATTATATATAAAAAGTTTTACTATTTAATTTTGAAATTCAAGAGATACAATATCCCCATCATTTAAAGCTAATTCATCTCTTAACTTATTTTTTGAAATAAATTCTAAATAATTCTCTTCATGGGTAGTTTTTGCAGGAAATACAATAGCTCCATCAATATTATCATTCAATTTAGCTTTAATATATTTTACAGCTCCAAATCCTTTATCTGGCTTAATTAAATTTTTACAATTATTTTTTATTTCATTTATTTCATCTAAATAATTATCACTAACAATAACATTTAATGTTCCTGGGAAAGGAACAAAACCTAAATTTTTCTTAAATTCATTTGTATAAAATTCTTGTGATAAAAAATATGCTGCTTTTCCTAAACCAGTTGTAACTTCACCATCAATTTTCATGAAATAGCCTCTAATTAAATTACATAATATCAAATACTATTTAAATAATATTGAAATAAATTAATCTAATTCAATATTATAACTTAATATATTTTTACTTTATAAATATTTTCGAAGTAATTTATTTAACAATTGAAAAATAAATTACTAATTATTAAATTTGCAGGGTAATAAAATGAAAATAAAAACTATTTCAACAGATGTATTAATTATAGGATCTGGTGGAGCAGGTTCAAGAGCAGCTATTGAAGTTGATAATGCTGGATTAAAAGCAATAATTGTATCAAAAGGTCTTTCATTTAGATCTGGTTGTACTGGAATGGCGGAAGGTGGATACAATGCAGTATTTAAAACAGTGGATAAAGATGATTCAAAGGAAGCTCATATTTATGATACACTTAAAGGTGGAAGTTATCTTAACGATGAAAAACTTGTAGAAATTCTTGTTAATGAATCACCACAAAGATTAATAGATTTAGAAAATTATGGTGCTTTATTCGATCGCCAAGAATCAGGTGAAATAGATCAAAGACCTTTTGGTGGACAAACCTACAGAAGAACTTGTTATCAAGGAGATAGAACTGGTGCTGAATTATTAAATGCTCTTAAAGAAGAAATCATTAAAAGAGATATTGAATGCATTGAAGAAGTGATGATTACATCCCTCATAACTGATAAAAATCAGGTTATTGGTGCAACTGGTCTTGATTTAAAAGATTCTAGTTTAATTTACTTTAAAGCAAAATCAACAATCCTTGCTAGTGGAGGTGCTGGACAATTATACCCTGTAACATCAAATACCTTCCAAAAAAATGGAGATGGTTATGCAATAGCTTACAAAGCTGGAGCTAAATTAATTGATATGGAACAAGTTCAATTCCATCCAACTGGTATGGTTGCTCCTGAATCCAAAAAAGGAGTACTAGTAACAGAAGCTGTAAGGGCTGAAGGTGGAAAATTATTAAATAAAGACGGTGCCAGATTTATGAGAAAATATGCACCTGAAAAAATGGAATTAGCTACCCGTGATATTGTTGCCCGTTCAATTTACCAAGAAATAATTGAAGGTAGAGGAACTGAAAAAGGTGGAGTATATCTTGATATTTCACACTTAGATGATGACTATATAGATGAAAAACTTGAAACAATGGTTTTGCAATTCAATAATGTCAGTATTGATATTAAACATGAACCAATTGAAGTGGCACCAACTGCACATCACTTTATGGGCGGTTTGAAAATAAATACGGATGCATCTACATCACTAAGGAACTTATTTGGTGCTGGTGAAGTTTGTGGAGGAGTCCATGGTGCAAATCGTTTAGGTGGAAATGCATTAGCTGACACTCAGGTATTTGGAAAAATTGCTGGTGAAAGTGCAAGTAAAGCATGTGCAGATACAGAAATTAAAACAGATTATGAACAAGTCAAAAGAGAATCTTCCAGAATTGAAAATTTGATTAAAAAAGGTAATATCAAACCACAAAAATTCAAAGAGAATATTAAAAACTTAATGTGGGAAAAAGTAGCTATAGTAAGAGATGAAAAAACATTGAATGAAGGTTTAAAAGATCTCCAAGATATGCAAAAAGAATTAAATAACTTAGATGTTAGCGATAAAAAGCAATACAACACCGAATTAGTGACTGCACTTGAAGTAATAAATATGGTTGAAATTTGTATTTTAATTGTAAAATCTGCAATATTACGTAGAGAAAGTAGAGGATCACACTTTAGGTCTGATTTCCCTGAAAGTAAAGATGAATGGAAAAAAAGTATTATATTTAATAAAGACAAAATAGAATTTGAAGCTAGATAGCTTCTTTTAATTCTTTTATTGCTTGTCTAGCTTTTTGATAAATTTCACCTTCATCTAAAACAGTTAATTTCTTATTTTCCATTAATATTTTACCATCACAAATAGTTGTATCAACATTCAAACCATTTGCGGAGTAAATAATGTTTGAACTTAAAGAAGAACTGTCTGGAATCATATTAGCTGAATTAGTGTCAATTAAAATAATATCTGCTTTTTTACCAACCTCTATAGAACCAATTTCAGATTCAAGACCTAACGTCTCAGCACCTTTAATAGTTCCCATAGATAAGGTTTCATCTGAAGTCAAAACTTTAGGATCCAAAGTAGAAACTTTTTGAAGTAAGGAAGCTGTTTTTAATTCTTCAATTAAATCTAAATTATTATTTGAAGAAGCACCATCAGTTCCAATGGAAACACAAATATCATTTTCAATTAATTTTGAAACTGGAGCAATTCCTGAAGCTAATTTCATGTTACTACATGGATTATGTGAAATTTTTACATTATTTTTCTTAATAATTTCAATTTCATTATCACTTAACCATACACAATGTGCAGCAACAACATCAGGGCCTAAAAATCCAATTTTATCCAAATATTCAAAAGGTCTTAAACCTTTTTCAGATGAAATATCTACAATTTCTTTTTGAGTTTCAGAAACATGAATATGAATACCCATATCATATTCATCGGCCAGCTCACGTACTTGGATTAATAACTCTTCAGAAGCAGTGTAAGGTGAATGTGGTCCTAAGAAAACTTTAATTCTCCCATTTCCCATTCCCTCGCAAGATTTAAATAATTCTAAATTTTCATTTATTTCATTTTTTCTTTTATCTTCATCACCAAAATCAATCATACCATATGATAAAACAGCCCTAATTCCTGATTCATCAACAGCACGAGCAACATCTTCCATGTAGAAATACATATCAGAAAAAGTAGTTGTTCCTGATTTAATAAGTTCAACAGCACCTAAAAGAGCCCCAATATAACAGTAATCTCCATTAAGATTAGCTTCCATCGGCCATATATAATCATTTAACCAACTATCCAAACTTAAATCATCAGCTAAACCTCTAAATAATGTCATGGACAAATGAGTATGAGTATTGATTAATCCCGGAAGTAAAATTTTACCAGTTGCATCTATAATTTTACTGACATTACTCTCATCAATATCTGGTGAAATTTCAGCAATTAAATTATCTTTAATTAAAATAGACTGTTTATTTTCAAAATTTGTATTTGGACTTAAAATTAATGCATTTTTAATTAAAATAGTATTATCATTCATAATAACACCTAAAAAATAAAAAAAGAAAGCTATAAAACTATTTATAAGTTTTTGATAGCTAATTTGATATCTTCTGCTTTTACAGTTTTACGTTTAGCGATTTTAGCTACAGCATTTGCTTCTTTAGCTACATTACGAGCAACATCTTCTAAGTATGCTGCTAATTCAGCTTTAGCATCTTCACTAACTCTTTCTGCACCAGATTCTTTAATGATCCTTGCAACAGGAGCTTTTGGTATTTCAGACATATTATTTCACCTCACAATAGTTCATTAAAACTTATGATTATAAATCTAAAATCATAAGTTAAATAACAATATAAGATAACTTAATATTTAAATATTTGGTATAAATTAAGGTATTATCTTAAAATAAGAATTAATTATTAAAATAAATAAGAAAATAATAATAAAAAAATACTTATTTATAAAATAAATTTATAAAATAATATAAGAAAAAAAATTTGAGAAGATATGATGAAAATTAAAATTGCAATACCATCGAAAGGAAGAATAAGTGAACCTTCTATAAACATTTTAGAAAAAGCAGGTTTAGGGTTAATTGATAAAAATAATAGAAAACTAATTTCAAAAACATTTAATGAAGATATAGAAGTTATGTTTGCAAGAGCATCTGATATTCCAGAATTTGTCAATGATGGAGTTGCAGATATGGGAATAACAGGTGTTGATTTAATTAATGAAAATGAAGCAGATGTTATAGAATTACTTGACTTAAGATTTGGTCAAACAAAATTAGTTTTAGCAGCTCCAGAAGAATCAAATATAAATTCAGTTGATGATATTACAGAAGAAATGAAAGTCGCTACTGAATTTCCAGTATTAACTAAAAAATACCTAGATAAAAAAGGTTTAAGTTTAAAAATTGTTAAACTAAGCGGATCAACAGAAGCTGCACCATTTATTGGAATTGCTGATTTGATTACTGATTTAACAAGTACTGGAACAACTTTAAAAATGAATCATCTACAAATAATTGATAATATTTTAGATAGCACAATTAAACTTATTGGAAATAAATATAGTTTAAAAAATAAAAAAGAATTAATTGAAGCCGTTAGTACAAGTATTAAAGGAGTTCTTGACGCTGAACGTAAAAAATTAATTATGATGAATGTGAAAAATGATGATTTGGATAAAGTTAAAGAAGTAATGCCTTCCATGGGAGGTTTAACAATATCTGAAGTATTATCAAATGAAAAAACTGTTGCTGTTCAAGCAGTTATTGATGAAAAAGAAGTATTTGAACTTGTAAACTGTTTAAGGAATGCTGGTGCAAAAGATATTCTTGTAGTACCAATTGAAAGAATAATATGAAAATTGGAATAATATATTCTACTTCAAAAAAATCTACAAAAAAAGCTTGTAAAATATTAGCTAGTAAAATTAACACTGATGTACAATTAATACCTATTGAAAAAGCAAAAACAACATGCATTTTAAAATATAATTTCATCATATTCATTGCTTCTGCATATAACGGTAAATTTCAGAGTAGTTTAAAAAGATATATTATTAGAAATATTAAAACAATAAAAGAAAAACCAATTGCACTGGTCATTAATAGTGAAGAAAATATTAATACAGAAGACATATTTAATAAAATATTTACAGAAGAATTAGTAAATTCATCATGTATTAACTCAAATTTTGGATATGAATTAAATATTAATGAAGGAAATTTTTTTGAAAAAATAAAAACAAAAAATAAAATTAAAAATAAAGAAAACCTTCCAAGTTTAAACATTGATGAAATCAATAAATTTAGTGATTATATAAACAATTTGATTGAAAAAAGGGTTGATTAAAATTTTTAGATTAAAAAACATAATTTCAGTGAAAGATTTTGAAAGAAAAGATATTGAATATATACTAGATGAAGCATCAAAATTAGAAAATATTGCCAAATCTAGAGAAATATCTGAAGAGCTTAAAGGAAAAATTCTTGGATTAATGTTTTTTGAACCTTCAACAAGGACTAAAATGTCATTTGAAACATCCATGAAACGTTTAAGTGGAGAATGTATTGGATTTGAAAATAGTGGATCTAGTTCCGTGTCTAAAGGTGAAAGTATTGCAGATACGGCAAAAATGTTTGAAGGATATTGTGACGCATTAGTTATAAGACATGAACTTGAAGGAGTATCAAAATTTATATCAGATATTGTAGATGTACCTGTAATTAATGCAGGTGATGGTGCTGGTCAACACCCTACACAAACATTATTGGATTTATATACTATTAAAAATGAAATCGGTGAAATTGATAATTTAAAAATAGCATTAATTGGTGATTTAAAATTTGGTCGTACAGTTCATTCATTAACACATGCTTTAGGTTTATTTAAAAATATTAAAATATATTTAATATCACCTCCTGAGCTTAAAATGCCTCAAGAAGTTCTTCATGATTTGAACAAAACCAATGTAGAATATAAAGAAATCGGTTCAATTGAAGAAATAATTGATGATGTAAACGTTTTATATGTAACTAGAATACAAAAAGAACGTTTTGCAGATATTAATGATTATTTAAAAATAAAAGGTGCATATATTATTAATAAAAACATGCTTGAAGGTAAAGATTTAATTATTATGCATCCTTTACCAAGAATTGATGAAATAGATACTAATGTTGATAATACAAAATATAATAAGTATTTTACACAAGCTGCTAATGCTGTTCCTGTGAGAATGGCCATTTTAAAAACATTAATAAAAAACAACCCTAAATAGAAAATAAGGTTGTTTCAAGTAATGTTTCATCACATTGAAGTTTAATAATATTAGTTCTTCCTTTTCCACGACCGCGTGAGATTGTATTAGTGGAAATAATTCCTAACATTTCAAGTTCATTAATAAAGTCAAATATTCTTCTGTAAGTAACTGCATCTTTTTTATATAAATCTGTATAAGCTTCATATAATTTACCAGATGTAATTTCTTCTTTTTGTTTTGTTAAATTTAAAATAGATTCTAAAACTCTTTGTTGTTGAAGTGGTAAAGTGGATATAATTTCAATAACTTTATTGTGTTCTATTTTATCTTTTGCTCTTTTTACATGATTATTTGTAACTTTTTCTGAATCTTCATCAAAAGCTAATTCACCAGCATTTTTAAGTAAGTCAAGAGCATACCTTGCATCACCTTCCTCTTTAGCGGCCATTGCTGAACATAATGGAATAACATCATTTTCCAATACATTTTCATTAAAAGATAATTCTGCCCTTTCTTTTAAAATATCAGATAATTGATCTGCACCATAAGGAGGAAATACTATCTCTTTATCATTTAAACTACTTGTAACCCTAGATTTAATCAAATTTTTAAAATCTAAATAATTACTTATACATAATACAGAAACATTTTCTGTTCTTGTAAGAGTGTATAAAATTCCATCCCCATCTTTATCAAGTAAAATATCAATTTCATCTAAAATAACAATTAAATGTAACTTTTTACCAAATGCATTTGTTTTAAAAATGTCTCTAAATGTATTTACAACTTCACCTTTTGTCCAACCACGATTTGGAACATCACGTCCAAGTTTATTACATAATTCTGCAATTACCTGATATTCAGTTGTATAATCAGTACATCTAATATATTCAACTTTAACAAAAATATTCTTTTTACGAGCAATATCAATTAATTGTTCACGGGCAAATTTTGATGCAGCTGTTTTACCTGTTCCTGTTTTACCATATAAAGTAACATTAGACGGAGTTACATTGCTTAAAACATCAATCCAATTTTTTGCAATTTGCCTAATTTGTTCTTCTCTGTGAACTAATTTATCAGGTAACCATCTATGATCTAAAGGACGTTTATCTTTAAATATAGTAGGCCCTTGTGTTTCATCATTTTCTAAATCTTCAAAAATATTTGACATATATCCACCATAAAAATTTATAAAAAAATTAGAGTATAATTTCCAGTGTTAATAATATAAAATATATCCTAAATAAACATTTTTATTACAATTTTATAAAAATGTAATAAAATTAATAAAATTATAAAAAATTAAATTGATAAAAATAAATTAAATTAAATAAAACAAAATAAAAATTAATTAAATATAATAATAATTATTAAAATTTACTTAAATAAAAAAATATCCTATTAAATAAGATTAAAATTTAAATATGAAATAGTACTATTTCAAATATAATATAACAATTTCAAGTGTAAAATTACATGATAAAAAACAAAATTAAAGTATATTCAATGAACTGAACATTATTTTTTAAAAAAATTATCATGATTTTAAATTAAGAGAGAGACATGAATTTCAAGTGTAACTAAATTTTGCAAAAAACAAAAATCAAGACATGAGTTTCAAGTGTAAAAATTTTAGAAAAATTAAATATAAATTTGAATTAAAAAACAAAGAAAAATGAGATTATAGAATAAAAAATCAAGTGCAAAAAATAGAGATAAATTTCAAATGTTTACACTTGAAATATACCTCTTCATTCTTAATATACATTCGGAAATGTTATACTTGAAATGTACCTCTCTCTCTTTAAATTAGTATATTATTTTATGGGTGAAAAAGAAGGATTATTAAATTTTTTTTCAATTAACCAAATACAATGTAATTTTGATTTAAAAACTCTTTTTATAGTTTTAATAAAGTTATCTTTAGTTAATCCATCTTCAAATATTTGATCAGTGATAATAAACTGTTGTAACATTTCGTCATGAATTTGAAGTTCATAGTCAACTAAAAAATTATTTAATCCAAAATTTAATTCTAAAATAAAATCTTTTTTAGTTTTTAAATCTGCTGAAACCATCAAATTAATATGTTCTTGTGAAACTTGTGTTGCACATGCAAAAACAATACAATCTTTTTGTTTCGGTTTTACAATATCTATTATATTGTCTTTTGGAAATTCAATAATAAAATGAAAATCAGCGTTTTCATCAAACTTCATTTCACGTAACATGTCTTCATCAAGTAACCATTTTTCAATTGTTTTTTCATTAATCATAATATCATCATCAATTAAAGAAATATAATAAATTATTTATTTTTTTATATTATATATAATAAATCATGGTGTATAATGAATTAATAAATAATATAAATTTAATAAATATAAATAATATTATTTCATTTTATTTATTTCTATTTATAATATTTGCATTATTACTTTCACTTGTAATAGATGTCTTATTTGGTGAACTTCCAGGAAAAATACACCCTGTTGTAATAATGGGTTCATTGATTAATTTTTTTAAAAAAAAATTTATTAATATTAAAAATTGGGCATCTGGTTTGATGCTTGTTTTATGTACTAGTGTTATTTCAAGTGTATTATTATTAATAATTTATACTATTATTAAAAATAATATTATTTTATTATTTTTAGTATTTTCAATTCTTTTATCTTCAACATTTTCTGTTAAAATGCTTTTACAAACAGCAATTGATGTTAAAAATGATTTAGATAATGATATTAAAAAAGCAAGAAAATCAGTTTCATATTTAGTTAGTAGAAACACGGAAGATTTATCTGAATGTTTCATTGTTTCTGCAGTTATTGAAAGTTTAACTGAAAATATAACTGATTCTTATGTTGCACCAATTTTTTATTATATTATTTTTGCAATATTCATTTTATTTTATCCAGTTCATTTGAAATTGTATTTATTATTGTTAGTACCAATGTTATATAGACTTTCAAATACGCATGATGCAATGCTTGGATATAAAACACAGGAATTAATCTATATTGGTTTTTTACCTGCAAAAATAGATGATATTTTAAATTATATTCCTTCAAGAATCGCAGGTTTATTTATTGTTATGTCTGCATATTTACTTAATTTAGATGGGAAAAATAGTTTTAAAATAATGATGAGAGATGCTAGAAAATGCCCATCTCCAAATTCAGGTTATACAATGGCATCAACAGCAGGAGCATTAAATATTCAATTGATAAAAAAAGATACATACATTTTAGGAGATAATAATAAAATAATCACTGCTAATGACATTTCAAGTGCTGTTAAATTATCTAAATTATCAATTATTTTATTTACATTAACAATTATTTGTTTATTTATATTAATTTATGTGATATTATGAAATTAGCGATTATATCTGTTTCAAATAAAGGTCAAAAATTAGCTTTTAAATTAAAAGAAAAATTAAATGAGGATTCAACTATATTGAAAGTAGATTTATATCATAAAAATGTTAAAAAATATTTTCAAATATTATTTTATGAATATGATGCAATAATAGCAATAATGGCTTCTGGAATTTTAATTAGAACAATTGCCCCTTTAATAGAATCTAAAGTTACTGATCCGGCTATTTTAAATATTGATGATAATGGTAATTTTGTTATTTCTACTTTGTCAGGTCATCTTGGGGGTGCTAATAAATTAACAGATAAAATTGCTAATTTAATCGATGCAATACCTGTTATTACAACATCTACTGATGTTAATAAAAAATTAGGAATAGATATTTTAGCAAAAGATCTTTATTTGTCAATTAATAATACAAAGGAAATATTGTTTTTTAACAAATCAATTCTTGAGGGCGAACAACTTAATTTTACAATTAATCCAAATAAAAATTTTGATTATTTATTTAATTATTTGAAAAATATTACACTTGAAATAGATGTCTCTTTTTCTTATTCAAATAATATTAATACAGATGAAATACATGTTAAATTAGATAATCATAAAATAATCTTAAAAGAAAGAAAAATTGTTGTTGGAATTGGTTGTAGACGTGGAAAAGAATGTTCTGATATATATAAAAGTTTAATAAAATCAATAAACGAGTTAAACATTGATAAATCACGAATTAACATGTTTTCATCAGCTGAAATAAAAAAAAATGAACAAGGGATATTAGAACTTTCAGATAAATTAAATATACCTGTTAATTTTGTTGAATTAGATAAATTAAAACTTTTTGAATCAAATGATATTCAAAAATCGGAATTTGTATATTCAAAATTTGGTATTTATGGTGTATGTGAACCTTCAGCATTAATCACGGCAGGTTTTGATTCAAAATTAATATATAAAAAAACATCCTATGATGGTGTTACAATATCTATTGCACTTTCAAAATAAGTAATAAAAAATAAAAAAGGAATTAGATTGATTCTAATTTAGACAAAACTTCCCAAATTAATGTTCTTGCATGAACAGGGATGTTTGGATCATTACTAATTTCATCTAATTTTCCTAAAACAGTACTTATTTTTACAGATTGATCTTGTTCTTCATCTTTTAATAAAGTACTGGATTTTCCTGCAGCCTCTCTAATGTTACGAGGTACAGTGTTGTTATCTGCGATATATTCAAGTATTTCACAAACTTCGTCAATTTGACTACTCATAATACTCCCTCCAAAACGTGTTATTAAAAACAGTTAATAAAATTATTAATATCTATATTTGTTTGTAATCTCTTTAAATATTTTGTGGTAATCATCCCATTTCATTTGTAGAAAAATATAATAATTAATTAAAAAATAATTATAATCATGTCAGATATAAGTAGAACAACTATAAATCTTCCCGTTGATTTAAAAAAAGAATTAAAAAAACTTGCTATTGATGAAGATACTTCATTATCTGGATTAATAATTAAAATGATTAATGAAGGAATGGAAAATAGAAAAAATAGTAATATTTCTTATTCAGATGAAGATAATAGTTAGTCTTCAACTGAATTTAACATACATGTTACAAATTGTGTTTTAGCACTCTCTTCAACAAAAATTGAGAGTAATTTTGCTTCTTTTAACTTATCACTAACACAAATCACACCATGATTTTTTAAAATTAAAACATCTTCATTTTTTATTCCCTCACTAGCATTTTTAGCTAATTCGCTAGTACCTGGTTTAAAATATTCAATTGAATTTAAATAAGGATTTTTTATTTCTCCAAAACCTTCTAATCTTTTAAGTTTTTTTGATGAAAAAGCAAATCCAGTAGCATATGTTGAGTGAGTGTGAACAATAGCATTTACATCAGATCTTTTTTTATAAATTTCTAAATGCATATTTAATTCTGAAGAAGGTTTTCCTCTAGTTAACAAATTCCCATCCATATCAACTAATACAATATCTTCTTCTTTTAAATAAGATAATGATTTTAATGTTGGAGTAATAGCAACAATATCTCCAGTACTTCCTTTAATTCTTTTACTAATATTTCCGGCTTTTCCAGAAACTAATCCTTTGTTATAAATTTCATTAGAAACATTTATAATTTCATTTATATGTTTTTTCATTAAATAACCTCATTCAATAAATTTTAAATGTTTATATTTTCCTTTGTGAATTACTGGAACTTGAGCAGGCGTTGGTTCAATATTGTAAATTTTCTGAAATTCAGTTTGAGTCTGGAAAGTACCAGAATTAATTAAGTGAATTCCTTTGAATTTTTTATATGTATTAATGTGAACATGACCTGTATGGAATATATCTGGTAATTCATCTATTACTAAATAATCTTCAAGTTCTGATGCAAGAGGAGTTCTTTCTCCATAAATTGGTGCTAAATGTCTTTTTTTCAACAATTCCTCCATTAATAAATCATTTCTTTCATGAGTAAATTGTTTAACAGCCATTACCAAATCATCAAAACTTCGGCCATGATATATTAAAACATTAATTCCATCAAGAGACACGACACCAGGATTTGATATGAATTCCACATTATCAAGTTCATAAAGTGCTTTTGCATATTCTTCTGGAACAGCAGGTTGTGGTTCTGCTACTCTTGATGCATCGTGATTTCCAGGTGCAATAATAATCTTAATATCACTTCTAATATTTCCTAAAAATCTAGCTGCTTCGTTATATTGTTCAGTAATATCTTTAATTGCTAATTCCTTATCTTGATTTGGATAAACACCAATACCATCTACAATGTCTCCACCAATAACAAGATATTTGACATCTTCAGCAATTCTTCTTTGCTCTTCTGATCCATATTCACAATTTATCCAATCAATAAATCTTTGGAAAGCATCTTCAAGAAATGTTAAACTACCAATGTGAACATCTGATAAAAATACAATTCCAAAATCCATTTCTTTATCTGGAACTCTTAAAACACCCGGATCAATGATTTGTTGGCCAAATGCAAATCCCGGATCATCACTTTTATTTGCAATAACGCCAATAACTTCATCTTTTACAAGTTTTTCAGCTTCAGCAAATAGCTCTTCATTATTATGTGAGAACAAAATTGAAATTGTTCCAGTATCATCTTCAAATTCGATAATTTTATGACCATTTTTACTGGTTCTTATTTCACGAACCATTAATATTAAACTTAAATTCTCTTGTGAATCATCAATATCAGCTATTTTAGTATAATTCCTAAGTTCTGGTCTTTTGGATAAGATATTAGATAATTTTTCGTATCTACTTTTAAAATAAGAAATTAAGTTTTCAATTTCACCACTTGTATATGATTTTTTAGAAGTATCTTGTATTATTTTAAAATCGTATTTAACATTAGTTTTTTGTTCATTTCTTTTAAATTTAATTTTTTCATCTTTAATTGTTTCAGATGCTTCTAAAATTTCTTTATTTATATATTTTTCAGGAGTATCACTTTCTTTTTTTAAGTTATCTATAGTATCTTCTTTTTTGATAATACTTAAATCTTGTTTATTTTCTGCTTTTGTGTCAACTTTTATTTGTGGCTGTATTTCAGAAGGTGTTTCTTTTATACTTTCTTTTTTAATTTTTATTTCTTCATTATGTGTTATATCTTCTGTTAATGATTTTTGGTTATTTGACTCTTCTTTTTTAATACCATTAATTTCATCAACCATTTCTCCACTAACAGATATTAAATCTTTTGGTGAAAATTTATCACTTTTTAATTTAACTATTAATGATGATGCATAATTTATAGGATCTTTAGCATTTATAACCTTATTATATGCTTCAGGTGATAGGTTGATTCCTTTTTTTGCAAATTTTAATAGAATTTTATTAGTTGACATGTTATTTAAAATTTTTATTTTTTATATTAATAAACTTTGAGAATTTTATTATCAAATTTTTATTTTTTGTTGTTAAATTTTCATTAATTAGTTATCTTTATTATATATTAAAAATAGAAATTAATGTATTATAAGTTAAAATAATGATTGTGATAAAATGGCGAATAAATTTGTTAGAATTATTTTAATAGTTGTTTTATTTGTTATATTTTTTGAAGTAGGCCTCTTTAGTTCATATACTATTGTCACTGCTGAAGCTCCTAATATTCAAGGATTAATTGACATGCAAATACAAAAAATATCTTCTATTTTAAATCCTGAAACTGTTAATGAAGCTTTAATAAAAGATCCAACTCCAATCAATATTACTAATAAAAAAGATGTTGCACTCAAAATGCAAGACTTGTCTAAGGTTGATGGTGTTAATGTTGATTCAATGAATATATCTACACGTGATAATCCAAGTAATGATAAAAATTTTACTGTAATTATTGAAGCTTTAGGCTATGCTTCCCCTAATTCAACTTCAGGACAAATTATTATTAGTCAAGAACCATCTTATAAGATTATAGCTTCTGCACCTGCATCTTATAGAGGTGAAGGAATAATGGCTGATACAAATTCAATGACAATAACTTCAGTTTTAAAATTATATTAGTGGTAAAATGATTTATGTAATAGGTATTGGTCAAAATAGAGAAAACATGACATTAGGTGCTTTAAAAGCTATTGAAGAGTCTGATGTAATAATCGGTTATAAAAAATATATTGATCAAATTGAAGATTTAGTTCAAGATAAAGAGGTCATTAAAAAAGGTATGGGTGATGAGATAGCTAGAGCTGAATTCGCTATTCAAAGAAGTTTAAATGGTCAAAATGTTTCATTGATTAGTTCTGGAGATCCTGGCGTATTTGGAATGGCAAATGTATTATATCAAATTGTTAGTAAATATGAAGGTGTTGAAATAAAGGTTTATCCTGGTGTTTCTGCATTAAATTATGCTTCTAGTCATTTAGGAGCACCTTTAAACGATTTTGCAGCAATTAGTTTAAGTAATATTTTAACTCCTTTATCTGAAATTGAAAAAAAATTAGAATATGCTCTTAAAGCTAATTTAGTTGTTGCAATTTATAATCCGATTAGTAAAACTTGTAAAGAACCATTTAAAAGATTTAAACAATGCGTTTTTAATATTAAAGGTGAAGATGCCTTAATTGGTATTGTTGATAGTACATATGAACCTCCAAAAGCAAGCATTGTTAAAATTAAAGAATTAACTGAAGACATGGTTAATATGTCTTGTACTTTAATTGTTGGAAATGATTTAACTTATGTTCAAGATGGAAAACTTGTAACACCAAGAGGATATGTAATTAGATCCAAAATTCATGAATTATCACGTAATCATTATGAAAAGTTCTTAAATGGAGAAATTGCCAATGGTCCAAATAGTGAATGTGAATTTTATCCATGTCATTATGAAGGTCAATATTGTGATTTCTGTTATTGTCCATTTTATCCATGTGGGGATTCTTCAACTGGTGGGGAGTGGATTAAAGGTAAAAATGTTTGGAATTGTAAAAATTGTATATGGTTGCATAATAAAGAAAGTATTGAATGTTTACGCCCACCTTTTGAAAATATTTTAGAAGATATTGAAGATTTAAAATCAAAGAAAAAAACTTTATTAAAGCTTAGAAGAGCATGTTTATTGAAAAATAATCCAAATAATCTTTAGGTGTATGTAATTGTCAATTAAAAATCTTTTAATAGAAATGAAAAATATGTCGGAACTTATGGTGGATTTAGCTTACTCGGCTGTTTTATTTAACAGTAAAGATGCAGCAGAAGAAGTGATTACATTAGAAAATGAAGTTAATTCAATGAATTATGAAATTAAGAAAGAATCATTAGTTGCAGCACGTTCATATGAAGATGCTGAAAAATTAACCGCATTACTTGAAATTGCTGAAGCTGCTGAAAGTATGGCTAATGCTGCAAAAGATTTAGCTGATTTAGTAATCACTGGTTTTAAACCACATCCGGTATTTAAAATGGTAATGGAAGAATCTGATAAAAGTATTGTTAGAGTAACAATTGATGAATCATCAGAATTAGCAAATAATACATTAGGTGATTTACTTTTAGTTAATCGTACTGGTATGAGAGTAATTGCTATTAGAAGAGGTGTGTCTTGGATTTATGGTCCAGATAAAAATACAATGCTTTTAGCTAATGATGTATTAATTTTAAAAGGTACTTATGAAGGTGCTGAATTATTAGAAAAACTTGCTTCTGGAGCTTGTTCTCTTGAAGATATTCCAGAAGAATTAGAAGAAGAATTAGAGTGATTTAAATGAGTATAGGTAGTGATATATGTGAAAAAGCAACAGAAGAAGATACGCAGTTCACTATCTACTCGAACATTTTCTGAATTTTTCAGTGAACATGACTATGTTATAAAAGAAGGATTAATTGCTCTTTTAATCTGTGCTGTTGGAGATTTAATAGCAGGTATTGTATTAGGTAAGATGACTTTTTTCCTTGAGTCTTTTCCAGGTTTGTTGGTTGTTATTCCTGGAGCTATTGGAATGAGGGGAAATATTTTTGGATCATTTGCTTCAAGATTATCTACTAGTTTACACATTGGTTTAATATCTCCACATTTTGAATTTTCAGATGATTTAAACAATAATATATTTTCCTCATTTGTTTTAACATTAGTTTTATCTATATTTTTAGGTATTGTAGCAAAGATTTTTTGTATTTTACTACATTATCATTCAATGGATTTAATTGATTTTATATTAATTTGTACAATTGCTGGCTTAATTTCAAACTTAATAATGCTACCAATAACTATGTTTATTTCTTTTAAAAGTTTTGAACATGGTTGGGATCCAGACAATATTACAAGTCCGATTATTGCAGCATTCGGTGATTTATTTACTTTACCTGCAATCATTGTATCAATTTTTATTTTGAAATCTTTAAATTTCAATCTCATTGTTAAGGATGTAATTTTAGCAATTATTTTAATTGCAGTTTTAATGAGTTTTATTCATTGTTATAAATTATCTTATGAAACTAAAACTATTTTAAGACAATCTACACCAATATTACTTTTATGTTCTTTTTTAGGAGGATCTGCAGGAGGAATTTTAAATAGTTCTGTTGAAACATTACTTAGTAATCCTAGTTTACTTACATTAATTCCGTTATTTTCAGGTGAAAGTGGAAGTTTAATTAGTATTTTAGGTGCAAGAATATCATCTGGTCTTCATTCTGGTTTAATTGAGCCTTTATCTAAACCAGAAGGGGAAACAATCCATAATTTTGGAATTTGTTATATATTAGCTATTGTTATATTTCCATTAATCGGAATCCTTGCAGAGACATCATCAATTTCATTTGGAACAATTGGTGTTGGTTTTGATAAAATAATTCTAATTAGTGGATTATCAGGTATTATTTTAGTTACAGTCATGGTATTTCTTGTTTATTATATATCAACAAGTTCATATAATAATAATTTAGATCCGGATAATATTGTAATTCCGATTTCAACAAGTGTTACAGATTCAATTTCTAGTTTAATTTTAATTTCCATGTCTTTATTGATATTAGGTACTTTAATTTAATACCATACTTTTAGAACAAATTGACATTCGTTTGTTATAAAATAATCATAATTTAATTTATTTTTATCAAAATTTTTAGGAACACTTACTAAAACAACCTTAGATTGTGGTTTGTTAAAATGAATAAATACGATTGCACTTGTATCATCATAAAAATTAATTTTATCATTTAAATAAATTTTATTTGATATTGCATTTTCCCAATATTTTTCTTTAACAACTCTTGTTGTATCAACAATATATTTTAAATCATACTTTTCACTATCCTCGATTAATAAATAGTAATCTGAATTTTTTAGATTTCCTTTAAAAATTTTAAAATAATTACAACTATGATATTTTTGGTCATGATTGTGATTACATTTTCCATCATTTTTAAAGTCTTTTAAAACATATTTTTTGTAAAAATCACATTTTACCAATCTATTAACTGAAAATATATTATTTGATTCACTATTAGAACCAATTTTTACACTTGAAATAGTTCTCTTTTGAGGGATTAATTCCATTGATGAATGAAATTTAGATTTGAATAACTGATCATCAACAAGTTTTTTATAATTTTCTTTAAGCGAGATTAACTTTGAATATGAAACGCTATTTGGAATAATTTCACCACCCTCATTTATAATTGCAAGTCCAGGTGTTCCTTTACCATATTCAAACCATTTTTCTGGTACTCCAGGATTGTTGATTAAGTTATCAACAATCTCAGAGGTTAATATTTCCATATTTTCTTTTTCTTGTGTTTTAATTAGTTTATCTGTTATATTCTCATAGGAGGTAATAGTAACACTAATAATCAATAAAACTATTAATAAAACTACTGTTATTTCTATGGTCATATTTCCAGTATTATCCATCATTTATCAACCCGTATTTCTTTCTATGAGATGAATCTAAAATCAGGCTATTCCAATCATCTGGATTTATTTTTTCACCGTTATAATGGTCTGCAAATACAACGTGATCTGGGCAAGATAAAGACTCATTTTTTAGAGGTGTATGAGTTTGTATGAATACTTCTAAACCATAATGAGGACATTTTCCCTTTCCTTCTAATCTACATAAATAACAACTTCCATCTGCACTTTCATGAAAATATCCATGTTTAAGACAGTCTTCAATTACTCCAGGGTCTCCATGATGGATATATGGATCATATGGGCATTTTTTAATGTATAATGGTGCTGTTGCTTCAATATATGATTCTGGCGAATCTAAATGATGTAATAACATATATGTAGATAATGCAGTTTTATAATGAATTTGATTATCATAAGTTAGAATTCCAGACATAATGGTTAGTTTAGCTATTGGTAAGGGGTCTCTTAAACCTTCAACAGATGCATTTTTTTCAACTATTTTAGAATATTTTTCATCACCCTTTTTGATGTTTAATTTAATTTTAAAAAGTATTTTCCATGGTGATTTGGTATTTTCAACAGACAATGTTTCAGAATTAATTTTTACGTCGTATTTTTCTTCATATTCTTTATTTTTTTTATCTAAAATTTTATTTAAGTTCTTTTTAATTTGGTTTTCACTGTTTGTCACAGGAAGTCCGTTAAAAACTTTTTGGGTTGCTTCATCAATTGCGTCTCTGCAATTAAGTTCTAAGTTTTGTGTATAATCATCAATAATATATTTGAAATTATCGTTACTTTCAATGCCGATATTTTTATTTTGAATATAATTTATAGATGTTACAACAAAAATACAAATAAATAATAATGCTATAATTAAAATAGCTGTCGTTCCTACGATTAAATTTCCTTTAGAGTTGATTTTCATTTTTAAAAATTTATGATGAAATTTATAAATTTATTTTGTAAGTGTGACTAGGTGATTTTGCACAAAAATTATTACTTTTTCTAAAAAAGTTTAAAATTAGTAATAAAAAAAATACTTATTTATATTATTTAGTATAAACTATACTTATTAAAAATATATGGAGGATTCATATGTCTGATACTGTAAGAACATGGCGTCATATTCAACAAAGATATAATCTCATTGGTACTAAATGTAACACCTGTGGTGAATTATTTTTCCCATCTCGTGTAGTTTGTCCTAATTGTAGAAGAAAAGGAGATCTTGAACCTTTCCAATTTTCAGGAAAAGGTAAAATTTATACATATTCAGTAATTAGATCTGCACCTGATGATTTCAAGAAATCAGCACCATATGCAGTAGCTGTAATTGAGCTTGAGGAAGGAGCAAAATTAACTTCACAACTTGTAGACTGTGATGTTGATGACCTTGAAATCGGTGACGATGTTGAAATGGTATTTAGAAAAATAAGAGAAGATGGAAAAGACGGAGTTATCTCTTATGGATACAAATTCAAAGTTATCAAATAATGCTGGTGTGATTTTAGTAAGTCATGGTAGTACTTTACCTTTTGCAGAAGAAGTTTTCACAGAAATTAAAGAAAAATTCATAAAAAAAAGTGGTTTAGCTACTGAAATTGGATACATGAAAGTATCTGAACCTACTATTGCCGGTGCTGTTGAGATATTAAAAGAACAAGTGGATGATTTAGATAAAATTATTGCACTTCCTGTATTTTTAGCTCCAGGAATTCATACTAATATTGATATTCCACAGTTATTAGGTTTAGAACCTTTGGAAGTTGATCCAAGATGTCCTGATGGAAAGTATCCTGCTGAACACTATTTATCAATAGCTGATGATGTTGATTTTGATGGTGAAATTAGATTATTAACTTCAATTGGACCTCGTGATGAACTTTTAGATATTATTGATAAAAGGATTAATGAAGCATTATCTGAATCTAAATTAGATGATAGTGCTAAAACAGGTATTTTACTTGTTACTCATGGTTCTAGATTACATTACAACAAAGAATTTGCCACCGAATTATATGATAAATTCAAAAAAACATGTGATTTACCATCTAGCTTTGGATTTATGGAATTATGCGGTCCAAGCATACCAGAATCTATTAATAAATTAGCAGATGAAAATAGATTAGAACGATTAGTTGTTGTTCCTGTATTTATTGCTCCAGGAATGCATACAACTCATGATATTCCACATATATTAGGATTTTTAGATGATCATGATCATAATCATGAAGATCATGGGCATGACCATACTCATGATTTAACTCCTGTTGAGTTTGATGGTGAGATTCTTTATCCTGAACCTATTAAATCTGATGATATATTGATTGATATGTTAGTTGCAATGGTAAATGAGGCTTTATAGCTTCAATATTTTTTTTGAAAAATTATTTTTTCAAGATAACTTAATAAAATTTAATTTTAAATTAATTACAAATAATTATAGGGAGAGTATATTATGTCTGATAAAAAAACAGGAATTTTACTTTTAAGCCATGGTTCTAGGTTAGAAGAAGGTAAAAAAGTAATTGAAGCTTATAAAAATATGTATTTAGAAGAATTTCCAGAGGCTATTGTAGATTATGCTTTTATGGAAATCAGAAAACCAGGTATTCCAGAAACAATCAAAAAATTAACCACTGAAAATGATTTAGAAAAAATAATTGTTGTACCGGTATTTGTTGCTCATGGATTACATACTAAAAGAGATATTCCGGATTTGCTGGGTATTGAAAGTGACTTTGATATTGAAGAAGTATCTTGTCATCATCATGATCATGGCCATAGTCATGGACATCATCACCATCATCATGAACACAGTCATGAGGAAGAGGAAGAGGAATTTGAATTTGATGGTGAAATAATCTTAACAGATCCTCTTGGTGTTGATAAACGTATGTATGAAATTATTAAAGACAGAGTTTCAGAACATTTATGATTCTGAAACATTTTTTTACTAAAGGGTGTCCACCAAAAATCTAAAATTAATTTTTGAAACTGATTAAAAATACTTCAATTCAAAAACAAAGAAAAATTTGCATCGAAAAAATTACTTTTGGCGAACAGTCTAAAATTTAGATTTTGAGTAGATCAATTTGATTTTTTTTAATAACTTTAAAATTTTTTATTTTCATTTCACTTTAAATCAATGAAATCTACTTTTTAATTTTACACTTGAAATTAGACTTATATTATAAGGTAATGAATAATTAATATCAAACAAGATGATATTCATTATTTATTTGGTTTATTTTAAAACATTTACATATTAGAGATTTTAGTTTGAAATTTAAAATTATTAATTAAAATTTTTGTTTAAAGCAAATCTTCTTCTTCAAGTATTTGTTTCATGTATGCAGTATATCCTTGTAACGTTTCTTCAGTTGGACCTTTACGTTCTTCATTTCTAGATTTGGATTCACTAATCTGATATGTTAATTTAAAAATATTGTCTCTAGCTAATGAAGTAACTATTTGATTTTTCATACTATCTGGAGTATCACAAATAGTTAAAACAACTTTATCATTTCTAGAAAAGAATTTTCCTCCTTTTCTAGGATAAGCAATTATCATATATCTTTGAGTTGCCGGTAAACAGATGTATTTTTCTATGGATAACGGATTTGGTTTTCCTAAAAAGAAAGTATTATATTTTTCTTTATCCCATTTTTTCTCCATAATTTGATATAATTCTTCAAGCTCTCTACTTTTATTGATGTTTATTGTTTGTCTTCCAATCACATTTCCACCATCATGTATTTAGTCAGGATTAATTAATTCAGTATCTTGTTTTCATGCATATATGTTATTTATATTGTTAGATTATATGATATTATTTTTAAGACAATTAAAATTTATACAAAGACAAAATTTATTTATTTTAAAAGTTATACTAATATTTATGAGTCTAAAAGTCTCTGATATTGGCGAAAAAGAATTAGTTAGGTATATTATTGCTAATTCAAAGAAAATTACTCCGGATGATGCTGCAATTACTCCATTTTACAATTCTAATTTAATTTCAACTTGTGACATGCTTATTCAATCAAGACATTTTCCGAAAAACATGTCTTATTATGATATGGGATTTAAATCAGTAACAGTTAATGTGAGTGACTTAGCAGCTATGGGTGCAAAACCATTAGGATTTCTTTTATCAATGGCAATACCAAAAAATTTGGAGGTGGATAATTTTAAGGAAATTGTTGGTGGAGTTTTAAAAGCTTGTGATTATTATTCAATTCCATTAATTGGTGGTGATACTAATGAAGCATCTGAAATAATAATATCTGGAACAGCATTAGGGTTATGTGATAATCCATTAATGAAAAATAATTATAAAAAAGATGATTTAATAGCTATTACTGGAGATATTGGTCTTGCAGCATTAGGTTTTGAAATAGATGATTTGGATAGTATTTATGTTAAGCATGCTCTAAGGCCAAAAGCTAGAATTAATGAGGGGCAAATTTTAAAAAAATATGGTGCAACTTCTGCTACGGATATTACTGATGGACTTGCAAGTGAATTATATGAAATTAAAAAAGATGGCTTTGGATTCATGATTCATGAAGAGTTATTGGGAATTACAGATGAATATAAAAATTTAGCCAGTAATCTTAATTTAGATTATTTGGATTTAGTCTTTCATATTGGTGAGGATTTTGAATTGTTATTTACTATATCAAAAGAGAATTTAGAAAAATTACCAATAGAGTATAAGGTTATTGGTATTGTATCTGATTCTGATGTTATTGAACTTACTTTAGAAAATGGGTTTGTTGAACAAATTAAAAATAAAGGTTATGAGCACTATGTTGGTGAGTAATGACTTGTATAAAAAAAGTTCTAAAACACAAAAAATCAGGTGTGAGATCTGTGCTAATTATTGTAAAATAGATGAGGGTAATGTTGGTATTTGTCATCAGCATAAAAACATTAATGGTGAGCTATTTGATGAATCATATGGTATTGTTTCATCTTTAAGTCCAGATCCAATTGAAAAAAAACCATTGAATAAATTTTTACCTCACACGTCAACATATTCAATTGGAGGTTTTGGGTGCAATATGAGTTGTTTGCACTGTCAGAACTATATAATCTCTCATGAATATGGTAACTATTCAAGAGGTATTAAAATAACACCAGAGGAGATTGTGGAAAATGCAATCAATTACAATTGCAAGTCAATTGCTTGGACATATAATGAACCTACTATCCACTTACTCTTCAACAGGAAAACTTCTTTACTTGCAAAACAAAAAAATTTGAAAGTGATATATGTAAGTAATGGATATTTTTCAGAAAAATCTTTAGAAGAAGTTTTATGTTTTGTCGATGCCTTCAATATAGATTTGAAATCCATGTCTAGCAATTTCTATAAAAAAGTCTGTGGTGCTGATTTAGACATTGTTTTGGATAATTTAAAAAGGATTTATTTCGAAAATAAACATTTAGAAATTACAAATCTTATAATTAATGAATTTAATGATTCTATTGACGAAATTACACAATTGTGTGATTTTGTTGTAAATGAATTAGGTCCGGAAGTTCCACTACATTTTTCAAGAGCGTTTCCTTATTATAAAATGAATGATATTTCACCAACTAATACAGAAACATTGTTTAAGGCAAAAGAAATAGCTTTAAAAAAAGGAATTCAGAATGTTTATTTGGGCAATATTTAAAAATATAATCAAAAGTTAGTTTATTCAGAAAAACTAACTCTTTCAAATTTTTCAAGTGTTTTAATTGATTTTGTTGCATCTACTCCAATTTTAGTAGTTGTACCATCACTCTTAGCTACTGGATCAAGAGAAGAACCGCGCACATTAGGAACAATCATAATGTCTCTATCACCTTTTACACGTGTGGCTATTGCATATTCAACATCTTCAGCATCGAAGACATTAACATCAGTGTCAACTACAACACAATGTTTCAGTGAGGGATGTGCAGATAATGCTGCCATAATAGCATTTTTACCGTCACCTTCTGTCTGTTTATCAATTGAAACAACTGAATGTAACCAACAACAACCACCTTCAGTTAAAACAACATTTTCAACTGTTGGAACTGCATTTTTAACAGCTTTGAATATTCTAGGTTCTTGAGGAAGACCTTGTAATAATTTATGTTCAAATCCAGCTGGTAAAATTGCATGATATGCGGCATCTTTTTTAATGTGCATTTTTTCTAAGTTAATTATTGGCTGGTCACGAATAATATCATAAGTGTCAGTTAAATCGACAAATGGACCTTCAGCAATAGTTTCTGTCACTGAAATTTTACCTTCCAATATAATGTCCGCTTGTGGAACTTCTAGTTCTCCGCATTTAATTAATTCTAATTCACCATTTTTAAATGCATTTGCAACATCCATTTCATTATAATCAATAGGTATTGAAGTAGTACTTGCAAGTAAAATAGCAGGATCCATTCCGATAGCTATTGCAATTTGCAAATCTTCACCTGCTTTCTGAGCATTTTGGAAGTAAGTATAGAGATTTCTTGGAACAATCCTAATAACTAATCGTTTATTGTCAAGGACCATCATTCTGTGTATTGATGCATTTTGAATTCCAGTTACCGGATCACGTGCAAATACAACACCTGCAGTAATGTAAGCTCCACCATCTCTTGTATAATGAGTTAAAATAGGAATTTTATTTAAATCAATATCTAAACTATCATAATCTGAAAAATCAGTAAATTTGTCTACTTTAATTGGGTTTTCCATAGCTTCGATAATTTTTTCAGTAATTTCAGATACTTCACAGTTAATTGATTTTGCGATTTTATCCCTTGTGTTACATATTCCTGAGATAACTGGAATATCGAAACCTTTTACATTTTTAATGAGAACAGTGTCTTTTGGATATTTTCTTAAAACTTTTGCTACTTCAAACTCACTTGAAAGTTCTTCGGTAATTTCTATAATGTTTTTATCTTTTAATATCATAGTATCCCTATAAATTAATTTTTTTGTTTTTTATTTTTCCGAGAAGTTCTGTAATAGAAGGATTATTAATTGATAAAATTTCTCCTGCAAGGACTGCCGCATTTTTTCCGTTGTTTATTCCTACGGTTGCAACAGGAACTCCAGGTGGCATACTAACTGTGGTAAGCATATAATCATCGCCATTTTCATTAGTACAAGGAACGCCAATTACCGGTCTATCAGTTAGTCCTACAATTCCACCAGTTACTTGAGAAGAATTGGAGCTAATTCCAATGAATATTTTTGCATTTTTCATTGCTTTTACATAATTTGTGAATTTTTTAGTGGACCTAATGGGACAAACAACTTTTGTGTCATGAGAAATTTTAAGTCTGTCTAAAATCACTGCTACTTTTTTAGCAGTTACAACATCTGTTTGTCTTCCAACAATTATTGCAACATCAGCATTCTTATTTTTACAGCATGGGTCACTTTCATCCGCTTCAATATCATTAATATTTAGGTCTTTAATTCTTAAAAAATCATTTTGGAGGAATTTTTTATCTTCAATTTTTTGTATGATTTCCTCATTACTATTTTTAACTTTTAAAGCGTAATTTTTTCTTAAATTAATTATTTTTTGACGTATTTCATCATCATGAAGTCCAATAAATTGTGCAGCTAATATTGCAGCATTGTCTCCTCTATCAATTCCTACAGTAGCAATTGGGGAAGGATAAGGCATTTGGACAATGGATTCTAATGCATCAACACCTCCTGTTTTAACATCTACTGGTACACCAATAACTGGTCTTGGTGTATAAGCAGCAATTGCACCTGGTAAGTGTGCAGCAAGTCCTGCAATACCAATAAACACTTCAATTCCTGCATTAGTGCCCTGAATAACAATTTCACGTACTAAATCAGGTGTTCTGTGAGCAGATGCTATTTTTAAACTATATGGAATTTCTAATTTTTCCAATATTTTCATACTTTTTTCAGCTATAGCAATATCCGATCCACTTCCAAGAATAATCATTATTTTTGGTGTCATTTTAAAATCCTCCTTTTTATCAATTAATTTATTAATTATTAACTATTGATTTTAAAATATATAATATTAAAGTATCATTGAAAGATTAATTCTATTTCTTTTCAAATCAACATCTAAAACTTTTACATCAACTATATTCCCAACACTAACGATATCAAGCGGATGTTTTACAAATTTATTTTCAACTAACTGTGAAATATGCACTAATCCATCTTGATGAACTCCAATATCAACAAATGCTCCAAAATCCACAATATTTCTAATGGTTCCTTGCATTATCATTCCTATTTCTAAATCTTCAATTGACAATACATTTTTTCTAAGCATTGGTTTTGGCATATCATCACGAGGATCACGACCAGGTTTTCTAAGCTCTTTAATAATATCTTTAAGTGTTTCTTGACCAATATCCAATTCTACTGAAATTTCTTCAAGATTAATATTGTCTAATTTTAAATTTGAACTTCCAATATCATCAATGCTATAATTGAGTTTTTCAAGTAGCTTGTAAGCAGCATCATATGATTCTGGATGTATGGTCGTATTATCAAGAGGATATTTAGGGTTATTGACTTTAATAAATCCTGCGCATTGTTCATATGTTTTTTTACCAAGTTTTTTAACTTTTAATAATTCTTTTCTAGAGTCAAAACTTCCATTTTCTTCTCTATAGTTTATGATATTTTTAGCAGTCGTATTTCCAATTCCAGATACATAATTAAGTAAACTTACAGATGCAGTGTTTAAATCTACTCCTACTTCATTCACTACTTTTTCAACAACGCCAGTTAATGTTTCATTTAATTGTTTTTGATTCATGTCATGTTGATATTGGCCAACACCAATTGATTTTGGGTCAATTTTTACAAGTTCTGCTAATGGATCTTGAAGTCTTCTTGCAATTGAAATTGCGCTTCTTTCACCTTCTGAAAAATCAGGAAATTCTTCATCGGCATATTTTGAAGCTGAATAAACTGATGCACCAGCTTCATTTACTATAATGTATTCTACATTAGTGTTTTTAATTATTTTAGCAACAATCTCTTCTGATTCTCTTGAAGCAGTTCCATTTCCAATAGCTATTACATCAATGCTGTATTTATCAATCAAATCTTTAACAGTTTTAATTGATTCTGTAACTTTATTTTGAGGTTGTGTTGGATAAATTAATTCGGTATCAAGAACTTTACCAGTTTTATCTATGATGGCTAGTTTACAACCAGTTCTAAAAGCAGGATCCCATCCGAGTATTGTTTTTCCAACTAATGGGCTTTCCATTAATAGTTGATTTAAGTTTTTAGCAAACACTTCAATTGATTTTTCTTCTGCTTTTTTAGTAAGGTAATTTCTAATTTCTCTTTCAATTGCCGGTGAAATTAATCTTGTATATGCATCTTCAACAGATTCTTTTATAATTTGGGTTGTATAGGGATTATATTCAATCTTTTCAGGAATTCCAGATATATTTTTCAAAACGTGTCTATTTAGATATTTAATTATTTCCTCATTGTCACAATTGATTTTTACTTTAATTATTCCCTCTTTTTCAGCTCTGTTAATTGCTAAAATTCTATGGGGAGGTATTTTTTTAATGTTTTCGGCGTAATCATAATAAAGATCATATTCAGTCGATTCATCTTTATTTTTAGTTTTTGTTTCAATTTGCCCAGTATAGAAATTGTTTTTTCTAATTTTTTTTCTAAATTCAGAATTATTAGAAATTTCCTCTGCAATAATGTCTTGCGCACCCTGAATTGCTTCTTCTAGTGTTTTAACTTCATCGGTTATGTAGTTTTTAGCAATATTTTTAACATTTTCTTTAATTTCTTGTTTTAAAATTATGGATGCTAAAGATTCAAGACCTTTTTCACGAGCTTTTGTTGCTCTTGTTTGTTTTTTACTTTTATATGGACGGTATAAATCCTCAAGTTCAACTAAAGTTTTAGAATTTTGAATTTTATTTTTTAGGTTATCATCTAATTTTCCAAGTTCATTTATTCTTTTGATGATTTTTTCTTTTTTTTCTTCTAAATTTCTAAGGTATTTTAATCTTTCATCAAATTTTCTTAATGTTGCATCATTTAAAGAACCAGTAACATCTTTCCTATATCTTGCAATGAATGGAATGGTATTTCCATCATCAATTAATTTTATTACTTTTTTAACTTGCCAATTTGATAGATTCAATTCTTTTTCGAGTGTTTTTGCTATCATTTTTTCACGTAATTTAATTAAGTATATTAATGTTATTTTCAAGACTAATTTAATTTTTCTATTAATTATTTATATGTTATAAAAAACAAAATTAGTTACATTATTAACTTGTAATGGAGAATTTTAATGTATTGGTTTTTTGTAATCCTTTCTTTTTTGCTTGCAGGTATAAAAACTCAAAAACCTAATAAATATAAAAAAGTTTCAGTTATCATTCCAGCATATAATGAGGAAGAGACTGTGGCCAAGGTTGTAAATGTAGTTAAAAAAGTATCCTTTGTTGATGAGATTATAGTTGTTAATGATGGTTCATCTGATAATACTGAAATGGAAGCTTTAAAAGCTGGAGCTATTGTAATTAATCATGAGGTTAATAAAGGAAAAGGAGAAGCTTTACAAACCGGATATAGGGAAGCAGAATGTGATATTATTGCATTTATTGATGCAGATATTTATAATTTGACATCAAGTAAAGTTGAATCAATGATTAAACCTATTTTGGATGGTGGAGCTGATATTACTAAAACTAAATTCTCTAGAGCAAGCGGACGTGTTACTGAACTTACTGCTAAACCATTACTTAACTTTTTCTTCCCAGAAATTTCATTTGAACAACCTTTAAGCGGTCAATTTGCAGCACGTAAGGAAGTATTAAAGAAAATTAATTTTGAAAGCGATTATGGTGTAGATGTTGGTATTGTTATTGATGCTGATGTTTTAGGAATTTCAATTATGGAAGTTGATATTGGAGCTATTGAACATGACATGTCTCCACTTTCTGATTTAAATTTAATGGCTAATGAAGTTGTAAGAACTATTATAGGTCGTGCAAATAAGTACGGAAGAGTTACAATGATTGATGATATTGGGTATTACATTAGAATGTCTATCGTTGGTTTGTCTTTAGTAATTCTTGGTTTATTTACAATATTCTTTGTAAAATTTGTTCCATTAGCTATTGGAGTTATAATTTCAATTATAGGACTTTTAATTGCAATTTTTTATATTTTTAAAGTTATTATTAAATCAATAGTAATGTTTAAAAAGACACCAGGCCGCAATTTATTAAAATCATTTGTTAAAATTCATTTTCCAATGATTATTTCAATTATTATATTGCTTCTTATGATTTCAACATTTCTCGGTGCAGCACATTTTGATCATGGAGTTTTATCAATTGAACCCAATTCTAGAAATCTAATTATTTATGCTGATGATTCTCCAAGGGATACTATCTCTGTTAGAGGACCATATACTATTGATACTGCAATTGAAAATGAATCTGGTCAAATACGTATGCCTTCTGATGCTATGATGACATTAGGAGTCAATATTAATGATACGATTAAATTAGGTGCGAATACTTATAAAGTCAATGAAACCAGATTAGGGGAGCCTGATATTTTAAGGTTACCTATTGAAGTTAAAAAGCTATTGCAAGTTGAAAATGGTGAAGTTATTCAAAACAGTCGTTTAAAAGATGTTTTTGATGGTTCTTTAATTACTCATGCTTATGAATATAATAATACAACAATTAAAGAAAAATATTTTATTACATCAAATGAAAAACAATCATCTACATATGAAATATTTTTGGATAATGAATCTATTGTGAATTCATATGGTACTTTTAAGGATAACGGAACTTATGATATTTCTGTAGATGGGAATTATCTAACTTCTTTTAGTTATAAAAATAATTTGACTAAATCATTTAAATTTGACGGTCATGATTTAGAAATTGTATTTAGGGATACAAATTCCACTTCAATTAAACAATTTTCTAGTGGAAATCAAGGTGTTTTCTTAAATTTTAATTTTTAAAAAATAGCATAAATCTAAAAAAATAATTTCTTTTAGATTTATTTATCATATGCTTTCACTGCTTCTTCCACATCATCGTAAAGACCTAAAGCAGCAAGAGCACCAACTTTTCCTTGTTCACCAGTAACAGCAATTAATGGTATGTTTAATTCTTTTGCAAGTGATTCTGCAGTTTCAATATCCATCATTCCTGATTTTGTAGCTATTGAATATTTTCTTAATTTTTCAGGAATATCTAAACCTTCTAAGATAGCAATTGCAGTTTTATCAGATAATGTGTCTCTTTTAAGAATTTCAATAACTCTGTCTATTAATTTTTCTTTTTTAGATTCTTCAACAGCGAATGTTAAAGCAATTGATACACAATTTTGAGTTTTATGTGGATTATGAGGATATAATTGGACAATAATATGATCTAAGTATTCAAAACCTTCATTTGCAAGTTCAACACCTAAATTATGTGCCATAGTCCAAGTAGCTCCAGCATCTTTAACATCAGTGTCATCAACACCAATTACTATTTTATTAAGTTTTGGAGTAACAACGGTAGCTTTTCCTGCTTTTGAACCGCCTCCAACTTGAATAAGTTCAATATATTTAACACCTTCACCCATTCCTCTACACATTCCAGCTCCAACACCTGCACCGGCAAGTCCGCTGTGAGTTACTTTAACCTCATCATCAGCAACAACAATCTCATCAATTCCTGCTGCATTAAAGCTTGCTTTAAGGTCTAGTGGTGCTTTACCAACATGACATTTATAAACATGTTTGTTACCGTCACGATAAGCTGAATCAATCAACTCAGAATTATTCAGGTATTGATTTAACAACCAGTGCGAACCGGATATGCATGGATGATATTCAACGATTTCTACTTTATTTCCGTCCACCATAGTCAATACTTTTTTATATGGTGCAATCCATGGGTCGTTAAATCTTTCTCTTAATTCATTAGGTTTTAAGATTTCCATGTAATCATCTATTCGTCTAATTCACTTAATCTGTCACACATTTTAATAGCTGCTTCAACTGCACTTTTTGCATTTTTAACACGTCTGTGAGCATCTAATCTAGTCATTCCAGGACCAGTAATACCAAGTGCTACTGGTGTATCATATTCCAATGCTAAATCAGCAATTTTACGAGAAGCATGTTGTGCTACAATTTGGTCGTGATCAGTTGCGCCTTCTATTACAGCACCCAAGGTGACAATTGCATCATATTTTTCTGATTTTAATAATTTTTTAATTATAAGAGGCATATCAAATACACCAGGAACGGCGATTACTTTTGTGATTTCACATCCTCTATTTTTTGCTTCTGCTTTTGCGAGTTCTAACATCATTTGTGTAATATCATAATTAAATTCTGCAACTACTGCTGCAATTTCATATTTTGCCATTTTATCTAACCTCTATAATTTCTTTTACATACTTCCACTAAATAATATAGAGAAGGAATCCTGCAACCCCACTCAGTACCATAATAAATATGATAAAAAGTGCTGCAAATTGTATTTTTGTTAATTTTTTAAAATCCATACAAATTTATCTCCATTTTTTATAAATTATTTTTAACTTCCTCAGCTAGTTCCATAGTGGTTGCAGAACCACCTAAATCACCAGTTAAAATATCAGCTTCATTAAGTACTTTTAATATTGCACCATCAAATCTATTAGCCGCTTCATTTTCACCAAGATATCTAAGCATCATGATAGCTGAAAGCATCATAGCTATTGGATTTGCTTTTCCTTGACCTGCAATATCTGGTGCTGAACCATGAACCGGTTCAAATAATGCAGCATCTTCACCAATATTGGCGGATGGTATTAAACCAAGTCCCCCGACAAGACCTGCACCTTCATCGGAGAGAATGTCTCCAAAAAGATTTGTGGTTACAATCACATCAAAGCTTTCAGGTTTTGTAATAAGATACATTGCTGTTGCATCTACATAATAATCCTCTGTTGCAATTTCAGGATATCTTTTAGCAACTTCATAGAATACATCTTTGAATAAACCATCACTTTTTTTTAATACATTGGCTTTGTGAACACCAGTTACTTTACTTTTATTATTTTCTTTTGCATATTTAAATGCATATTCAATAATGCGTTTTTCTGCTTCACGTGTAATAATGCGTCTAGCTACTGCACCTTCGTCAGTATAACTTTCTTCACCTGCAATGTATAATCCTTCTGTGTTTTCACGCACTATCATGAAATCTATATTATCTGACAATGAATTGGTGTTGGGGTATGATTTCACAGGTCTTAAGTTAGCAAACATTTTCATTTCTTGACGTATTTTAACAATTACATCTGCTGCAGTTTCCCCTGCTGCACCAAATAAGCAAGCATCAGAATTTCTAATAATGTCTAATGTTTCATCAGGCAATGCAGTACCGTTTTTTTCAAGGCATTCATCACCAGCTTCACCATAAACATAATCAAAATTGATATTTAAAGCATTTAAAACATATATTGCCGCTTCCATTACTTCATTACCTATACCATCACCTGGAATAACAGCAATTTTATATTTATCTTTTGTTTTTGAGGTATTCAATTAAACCACCTTGTTCTAATATTTCTAACATGAATGGAGGTAATTTTTTAAATGAGATTATTTCTCCATTTTGAGATTTTATAGTTGCTTTGTTCATGTCAATTTCAATTTCTTCCCCATCTTCTATAAGTTTATTAATTCCTGGAGCTTCTAATAGGGGAATTCCAATATTTGTAGCATTTCTATAAAAAATTCTAGCAAAAGATTCAGCAATTACTGCAGATACTCCAGCACCTTTAAGTGCTATTGGTGCATGCTCTCTTGAAGATCCGCATCCAAAGTTAGTTCCTGCAACAATAAAATCTCCTTTTTTACATTTTTTGTTAAAATCAGGATCTAAACCTTCCATACAATGTTGTGATAATCTTTCTTCATTAGTATAAATTAAATATCTTCCTGGAACGATAATGTCTGTATCAATATCATTTCCGAATTTCCATGCTGTTCCTTTCATATTAATCACTCTGGACTTACAATTTTTCCTTCAATTGCTGAAGCAGCGGCAACAGCAGCAGAAGATAAAAATACTTTTCCATCAGGACTACCCTGTCTTCCTCTAAAGTTTCTATTGGAAGTTGAGAGACTTACTTCATCAGGTCCAATTATTCCTGTGTGTCCTCCGAGGCATGGACCACAACATGGAGCTGATACAAGTGCACCAGCTTCAACAAATATTTTAAGTAACCCTTCATCTAATGCTTTTAAATAAATTTCTTGTGATGCTGGGATAACTAGCATTCTGGTGTCTTTAGCTACTTTTTTGCCTTTTAATATTTTAGCAGCATCCCTTAAATCACTTAACCTACCATTAGTACAAGAACCTAAAAATACTTGGTCGATTTCTTGGTCTACTTCACTAATTGGCTTTACATTATCTACATTATGGGGACATGCTATTTGAGGTTCTAAGTTGCTCACATCAATGTCAATCATGTTAAGCGAAGAGGAATCTAAATCAGTTTTAAATATTTCATAAGGTTTGTTAGAATGTTTTTCAACATAATCAATTGTTTTTTTGTCAGGTTCTACTAACCCGGTTTTTCCACCCATTTCAATTGCCATATTGCATAATACCATTCTATCTGAAATACTCATATTTGATATAGTTTCACCAGCAAATTCACAGGCTTTGTAAGTTGAACCATCAGCACCCATTTCACCGATAATGTGCAAAATTACATCTTTTGCATAAACATTTTCTTTTAAATCTCCTGTGATATTAAATCTATTTGTTTCAGGTACTTTTAACCATAAATTACCTTCAGCAAATACCATTGCCATATCAGTCGATCCGATACCTGTTGAAAATGCTCCTAATGCTCCATGAGTACATGTATGTGAGTCTGCACCTACAATAACTTCTCCGGGTACTACATGACCTTTTTCTGGTAGAATCTGGTGACACACTCCAGCATTAACATCATAAAAATTTTCAATATTGTATTTTTTAACAAATTCTCTCATTATTATATGATTATTGGCGGAGTCAATAGAATCTGCGGGAACTTGGTGATCGAAAGGAATAACAATTTTTGATGCATCCCAAACATTTTCAGCTCCAATTTTTTCAAAAGATTCCACTGAAAGAGGCCCAGTCAAATCATGTGTCATCGCTACATCGATATTTGCAATAACTATATCTCCTGCTTCTACCTTTTCTTTTCCGGAAGCTTTAGCTAATATTTTCTCTGACATTGTTGGCATATTATAAAACCTCTTTATTAGTGATAGATATATATTGATTATAAAATATATAATGATTGCTTTATTTTTAAAAATTTAATTTTTATATATTTATATAATATGTTTATCAAAAATATACAATATGAGTAACTCAATTTTTAAAAGATTTAAAAAAAAAGAAACTCCTATAATTGAAGAAAAACTTCCTATTTTGGAGGATAGGATTTTTTGGGTTTCAACTTTACAAAAAATTGCTTTTCCGGTATTGAATAATTTAGCAAGAGATTCTCTTAGTAAAAACATGCCCGTTGAATCAATTTCTGCTGAAGGTCATTCGTCTGCTTATTTTGATGCTTTTGTAAGAATATTCAATGGAATTGCATCTTGGTTGGAACTTGGTGCGGATAATTCTGAAGAAGGTAAAATTCGTGAGAAATATATTTATTTAACATTAAAAGCTATTTCTAATGCTATTAATCCAAAAAGCAATGATTATATTTTTGTTGTTGAACCTAAACAATCTTTGGTTGATGTTGCTTTATTTGCTGAAGGATTACTCAGAGCTAAAAATCAAATTTGGCTTAATTTACCTATTAAGGTTCAAGCTAGAATAATCAGAGACCTTAAAAGTACAAGAATCATTGCCCCTTATGAAAATCATTGGTTGTTATACACTTCTATGATTGAAGCTGCTCTTTTAGAATTCACTGGGGAATGTGATAAAGAACGTTTAGTTTATGGTGTCCGTAAATTTAGGGATGAATTATATATCGGAGATGCAATGTATTCTGATGGCGAAGATTTTGAGTTAGGTTACTATAATAGCTTATTTATTCATCCTATGCTTAATGATATTTTAGGTGTAATGAGAAAATATGGTTTGGAAGATGGTGAATTCTTAGATGTTCAATTAATGAGGTCTTCAAGATTAGCATCTCAACTTGAAAGAGTTATTTCACCTGAAGGAACTTATCCATTACTTGGAAAATTCTTATCTTATAGGTGTGGTGTTTTCCATTTGATGTCTCAAGCCTCTTTACTTAAAATATTGCCAAAAAATATTCATCCGGCTCAAGTTAGGTCCGCTCTTACAAAAGTTTTAAAAACTCAATTTGAATCTTACAATAACTTTAATTCAAATGGATGGTTAATTATTGGCTTGGAGGGATCACAAACTGATATTTCTGATGAAACTACTAATACAGGTACTCTTTACTCATGTTGTTCAATATTTTTACCATTAGGTTTAGATAGGAATGATATGTTCTGGAAAGCACCTTCTGCAGAATGGAGTAGTCTTAAAGCATGGAATGGGCATCCAATTCAAAGGGATCAGCCTATTAATTTTTAGTTTAATTCATATAAGTTCCCATAATTATATAATTTAATTTCAGATGGAACTTCTTTTATTATATTTTTTGTATCGAATATTACTGGATTTTTCATACTTTTTTTTATTAAATTATAATCTAAATCTTTAAATTCGTTATGGTCACAGAGCACTAAAATTAAATCACTATCTTTCACTGCTATATCAAAGTTTACATAATTAGGATTTTCAACATGAGGGTCATGAATTTGAATCTCATAATCATTACTTAATTTATCTATAATTTCATAAGCCGGACTTTCCCTATCATCATCAGTATTTCCTTTATAAGAAACACCTAAAACAGCTATTTTACCTTTTTTAATGATTTTTCTAATATTATCGCAAACAAAATCTGGCATGGAGTTATTTGTATCCCTTGCTAATTTAATAATTTTTGCAGTTTCAGGAGCTTTTGCATAAATAAAGTAAGGATCAATTGCAAGGCAATGTCCTCCAACACCTGGTCCTGGGGAATGAAGGTTAACTCTTGGATGTTTATTTGCCATTTCAATTACATCAAGTGCATTTACTCCAATTTCAGCACAAATTTTTGTAAGTTCATTAGCAAGTGCAATATTTACATCTCTAAAAGTATTTTCCATACATTTTGATAATTCAGCTGTCTTTGCTTCAGTAAGTATTAATTCACCTTCTACGAATTCTCCATAAACTTCACTAGCTTTTTTAGCACATTCTTCTGTAACTCCACCAATAATACGGTTATTGTTGACTAATTCATACATTATTTTTCCTGGAAGAACTCTTTCAGGACAATGTGCAAGATATAAATCTTTTCCAATACTAAAACCTGCTTCTTCAAATATTGGTTTTATTTGTTCGTCAGTTGACATTGGTGCAACTGTGGATTCAATAATAACTATATTTCCTTTTTCTAAGTATGGTAATATTGAGTGACATGCATCAATAACATAACTTAAATCGCAACTATAATTTTCAGCAATGTATGGTGTTGGCACAGTAATAATAAATGCATCAGCTTTTTGCGGAGTTAAACTGGCTGAATATGATTTTTTTTCCACTGCATTTTTAATTAGGTCACCTATTCCCGGTTCTTCAATGTGAACAATTCCTTTGTTTAAATTATTAATTATTTTTTCAGAAATATCTACTCCAACAACTTTGCAATGATTTTTTGAAAAAAGTGCTGCAGTTGGAAGTCCAATATAACCTTGACCTATTATACACACTTTCATAATGTTAACTCCGTCTCTTTTAAATATAAATATAATATTTGTTAAAACTAATATTAAAAAGTTTAAGTGGTAATATGAAGATTTTAATAACTGGTTCTAATGGGATGCTGGGTTATGATTTGCAGGAAGTTTTAAGGAGGACTCATGAATTAATACTTACAACTTCTGAAACATTAGATATCACTGATAAAAAACATACAATGGAGTTTATTTCAAATAAAAAGCCGGACATTGTTATAAATTCAGCAGCATATACTGATGTTGATGGTTGTGAGGAAAATCAAGATATTGCTTATACTGTAAATAGTGAAGGAGTTAAGAATCTTGCTATTGCATGTAAGGAGATTGATTGTCCTCTTGTTCATATAAGTACTGATTATGTTTTCAATGGTAAAAGTGATAAACCATGGATTGAGGAGGATAATGTTGATCCAATAAGTGTTTATGGTAAAAGTAAACTTAGGGGAGAAAAATATATTCTTGAAATCCTTGATAAATTCTTTATTGTAAGGACTGCATGGTTATATGGTATTAATGGCCGAAATTTTCCTAAAACAATACTTGAACTTGCAAAAAATCATTCTGAAATTACTGTTGTTTATGATGAAATAGGAACACCTACATATACTCAAGATTTAGCTAAAGCTATTTCTGAATTAATAAAAACTGATTTTTATGGTATTTATCATTTAACTAATTCCGGAAGTTGCTCTTGGTGTGAGTTTGCAAGATATATATTTGAAGTGGCCAATGTTGATGTCAAAGTGATTCCAGTTACCGCATCTGAATTTGCTCGTTCTGCTTCACGTCCAAATTATTCAGTATTGAAAAATAAAAACTGGATTAAAAATGGATTTAATCCACTTAGAAATTATAAAGAAGCTATTAAAGAATATATTGAGTTAATCATATGAATAAAAAATTAATTTTAATAATTGCATCTATTGTCGCATTGTTTAGTATCGCCTCTGTAAGTGCGGGATTTTTTGATTTCTTACATTGGGATGACGATTCAGATAATATTAATGTAGTTGAGGATGGCCAATATTGCACAGTGAATCAGGTTTCAGCTTATATTAAAGAATTTCATAAACTTCCAAGTAATTATATAACTAAAAAAGAGGCTCAAAGTTTAGGTTGGCATGGCGGGCCACTTAAAAAATACGCTCCAGGAAAAAGTATAGGTGGAGATACATTTACTAATAGGCAGCATATACTTCCAGATAGTGATTATAAATACATTGAATGTGATATAAATGCTAATGGAACATTTCGTGGTGCTGAAAGGATTGTTTACAATACTGGCAACTATAAAGTATACTATACTGATGATCATTACAACACATTTACAGAGGTATAATATGCTAATTGATGGTAAATTGATTAAAACAGAGGGGCATGATTATTTAATAAAAATATTAAATCTGCCGGACTATTATGGTAAAAATTTAGATGCACTTTATGATTGTTTGTGTGAAATGGATTGTGAAATTCAATTAATTAATCCAAAATATGTTAATAAGGATATTATTGATACTTTTTTGGATGCATCTATCGAAAACGAATTTCTAAAATTTGAAATATTATATTAATTATAAAAAATATAATTAAGTAGTGATTATTATGAAAGGTATAGTGCTTGCAGGTGGTTCTGGAACTCGTCTTTATCCTATCACAAAAGCAGTTTCAAAACAATTATTGCCGTTATATGACAAACCAATGATTTATTATCCTATATCTGTACTGATGCTTGCAGGAATTAAGGAAATATTGATTATTTCAACTCCTCGGGATTTACCAATGTATAAAGACCTTTTAGGTAGTGGAGCAAGTTTTGGAATTAAATTATCTTATGCTATTCAAGAAAATCCTAATGGCCTTGCAGAAGCGTTTATAATAGGTGAAGATTTCATTGGAAATGATAATGTTGCTTTAATTTTAGGAGACAATATATTTCATGGTCATAGATTTACAGAAATTCTTGAAAGAGCAACTAAACTGGATGAAGGTGCAATAATATTCGGTTATTACACAAATAATCCAGAAGCTTTTGGTGTTGTTGAATTTGATGATAATTGGAATGTACTTTCTGTTGAGGAAAAACCAAAAAATCCTAAATCAAATTATATTGTTCCGGGTCTTTATTTTTATGATAATGATGTTATAGAAATAGCAAAAAATGTTAAACCTTCTGACAGAGGAGAAGTTGAGATTACTTCTGTTAATGGGGAGTATTTAAAACGTGGAAAACTTAAAGTTGAACTTTTAGGAAGAGGTATGGCTTGGCTTGATACCGGAACTCATGAAGGACTTTTAGAAGCAGCAAATTTTATTGAAACAATTCAAAAAAGGCAGGGATTATATATTGCTTGTCTTGAAGAAATTGCCTATCTCAAAGGATATATTAATAAAAAACAATTGTTAAAGACAGCTGAGGAACTTAAAAAAACAGATTATGGTCAATATTTATTTAATTTAGCTAAAATGTGATTTTATGGGAAAGTTTAATTTTATAGAAACTGGTATTGAGGAAATGTTTGTAGTAGAACCTGCAATCTTTGAAGATAATAGAGGATATTTTATGGAAACATACAATGAAAAAGATTTTAAGGATGCGGGACATGATTTGACCTTTGTTCAGGATAATCAATCAAAATCAAGAAAAGGAGTTTTAAGAGGCTTGCACCTACAAGTTAAATATCCTCAAGGAAAATTAGTTCGTGTTATCAATGGTGAAGTATTTGATGTTGGAGTAGATTTAAGAGCTAATTCCCCCACTTATGGTAAATGGTTTGGAACTATCCTATCTGATAAAAATAAAAAGCAGTTATTCATCCCACCAAAATTTGCTCATGGATTTTTAGTATTATCCGATGAAGCCGAATTTGTATATAAATGTACAGAATTTTACCATGGTGAAGATGAAAGTGGAATTAAATGGGATGATGAAGATATAGCTATTGATTGGCCATTGAATGATATTGATGAGATAATTTTATCTGATAAGGATAAGAAATGGTTAGGCTTTAAAGAATCTCAAATTAAATATAAGTGATTATATGTCAAAAATACTTGTTACTGGTGGAGCAGGATTTATTGGAAGTAATTTTGTTAGGTATATGGTTAATAAATACTCTGAATATGAAATTGTTAACTTGGATGCTTTAACATACTGCGGAAACCTTGAAAATTTAAAAGATATCGAAAAAAATGATAATTATTCATTTGTTAAAGGCGATATTAGGGATAAGAACATCGTTGATGATTTAGTTCAACAATGTGATTATGTTATTAATTTTGCAGCTGAAAGTCATGTAGATAGGAGTATAACCGACCCTGAAATATTTATTAAGTCAAATGTTTTAGGAACACAAGTTCTATTAAATGCTGCTAAAAAATATGGTGTTGATAAATACATACAAATTTCAACTGATGAAGTTTATGGTACTCTTGGAAAAACAGGATATTTTAAAGAAAATACTCCTTTACAACCTAATAGTCCTTATTCGGCTTCAAAGGCTGGTGGAGATTTAATTACTCGTGCTTATAGTGAAACATTTGATTTGCCGATAAATATTACTCGTTGTTCTAATAATTATGGTCCTTATCAATTCCCTGAGAAATTAATTCCCTTGATGATCTCAAATGCTTTGGAAGATAAAAAATTACCGGTTTATGGTGACGGTAAAAACATTAGGGATTGGCTGCATGTTTATGATCACTGCCGAGCTATTGATTTGGTGTTGCATGAAGGTAAACTTGGTGAAGTTTATAATATTGGTGGAAATAACGAAAAACAGAACCTTGAAATCGTTAAATTAATATTAAATCAATTAAATAAGGATGAATCTTTAATTAAATTTGTGAAAGATAGGTTGGGTCATGATAGGCGTTATGCAATTGATTCAAATAAAATTCAAGAGGAATTAGGATGGTCTCCTAAATATACATTTGAAATTGGGATTAAAGAAACAATTCAATGGTATCTGGACAATCAAGAATGGACTAGTAAGGTTAAAAGTGGTCAATACAAAGATTATTATAATAAAATGTATTCTGGCAGATAATTTTTTACACTTGAAATCAACCTCTGTTTTTTTACATAATCATTCATATATTTTTTATTTTTTTTATAATACTGTTCATATTTATTAATATTTTAAGTGTATAATATTGATTTATTTTTAATTTTTAAAATAAGATTTTTAGTTTAATTAAGATAATTTTATATATTATAATCTAATTAAAATGATTATTGTATACGGTAAATATTCAATATATTTATTGGGAGGAATGGAAATGTTAGAACAATATTTGCCTTTTGTTGGGTTAATAATTTTTGGAAACATTGAAAACTTAGTATTATCTTCACAAGGTGTAGTTGCAGGCGTCAATCCGGTTAAATTAGGGATTGTAAGTATCTTATTTGTTATGGGATGGTTATTCATAGGTACAGTTGGTACTTCAATGTTAATGCAATATGTCGATTTCATTGATTTTATTGGTGGTTTAGCTATTTTTATTTTGGGTTTACAAGCAATGGTAGAATCTATTAGAGGTGTTTAAATGAAAGAACTAAAACCATTTTTAGCATTATTAGTTTTTGGAAACATTGAAAACTTAATTTTAGCAGCTCAGGGTGTTGCTGCTCATGTAGATCCTATTATTTTAAGTATCTTAAGTTTAATTGCAGTTGTTTGCTGGCTTTTAATTGGAACATTTGGTACAAAATTAGCAATGAAATATTCACGTTATATTAATTTCATTGGCGGTTTTGCTATTTTTATATTAGGTATTCAAGCTATGATTGAGTCATTACCGGGAATGTTAACATTTTTCCATTAATTAAAATTAAAGTTTAATATGAGATATTTTAAACATAGAATTTATGGTGCTTTATTTAAATTATTCAAAGACACCATTATTAAAAAAAACAGAGTTTCATTTATTGTCGATTCAAAGGAATCATTTAAAGGTAATTTGGATTATATTCAAAAAGAATTTGAAAATAGAGGGAACTTTGAATTTCATTATTTTTACAAGAATAAACTTTCTATAGGTAGTTTTAGGAAATTATCAAGTTCTAAATTTATATTTTTAAATGATAACTTTTTTCCATTAGCTTTCATGGAATTTCATCCCGAAACCACAATTGTTCAATTATGGCATGCTCCAGGGGCTTCTAAAAAATTTGGGGGGTCTGTTGATATTCAAAACAGGGAAATCCTTGAGAAAATTTCTAAAAATACTGACTATTTGATTACTACTTCAGTCAATATTAAAGATTATTATTCTGAAGCTTTTCAAATGCCTTTAAATAAGATTAAATCACTAGGTATTCCTCGTATTGATTATTATTTTGAAAATCATGATGTCAATACTTTAAAATCAAATTTTCTTAATAAATATAATATTTCATCAAATAAAAAAATACTTCTCTATGCTCCAACATTTAGGGATGAAGAAAAATACAATAACGTATTCAATTACTTGAATTTGGAGGAATTTAATGAAAATTTAGGTGATGAATATATTTTGGCTTTAAGACTTCATCCAAAAATTGAGAATTTTTATAAAAATGATATTTCGGATAATGGTAACTACATTGATGTAAGTGATTATGAAAGTGAGCAGGAATTAATGTTAATTAGTGATATATTAATAACTGATTATTCCTCTATAATGATTGAATTTGCCACTTTAAATAAACCTATAATCTTTTTTACATACGATTTAGATAGTTATTTGTCTAATGAACGTGGTTTTTATTATGATTTTAAAAAAACTGTCCCCGGTCCAATTGTTCATACTTCACAAGAATTAATCGATGTAATTAAAAAAAATGAATTTGATAAAAGTAAGATTTCTGAATTTCTTAACACCCAATTTGATTTAATAGATGGTGATTCATCTAAAAGAATTGTTGATTTTCTATTAAAATAAGGCTGATAAAATGGACAATATTAATGTAAGTGTCATAGTTCCAGTATATAATAACTGTGAATATATAGAGAGTACACTCAGTTCAATTATTAATCAAAATTTCGATAATTTTGAAATAATTGTTATTGACGATGGATCAACAGATAATAGTTTAGAAATTGTTAAAGAAAAATTATCTGCTTCAGATATTTCTTATCTGATTATTCATCAGGAAAATGCAGGTGTAAGTTGTGCGAGAAATCGTGGAATTGAAGTTGCTTGTGGTGATTATTTAGTTTTTGTTGATGCTGATGATTATATTTCTCAAAATCATTTATCAGAATTGTATAATGGTGAAACTGATTTTAGTTTAATTCAGCTGGTTAAAAGAGAAGGGAATGATTTATCTATCCCTTATCATTTTTCAGAAAGTTCAATTTCATGCAATGATTTTATTAAAATGGAGTTAAATATGGAAATTCCATTTAATTTCTGCCAATTAATGTATAAAACAGACATTGTAAAGAAAAATAATATTAAATTCACTCCTAATATTATTTACGGGGAAGATACAGAATTCGCACTTAAAGCATTGAGTTTTGGTGATAGAATATCTATAAGTAATGAAGTAACTTATTATTATATTCAACACGAGCAATCTGCAATTAGAACATCTGAATTTAAGCGTTTTGAGATTGTAGGTATTTTTGAAAACCTAGCTCAATACTATAAAAATCAGGGAAAAACTGATTTAGCTAATCTGATAATTACTTCTAGAATTCCAAAAGCAATATTTGGAAATATGAATTATTTTTTCTATAATAATTATGATTTTGATGATGTAATTGCTAAAATGCACCAACTAAATTTATTTACCAAATTGTCTAAATTTGAAGGTGATTTTAAATTCAAATTTAAAATAAGATTATTTTTATTAAATCCAAAAATTTATTATAAAATATGGAGAAAAGTTAAAAATTCGATTGATTAATATGAAAGTTTCAGTTGTAACACCAAATTATAATGGTGAAAAATTTCTAAAAACATTTTTAAAATCCCTTAATGAAGATAGTCAATATATCGGAGAAGTTATTATTGTGGATAATGGATCTGATGATGGTAGTTTGGACTATCTTAAAAATAATAGCTTTAGTTTCCCTTTAGTATTAATAGAAAATAAGGAAAATATTGGATTTTCTCCAGCTGTTAATCAGGGAATTAAAATATCTCAAAATAATCTTATTTTTTCAATTAATAATGATACTGAAATTAAAAAAGGTTCAATTAAATCATTAGTGGATTTAATTAATTCCAGTGATGATATTTTTTCTGTTCAAGCTAAAATGCTCCAGTATAATAATAAAAATCTAATTGATGATGTTGGAGATGAATATAATTTGCTTGGTTGGACTAAAAAAATAGGTGAAAATCATCACTCTAATGAATATAATAAAGTAAAAAGGATATTTTCTAGTTGTGCAGGAGCGGCGATGTATAATAAGTCCATTTTAGATGAAATTGGACTATTTGATGATAACTTTTTTGCATATATGGAAGATGTGGATTTAGCAATCAGATCCCATATTAATGGTTATAGGAATTTGTCATGTCCTGATGCAATTGTTTATCATATTGGTAGTGCAACATCAGGAAGCAGATATAATGAATTTAAAGTTAAATTAGCTGCACGTAATAATGTATGGGTAATTTATAAAAATTTACCAGTTCCTTTAAAAATTGTAAATTTTATTTTTATATTTTTAGGATTTTTAATTAAATACTTATTTTTTTATAAAAAAGGATTCGGATCCACTTATTTGTCAGGGATTCGTGAAGGATTATCTGCAAAAAGTAAAATTAGCAAAGTTAAATTTGAATCAAAGAATACAAAAAATTATTTTAAATTGGAATTTAGATTAATAATAAATACTATTAAATTTTTAAAAAGATGATTATATGGATCTTTCAATTGTAATTTTAAATTATCAAACCTTTGAGCTAACAAAAAATACTATTAATTCTATATTTGAATATGAATATTCCTTTGACTATGAGATCTTAGTGGTTGATAATGCATCAGGTGATGATAGTTTAGTTCGCTTAAAAGAATATTTCGGTGATAAAGTCAATTTCATCGCATCAAAAGAGAATAATGGTTTTGCAGCCGGTAACAATCAAGCTTTAAAAATTGCAAATGGCAAATATATTCTTCTTTTAAATTCAGACACTATAGTTTGGGAAGATACATTAGAAAATATTTATAACTACATGGAAAAACATAATGATGTTGGTGTCAGTGGTTGCAGGGTTCTTTTAGAAAACGGTGAACTTGATAAGGCTTGTAAAAGGAGTTTTCCTAATGTGAAAAATTCATTTTTTAGATTATTTCATATTCCAACCAGCAGTAAAGATAATGATTATAACTTGGATAATCTTCCAGATGATGGAATTTATGAAATTGATTGTCTTACTGGAGCATTCATGTTCATGCGGGCTGATGCACTAAAAGATGCGGGTCTATTGGATGAAACATTCTTCATGTATGGTGAAGATATTGATTTTTGTTTTAGAGTTAAAAAAACTGGTTGGAAGATTACTTATTATGGTAAGTCAAAAATTACTCACTTAAAAGGAGCTAGTAGTAAAAAACAAAAATCTAAGTTGATTTATGAATTTTATCGTGCAATGTATATTTATTATAAAAAACATCATGCTGATGACTCTTTATTTTTATTAAACTGGATTGTTTATTTTGGAATAGCTATTCTTTGTGTTTTGAAATTATTTTTAAATTTATTTAAAAAGAAAGATTAAATAATTATTAATTTCAAATAAATAATAGAAACTGGTTTTGGAGTAGTTATATGATTAAAGAGAATCAAAAATTATTAAATTTTTCATTGGTATTGATTGATGTTATTGTCATTGGACTGGCTCTTTTATGCTCTTTATGGTTAAGATTTAAAACTACTCTATTTGGTCCAATTGGAGGACATTTAGGCTTTTTTAACTATCTTTTATTCTTTACATTTGCCGTTATACCTGTTTATTTAATTTTATATTTTGCATTTGGTCTTTATAAACCGCGTAGAACTTATAAAAACATTTTTTCAGAAGCAACACAACTTATTAAAGTAAATATATTGGCATTTATTACATTAGTTTCTATTTTATTTATTATAAACCAACCTGATTTTTCAAGAATAATGTTAATTTTATTAGCCATTATTGCTTCATTTTTTGGAATAATTGAAAGATTTACAATTAGAACTATTTTAAGGAAAATGCGTATTAATAATCGTAATATTAAGCATATTCTTATTGTTGGGGATAATGAATTAGCTTTTAGCTTTGCTCGTAAAATTCGTGAAAACCCATATTTGGGATTTGTTGTAAGTGGCTTTTTAGGGCGTTCAGAGCATATAGGTCGTGAAATAGATGGGTGCAGTGTCATCGGATCATTTGAAGATATTGATAAAATTCTTGATAAAAACAGATTTGATAGGGTTGTTTTGGCTATTCCTTTAAAATATTATTATAAAATCAATGACCTTGTGGAGAGTTGTGAAAGGGTTGGAATTAAAGCGGAAATTATTCCTGATTATATTAGGTACTTCCCAGCTCAACCTTCTGTGGACATGATTGAGGACATACCTATTATTAACATAAGATATGTTCCTTTAGATGATGATTTTAATAAGTTCTTAAAATATCTTTCTGATTATATTATTTCCATAATTGCAATTATTATTACATCTCCTATAATGGTAGTTACTGCAATTGCAATCAAATTATCTTCTAATGGTCCAATTATATTTAAACAGGAAAGAATAGGTTACAACAGTAAACCCTTCATGATGTATAAATTCCGTAGTATGAAAGTTCAGGATCCCAGTGAAGAAAAAGCTGAATGGACAACAAAAGATGACCCTAGAAAAACTAAAGTAGGACAATTTATAAGAAAAACTAGTATTGATGAATTACCTCAATTTTTCAATGTGTTGAAAGGGGATATGAGTGTTGTAGGTCCTAGACCTGAAAGACCATATTTTGTTGATCAATTTAAAGAAACTGTTCCAAAATATATGGTTAAACATCAAGTTAAACCTGGATTAACTGGCTGGGCTCAAATTCATGGTTGTCGTGGAGACACTTCTATTAAAAAACGTATTGAATATGATATTGAATATGTAGAAAATTGGCACATGGGTTTAGATTTAGCAATAATGATTAAAACCGCATTAAAGAAAAACCCTAATGCATATTAATTATTTTTCATATTTTAACATAATCATACTTAAGAAATATTTATATTAAATTTTTTTTAATTTTAGTATATAGATTACTTTTCAAATGCTCTCTCTAATAATTTATATACATTCTAATTACAAACTAATAATTAACTTTCAATGAGGGGTTTGGTATGCAAGAAAAAATTTTAAAATTATATGAAAAAATCAAAGATCAGCTTTCTGAAGATGAATTTCAAGCTGAAATGGCAGAAATTCGTGAAAATAATGCAGATGTAACATTTTTTGATGATTTGGATATTGCACATATGGTTTTACAGAATCATGGAATTGAAAATACAATTGCTCAAAAAGAAGAAGATACTAACCAATTATCTTTTGAATCTAGTGATGGGACTGGATTCACAATGACTGAAGAAATTTTGGAAAAATATAATAAGGTTAAAGATAAAATTTCTGAAGAAGAATTTTTAGCTAAAATGAAAGTTCATGCAGAAAAAAATGAGCATGCCTCATTCATGAATGATGTTACATTTGCTGATATGGTAGTTGGTGAATTTATAACTGAGGAAGTAGAATCAGTCTCCCAATCACCAGAATTTTCTGATAAAGCTATTAGTGATCTTGAAGAAAACAGTAAAGATGTAACTGTGTCTGGTAGAGTAATATCTATTTCAAACCCAAGATCTTTTAAAACACGTAAAGGACAAAGTGGAGAAGTTTGCAATGTTGAGTTAAAGGATAATTCCGGTTCACTTAGGGCTGTTTTTTGGACTCAAAATATTAAACTTCTTAAAAATGTTAATGAAGGGGATATTATTCAAATTAAAGGTGTGGATATTAAAGAAGGTTATTCGGGCCTTGAAGCTAATTTAAGACCAAGATCTATTCTTGTTCATTTAGAGGAGGATACTTCAAAATTCCCAGAATATAAAGAAGACATTACTGATATTGCAGATATTAAACCAGACACTAAAGTTAACATAATTGCAAGAATTATTAGAATTCCAACAATTAGAACTTATGAAAAGAATGGTAAAGAAGGTAAGGTTGCATCTATTGAATTACAAGATTATTCTGGTAAAATTACTTATACTCTATGGAATAAAAATGTTGAACTTATTAATGATTTAGGTCTTGAAGATGGTGATTCAGTTAAAATCATCCAAGCTCAAGCTCGTGAGAGAATTAACAGGGATGGTGGAAGTGAACTGTCCTTAACTCATTGGGATGGAAGAATCATTAAAGGGGAATTTGATGTTCCTGAAGTTAAGCAGGAGTTCACTCCTATTGGTGATGTATTTGAAGCGCAAGATGTTTCTATTAAAGGCATTGTTTCAAGACTCCAAGATATTAAAACATTTTTAAGAAAAAGTGATGGTAGTGAAGGAAGACTAAGAAATTTTGATGTTAGAGATATCACAGGTGAGATAAGAGTAACTTTATGGGGTGATGACACAACTCTACCAATTAATAAGGGAGACATTATTAAAATAATTGGTGGTAATGTAAGATATGATGAATATACACAAAGTCAATATTCAATGAATACTAATTTTAACACTCAAATTACTATTAATCCTGAAAATTTATCTACTGAAGAACTGGATGAATTAAATACATTAAGAGAAGAATTAAGACCAACCCCAATTGGAGAAATTTACACCATTGATGATGATGGTATTGAAATTGATGTACGCGGTAGAATTCTTTCAGTAGATGATGTCAATGAATTCCAAAGAGATGATGGAAGTGTTGGTATTGTACGTTCAATAATTTTTGCTGATGAATCTGGTAAAGTCAGATTGTCTTTATGGAATGAACGTGCTGAAGAAGAATATATAGTAGGTGATGCATATCAAATTGAAAATGCAAGAACTAGACTTGGTATGTATAGCGTTGATTTAAATATTGGTAGTGGGGCTCGTCTTATTAAATTATCAGAAGAACAGGCTTCATCAATGTTTATTCCAGAATTATCCACATTAGAAAAAGCATTATATGACTACAAAAAAATCGAAGAAATCGATGAAGATGATCAAGACATTATTATAATCGGTAGAGTAATTGAATTAAATGATATTCGTAACTTTGAAAGAGACAATGGTGATACTGGTTCTGTTAGAAATATTGAGCTTGCAGATGAAACCGGTTCTATGAGGGTTGTTTTATGGGATGATGATGCAAAAAGAGAGTTTGAAATTGGTCAACCAATTAAATTGCAAAATCCACGTTTTGACTTAGATAGGGATAATCGTATTGAAGCTATTGTAAATCGAAGTACTGCCATTTTAGAACCTAGTGAAAGTGAAATAGAAAAATTACCTACTCAAGATGAATTAATGGAAGCAATTTATGTTCCTAAACCTATTGAAGCATTAACAGAAGATGATGTTAATGTTTGTGTAACTGGTACTATTAGTGATATTGAATCAGATAGAGTTATTCGTAAAAAATGTCCTTCTTGTGGAAATAATATAGAAGAAAGTGAAGATGAATATATTTGTGACAATTGTGGTCATGTATTTGATGAACCTAGATATCTTCTCATGGTTCCTTTAAGAATTGAAGATGATACCGGTTCAATTAAAGTCACTTTCTTTGATAAGTTAGCTGAAGAATTAATTGGAATGAATAAAGAAGAAATTATCAATATTATTGAAGATGGTTATGGAATTGAAGATAAACTTGAAGACTTAAATGGTCAAACTATTGAAATTATAGCTAATGTTAGTTTTGATGAGTACAGCGAAGAGAATAGGTTAAATCCTAAGAAAATTTTATCAAAGTATATTTAAATAAAGAAAAGGAATGAGAATTATGGTTGAATTAAGTGATTTACCAGGTGTTGGAGAAAAAACAGCAGAAAAATTAAGAGATGCAGGATTTGCTGACATGATGAGATTAGCAACTGCTACTGCAAAAGAACTATCCGTAAAAGCAGAAATTGGTGAAGGTGTTGCTGAAAAAGTTATTGAAGCTGCTCGTAGGTCTGAAAATATAGATTTTGAAACTGCATTAGAAGTTGATGAAAGAAGAAAAGATGTTGGTCATATTACTGTAGGTAGCCAAGAATTCAACGATTTAATTGGTGGAGGGATTGAAACTCAATCTATTACTGAAGTATTTGGTGAATTTGGATCTGGTAAAAGTCAAATTTCTCATGAATTAGCTGTAACTGTTCAATTACCTGAAGAATTAGGTGGTCTTGATGGTGAATGTGTATTTGTTGATACTGAAAATACTTTCCGTCCAGAAAGGATTAGACAAATAGCTGAAGGTTTTGAATTAGATGTTGAAGAGGTTTTAGGAAGAATTCATGTTGCTCGTGCATTCAACTCTTCTCACCAAATTTTAATGGTTGATAAAATTAATGATTTAATTCAAAGTGGTAAAAATGTTAAATTAGTCATTGTTGATTCATTAATGGCCCATTTCAGAGCAGAATATGTTGGAAGAGAGTCTTTAGCAGTAAGACAGCAAAAATTAAATCAACATTTACATTCACTTCAACAAATTGCTAATACTTATAATGTTGCTGTATTTATTACTAATCAAGTTCAAGCTAAACCTGATTCATTCTTTGGAAGTCCTACAAAAGCTATTGGTGGTCATGTTTTAGGACATGCTTCTACTTATAGAATTTGGCTTAAAAAAGGATTGGCTGGTAAAAGAATTGCACGTTTAGTTGATTCACCTCACTTGCCTGAAGGTGAATGTGTATTTAAAATTACTAGTGAAGGTATTGTTAGTTAATTATTAATAAGTAATTAATATACTTCATTTTTTTTAAATTTTTTTCATTTTTTTCTATTTTTTTATTTCATTAACTACTTTTAAATACTATAAAATTTAATTATTTTTATGGATGCTATAGCTATTACTATTTTTTCAATTATAATAATGATTGGATTAGGTTATTTTCTTAAAAGAATTGATTTTTTATCTAAGAAAGATATGGATCCATTTAATAAAATAGTAATGTATATTTTAATGCCATGTATGATATTTCATGCAATTTACAATGCAGATTTATCATCACTTCCAAAATTAAGCCTATTGCCTTTTGTTATTTTGGCTTCATCAATTGTCACAGGAGTTATCTCATATTTTATTTTAAAAAGATTAAATCTTGATGATAAACAGGTATGGAGTGTATTAGTTACTGTAATGATTGCTAATACTGCTTTTATGGGTTATCCAGTTACTTTAGGAATTTATGGTCAAACTGGGTTTTTAAGAGCAATATTTTGTGATATTGCAACATTATCCATGTTTTTATTATTGTCTTTTGTTTTAATTTTAAGATTCGGAGGAACAGTTAAGACAGCTATTAGGAAAATTGCTATTTTTCCACCATTATGGGCAGTTATTTTAGGTTTGATTTTCAATTTATTGAATATTCCAATTGGTGATGTTTGTGAATATACTGTTAATTATTTAGGTCAGGGTGCTATTCCTTTAATCATGATTACTTTAGGTTTATCTATTGATTTTTCAGCATTAGCTAGAAGTAAATCCATGATTATTTTTACTTCAATTATGAAGTTAGCGTTTTTCCCATTAGTTGCATTTTTACTTGCAACAAAATTAGGACTAGTTGATTTACAGTATAATGTTTCAATTATTGAAGCGGCAATGCCTTCTGGAATGATGTCATTATTGCTTGCGATTACATATAAATTAGATTATGAATTGACGTCAGATTGTATACTGATCAATACTGTAATCTCTTTGATTACACTACCGGTTATCATATCATTATTATAGCTAAAAATTGAATTTTTTTTTAACTCATTCTATTTTATTTTTTAAAATAAGTTATATTTTATCTTTTTTTCAACTAAATATTCTTATTTGCTTGTTAATTCTAATTTGATATTATTTTTTCATTTATTTTATTTAATACTATATAAAGTTTACTCAAAGTATTTTATAGAAATGTTTATAAGTGTGTATTTACTACATAAGTATATCTAATACTATGTAAAATTTTTATAGTCTATTTTTAAAAAATTGCAATTTTTTATATATATTAGATATTTTTCACGACTTGTACAAGGTGAATTATATGGCAGAAGAAAAAAGAGATAATAATGAAGAATTAAGGATTGGTGTTTACGTCTGTCACTGTGGTGTAAACGTTGGTGGAGTTGTAGACTGTCCTAATGTTGCAGAATACGCTAAAACATTACCAAATGTAGTTCATTCAACTGACTACAAATACATGTGTTCTGACCCAGGTCAAGCTATGATTCAAGAAGACATTAAAGAGAAAAACTTAAACAGAGTTGTTGTTGCAGCATGTTCTCCTCGTCTTCACGAACCTACCTTCCGTAGATGTGTTGAAGAAGCTGGATTAAACAAATTTTTATTTGAATTTGCTAATTTAAGAGAACAAGACTCTTGGGTACACATGAACGAACCTGAAGCAGCTACTGAAAAAGCTAAAGATTTAGTACGTATGGCTGTTGCAAAAGCAAGATTGCTCGAACCATTAGAAGCTACTAAAGTAGCTGTAGATAACAAAGCGTTAGTTATCGGTGGAGGAGTATGTGGTATTCAAACTGCATTAGATTTAGGTGATATGGGATTCAAAACATACATGGTAGAAAGAAACCCAACCATTGGTGGAAGAATGGGACAATTAGATAAAACTTTCCCTACTCTTGACTGTTCAATGTGTATTTTAGCACCTAAAATGGTAGACTGTGCAAAACACGAAAACATAGAATTAATTTCATACGCAGAAGTTAAAGAAGTTGATGGATACATTGGAAACTTTACTGTAAAAGTAGAGAAAAAAGCAAGATACGTAGATGAAGATCTCTGTACCGGATGTGGAGCTTGTGTTGAAGCTTGTCCTATCGAAATACCTAACTACTACGATGAAGGTGTAGGTATGGTAAAAGCTGCATACATCCCATTCCCTCAAGCTGTACCATTATGTGCAACTATTGATAAAGATTACTGTATTGAATGTATGTTATGTACTCAAGCTTGTGGACCTGATGCAATAGATCACAATCAAGAAGCTACTGAAATCGAATTAGAAGTTGGTACTATTGTAGCAGCTATCGGTTACGATCCATTTGATCCATCTGGAATTTACCAATACGGTTACGGTCGTTACACTAACGTAATTACTGCTATGGAAATCGAAAGGATGATTAATGCATCCGGTCCTACTGGTGGACATGTAATCAAACCTTCCGATGGTATTGAACCTAAACGTGTAGCATTTATCCACTGTGTTGGTTCAAGAGATGAAACAATTGGTAAACCTTACTGTTCCAGAGTATGTTGTATGTACTCTATGAAAAATGCTCAATTATGTATTGACCACGAACCTGATACTGAAGTAACTTGTTACTACATGGATATTCGTGCATTCGGTAAAGGATACGAAGAGTTCTACAAAACTTCTCAAGAAAAATATGGAATTGAATTTATCAGAGGTAAACCAGCACAAATCTTCGAAAATGATGATTTAACATTAACTATCAGAGCAGAAGATACTTTACTTGGTAAAGTAACTGAATACACTTATGATTTAGTTGTATTAAGTGTAGGTCTCGAACATGCTGAAGGATCTGATGAACTCAGACAAACATTAGGTGTTTCCAAATCTGCAGATGGATTTTACATGGAAGCTCACCCAAAACTCAGGCCAGTTGACACATTAACTGATGGTGTTTACATTGCTGGTGTAGCACAAGGTCCTAAAGATATTCCTGACTCCGTAGCACAAGGTTCTGCTGCAGCATCAAGAGCAGCAATTCCAATGGCACAAGGAGAAGTAGAAATCGAACCTATTATTGCATCTAACGATGAAGCTATTTGTGGTGCTTGCCAAGTATGTGTTGAATTATGTCCATACGGCGCTATTGCTATCGCAACTGGTGTAGGTGGAAAAGAATTTGCACAAATTAACTCCGCATTATGTAAAGGATGTGGTACTTGTGTAGGTGCATGTCCATCTGGTGCAATGAACCAACAACACTTCAAAACAGAGCAAATTATGGCACAAATCAGTGCTGCTCTTGAAGACATAGGTAAATAGATTTAGAGATTATATCTCTATTTCTTTTTTATTTTTTGTCTGATTCATAATTTAACTTTTTTTCATAAATTAATAAATTCTATTAATTTAAAAATTTCTCATTTTATCATAATTTTTAACAATTTATATATAATATTTAAGATATATTTAATATAGACTAGTTTAAAATATTGATACATTCGCAAAAATTTAATTATTATAATGAGAATTTATCATGGATTATTGGTGATACTATGAATGAGATATTTAGGACTTTTACATCTGAATCTGTAACTCAGGGACATCCTGATAAAATTGCAGACATTGTTTCTGATGCAATATTGGATGCATATATGGCAAAAGATAAAAATTCCCATGTTGCATGTGAAACCTGTTTAACAACTGATTTTTGTATGGTATTTGGAGAAATAACATCTGCAGGTCATTTATCTGAGAATGAAATTGAAGATATTATAAGGAATACAATTATTGAAATCGGTTATGATAATTCTGATTTAAAATTTGATGGGCATAGTTGTGAGATTTTAAACAAACTTCATGAACAATCTGCAGATATTAATCAGGGAGTTGATCGTGGAGATGATGAAACCGGAGCAGGTGATCAGGGTATGATGTTTGGTTTTGCAACTAATGAAACTGAATCATTAATGCCGTATCCAATTGATCTTGCTCGTAAATTAACTAATAAATTAACAGAACTTAGAGAAACTGGAGAAATTCCATATTTAAGACCTGACGGTAAAGCCCAAGTATCTGTAAATTATGATAAAGAGGGGAATGTTGTTTCACTCGATGCAGTGGTATTGTCAACTCAGCATGATGAATCAATGTCTGATAATCAAGAACAATTAAAAGAGGATATTCGTGAAAAGCTATTTAAAGCAGTTATTCCAGAGGAATTAATGACTGAAAATACTAAAGAACATATCAATCCAACTGGAAAATTTGAAATTGGTGGTCCTCATGGAGATGCAGGATTAACAGGTCGTAAAATCATTGTTGATACTTATGGAGGATATGCTCGTCATGGTGGAGGAGCATTTTCAGGTAAAGACTGCACTAAAGTTGATAGAAGTGCATGTTACATGGCGAGATATATTGCCAAAAATATCGTAGCAAGCGGACTTGCTTCTAAATGTGAAATTCAATTATCTTATGCAATTGGAGTTGCAGAACCAACTTCCGTAATGGTGGATACCTTTGGAACTGGAGCAAATATTGGAGATTTAACTTTTGAGAAAATAGTACGTGAAAACTTCAAATTAACTCCAGATGGAATTATTGAAACATTAGGTTTAAGAGACATTACTTATAAACAAACTGCTAAATATGGCCATTTTGGTATTGATGGTCTTCCATGGGAAAAAACTGATAAAATTGATGAGTTGAGAAAATATATTAAAAATTAAATGAAAATTTAAACCTCTCCTGAGGTTAAGTTTTTTTATTTTTTTCTGTTAATGCATTTTTTTAAGTTATTTTTATTCTTTTTTGTTTGATTTTTTGTTAATTAATATAATATCATTGTTTTAAGATTAATTTTCATAAATATTATATTAAATGATTTACAAAAATTAAATTATAATTATTTAATTGGATATTAGGTGTAGTAAATGACTAATTATCATGATGAAATTTTAAATTTTGAAAAAATTGCAAAAGAACATACTGAATACATGAGAAATAGTGTAAATCTCATTGCTTCTGAAAACGTTACTAGTGTGGAAGTAACTGAAGCATTAGCTACTGATTTTGCTCACAGATATGCTGAAGGACAAGCTTTTGAAAGATTTTATGAAGGATGCCAGTACGTAGATTTAATTGAAGACAGAACCAAAAAACTTTCATGTAAAGTATATGACTGTGATTATGCTAATGTTCAACCTGTTTCTGGTGTAACTGCAAATCTTGCAGCATTTTTTGGATTTTCAAATCCTGGTGAAAAAGTTATGGCTTTAGAAGTACCGTCTGGAGGCCATATCTCTCATGCAGATGTAAGTGCTGCGGGTATTCGTGGATTAAAAACTGTATTCCACCCATTAGATAAAGATATCATGAATATTGATATTGATGCAATGAACAAAAAAATCATTGAAGAGAAACCAAAAATTATTTTATTCGGTGGAAGTTTATTCTTGTTCCCTCATCCAATTAAAGAGGCACGTGAAGCTGCTGATGAAGTTGGAGCAAAAATCATGTATGATGGAGCTCATGTATTAGGCTTAATTGCAGGAGGGCAATTCCAACAACCTCTTAAAGAAGGAGCTGATTTAATGATGGGAAGTACTCACAAAACATTCCCTGGTCCTCAAGGAGGAATTATTCTCTCACATGAAGAAAATGCAGAAATTATTGATAATGCAGTTTTCCCTGGTGTAGTAAGCAACCACCATTTACACCACTTACTTGGTTTAGGTATTGCTACTGCTGAAATGTTGGAATTTGGTGAAGATTATGCAAAACAAATCATCAAAAATGCTCAAGCATTAGGTCAAGCAATGTATGAAAGAGGATTTGATGTATTATGTGAAGAACAAGGGTTCACCCAATCCCATCAAATTGCAGTAAATTTAACTAATATTAGATCAGCATCTGATATTGCACGTGAATTAGCTGATAATAATGTTATCTTAAACAAAAATCTTTTACCTGGAGATAATAGGGATAATTCTGATGATCCATCTGGTATCAGGATAGGTACTCAAGAAATTACTAGGAGGGGATTAAAAGAAAAAGAAATGGATGAAGTTGCTGAGTTTATAAAACGTGTTGCTGTTGATAAAGAAAATATTGCTGATGAAGTAGCTGAATTCATGAATCAATACACTAAACTCGACTATGCATTCTCTGATAGAGATGCTTACCAATATCACAGATTATAGAGATTAAAATGAGAATAGGATTTGCATTTACTGGGGCCGGTCATTTACTTAAAGAATCAGTACAAGTGGCTGAAAAACTTGCAAATGATCATGAGGTTACCATATTTTTATCTGGTGCTGCGGAAGAAGTTCTTAAAATGTATGGGCTTTATGAAAGAGTTAAAAGCTTAACTGGTGGAAAATACCGTGAACTTGCAACTGATTCTGATCAAAAATTTTCATATCCAATAACTGGTCGTCTTTCTCTTGGAAAGTATGATTTATTAATTGTTTCACCGGCTACAGCAAATACGGTTTCAAAAATCGTTTATGGGATAGCAGATACTTTAGTAACAAATGCTGTTGCTCAATCTGGTAAAGGTGCTGTTCCAGTATATATGGTGCCTGTTGATATTCACCCAGGTCCGATTGATACAGTTCTTCCATCTAAAATGGAATTATCTAAATGTCAAAGTTGTGATGATTGTTTTGCATCTATTGCCTGTGAACAAGGTGCAATTCTTCCACATGAAGAAATAGATTTAACAAAATGTATTGGTTGCGGTTTGTGCAGGAACACATGTCCGTATGATGCAATTTCTGAAGGCAAAATCATAACAATCTATATGAGGGATATTGATATTGAAAATACCTGTAAGTTATCAAGTATTGATAATATTCAAATATTTGAAAATCCACACGAAATCTTAGATAAAATCTAAACGATCCCCTATTTTTAATTTTAACTTATTTTTTCTTGTTTCTAGGATATATTTTGCTTGTTTTTTAGGTTTATAGAATTTCCAAGGTTTTAAACTTGTCTTTTCAAAAATATATTTCTTTTCATTTAAAAAATAAACATCAATTTCAAATCTCATAAAAAATGTGTGGATGCTTGAATCTTTAAGATTTGTAAATAATAATCCGTCATCAAAATCTTTTTTCAGCATTAATCCTTTAAAACGTTTGTAAAAGTTATTAGCATATGTTATTTTTATATTAATTTGTTCATTATTGTATATCATTAATTAATTTTAATTTAATCAATTATTTAAGTTTTTAACAAATTTAAATCAATATTTATTTAGATAAATGTTTTATTTTTCATTTCACCATTAACTAAATCTTCTAGTGCAGTTTTAAAATCCTCTTTTTCAAAAACTCCGGGTATTATTAATCTTTCATCGTTGTAATTTATGAAATAATATGGAATTGTGTTTATTCCATTTGAAATAGCTTCATCCATATCAAGATCAACTTCAATTGAATAAGTTTCTTTTTTTAGAAATTCATATATCTCTTTTTCATTTAATTTACAGGAAATAGCAATTTTTATCAGAACATTGTAATCTGAAATATTCTCATTTTTAATAAAATTGGATTCAAATATTTTTAAAACAATCTCTTGAGTTAATGTAGGATAATTACGTTCTACATATTTAACAAGTCTATGGGCATCTTTTGAACTTGAAAGTTGCATGTTTTTGTAATTTATATTTAATCCTTCATCTTGAGCTATTTTTTCTATTTCTTCAATTTCATTTTCTGCATCTTTAATTGATAATCTATTTCTAATTGCATATCTATCGATGCTACATGTAGGGATATTGTTTAGTTCAGGTTCAAGTTCGAAAGATTTCATTTCCCATATAACATCTAAATTAAGATGATTACAAACACTCATGATACGATTTAATCCAATATAGGAATATGGACAGTTAAAATCACTTAAGTATTCAATTATCATTTTTTATCATCTTTAGATTTTTCAGAATCTTTCTTAGCAACTTTGTATAATTTTACAAAATTATCTATAGTTCTAATAATTGTATTGTATTTTCTATAAAATCCCATATATTTGATTTGGTTTTTATTTTATATCAAGTTATTTTTTTAAAAATCAAATACCTTTTTTGATTTTATATTTTGCTGCTGTTAGTGTTAGATAATAACTCATTATATTTACTTCAATAATATTTTGAAAATCTTTTTTGCTTTTTTTTATTTGATTTTCTTTAAAACCTTTTCAATTTTTAAAATATTTAAAAATTGCAATAACATTTATTTATTAGCTAAAACAAAAAGACATATATTATAAACTATTATTTTTGAGGAGTTACAATGCCAATACATGAGGCAGAAAAATCATATGAGCATGATAAAATAGAAAAGAAAGTACAAAAATTCTGGAAAGAAGAAGATACTTTTAAAAAAGTTAATGAACTTAGAGAAAAAGGTCCTAAGTACTCATTTTTAGATGGACCACCTTACTGTAGTGGTAAAATCCACTTAGGTACAGCCTGGAACAAAGTTATTAAAGATTCGTACCTTAGATTCAAATCAATGAATGGATTTGGCTTAAGACGCCAAGCAGGATGGGATATGCATGGTCTTCCTATTGAAAATAAAGTAGAACATTTAATGGGCATTCAAAGCAAACAAGAAATTGAAGAGGATATTGGAATAGCTGCTTTTGTTGACAAATGTAGGGAATTTGCAATTGAAAATAAAATAGCAATGGAACAAGAATTCGATCAATTAGGTGTTTGGATGGATTGGGATAATCCATACATGACACTTGATCCTAAATATATGGAATCTTCTTGGTGGACACTTAAAAGGGCAAATGAACAAGATTTACTTGTAAATGACCAAAGAGTAATCAGTTGGTGTCCTCATTGCGGAACTGCACTTGCAGCTGCTGAAATTGAATATGAAGAAAAAGCTGATCCTTCTATTTATATTAAATTCCCTGTAAGGGGAGAAGAAAATACTTATTTTCTCGTTTGGACAACTACTCCATGGACTTTACCTGCAAATATGGCAATTTGTGCAAATCCGGAATTTGATTATGTTTATGTTTCAAAAGATGGTGAAACTTACATTTTAGCTGAAAACCTAATTGAGGAAGTATTAGGTAAACAAGTTAAAATTCATAGAACTGAAATTTCTGATGATTCTGAAGATGGTGAAAATCAAATTATCGAAGAAAAAGAAATCATGTATGAAATTATTAAAACAGTTAAGGGTGAAGACTTGATTGGCATGAGTTATGACTATATTTTAGCTGATGAAGTTCCTATACATGATAAATTTGACGAAATTGATGCTGTTCACACTGTTCTGGAAGGCAATCATGTTGAACTAGGTGAAGGTACTGGATTAGTACATACTGCACCTGGGCATGGTCCAGATGATTTTGAAGTAGGTCAAGCTAATAATATTCCTATTTTTTGTCCGGTAGGTGAAGATGGATGTTTCACTGAAGAAGCAGGAAAATATAATGCTAAATTTACTAAGGATGAAAATTCACAAATCATCAAAGATTTGGAAGATAAAGGATTAATGTACAAATCAGAAACAATTGAACACAGATATGGTGTATGTTGGAGATGTAAAACTCCTATTATCTATCGTGCTACTAAACAATGGTTTTTAAAAGTAACTGATATCAAACAAAAAATGTTAGATGAAATTGGTCGTGTTGAATGGGTACCAAAATGGGCTGGTGAAGGTCGATTCTACGATTGGGTAGATAATGCTCGGGACTGGACAATTTCAAGACAAAGGTACTGGGGTATTCCAATTCCTATATGGGAATGTCCTGACTGTGGGGAATTAAAAGTAATTGGTTCTCTTAATGAATTAAAAGAAGAATCATTAAATGATATTAATGTTTCTGATGCTGAACTTATACATAGGCCGTATGTCGATGAAGTTGAAGTAAAATGTGATAAATGTGGAAAAGTTATTAAGAGAATTCCTGATGTGTTGGATGTATGGATTGATTCAGGTGTAGCTGGCTGGGCTTCACTTTACTATCCAGAAGAAAAAGAAAAATTCGAAGAATGGTATCCTTATGACTTTATAACTGAAGGACATGATCAAACCAGAGGATGGTTCTACTCCCAATTAGGTACTGGAGTAATTTCCATGGGTAAAAGCCCATATAAAAAAGTATTAATGCATGGATTTGTATTGGATGAACACGGAAATAAAATGTCTAAATCATTAGGTAATGTAGTATCTCCTGAAGAAGTAATTGAAAAATATGGGGCTGATGTTTTAAGATTTTACCTGTTATGGGCTTCAAAACCATGGGATGATTTAAAATTTGTTTGGGATGAACTTTTAAACATTAATAAAATGTTTAACATCTTATGGAATGTTTATGTATTTTCAACTACTTACATGTCATTAGATAACTTTAACCCTATTGGATTAACTGAAAAAGACATGATTCTAAGAGCTGAAGATAAATGGATTATCTCTAAAGCGAATACTTTAGTCAAAGAAGTAACTGAGGATTTGGATAAATTATTCTTCCATAAGGCAACAAGAAAAATCAATAACTTTATTCTGGAAGATTTAAGCCGTTGGTATGTAAGACTTATTCGTGGAAGAACTTGGGTTGAGAGTGATGATCCTGATAAATTAGGTGCTTATTATAGTTTATACACAGCACTTGTCAAATTAATTTCAGTATTATGTCCAATAGCTCCTCATGTATCTGAAGAGATTTATGAAAACCTAGTAAAAGGTGTTAATCCTGATGCACTTGAAAGTATTCACATGAATGATTGGGGATACGATGATGATGCAATTGACACAGAACTCGAATCAAAAATGGATGTTGTCCGTAATGTAATTGATGCATCTATTAGAGCTCGTGATATTGCACAATACAAACTCAGATGGCCGGTTTCAGATATTACTGTTGTATCTCAAGATGAAAATATCTTAAAAGCTATTGAAGAATTAACTGATATTATTAAAGACCAGTCAAATACAAAAGATGTACTTTGTGCTAGTGAATTCGAAAAATTATCATTTAATGCTAAACCTAACCTCAAAACTTTAGGTCCAAGACTTAAAGGAGACATGGGTAAAGTAATGAAAGCATTAAAAGAGAGTGATGGAAATCAAATAAAAGAGGATATTGAAGCAAATGGAAGTATTACTGTAGAAGGTCATGAATTATCAAATGGAGATGTATTATTCGATTCAGAACTTCCAGATGATTTTGTTTCGTCAGAATTTGAAGGTGGAAATGTCTTTGTAAATACTAATGTTACTTTAGAAATTAAACAAGAAGCTATGGCCCGTGAATTAATAAGAAGAATTCAGGACATGAGAAAAGATTTAGATTTGGATGTTGAGGCAAATATTAATGTTGATGTTGAAACTTCAGATGAATTTAAAGAATTAATTGTACCTCAATCTGAAGTTATTTCTCATGAAGTTAGAGCTAAAAGTTTAATCATATCCACTAGTGAAGAATGTAGTAAATATTCTAAAGACTATACCAAAGAATGGGATATTGAAGGAGAAAAAGTAATTATTTCAATTAAAAATTAAGGTGTTTTAACATGACTTTAGCTGATTCTGAAATTGAATATATTGAAGGAATCCTTGGTAGGAAAATGAATGAATTGGAAGAGGGAATGCTTGATGTAATGTTTTCAGAACACTGTTCTTACAAAAGTAGCAGACCATTTTTAAGAGCTTTTCCGACCGAAGGAAAAAATATTATTTTAGGTCCCGGAGATGATGCGGGACTTGTATCTATTACTGATAAATATGCCCTGGCTGTAGGAATGGAATCTCACAATCACCCTTCAGCTATTGAACCTTATGGGGGTGCAGGAACTGGAATTGGAGGTATTCTAAGAGATATAATATCTATGGGTGCAATGCCAATAGCACTTTTGGATTCACTTAGATTTGGACCATTGGAAGATGATAAATCAAGATATTTATTTGAACATGTTGTTAAAGGAATTTCTGATTATGGGAATCGTGTAGGAATTCCAACTGTTGCCGGTGAAATCGAATTCGATGAATCATTTAGGACAAATCCTCTTGTAAATGTAATGTGTGTAGGACTTGTTGAAAAAGATAAGATTGTTCGTGCTCAAGCACCGAATATTGGTGATGTATTTCTTTTAATGGGAGGAACAACTGGTCGTGATGGAATTCACGGGGTTACATTTGCATCTGAAGAATTAACTTCGGATTCTGAAACAGAAGATAGGCCTGCTGTACAGGTGGCAGATCCGTTTACTAAAAAAAGAGTTTTAGAGGCATCATTAGAAATCTTGGAAAAAATCAATGTTAGTGGTGTGAAAGATTTAGGTGGTGGTGGTCTTACCTGCTGTATTTCTGAACTTGTAGATTCATCCAGTAATGGTGCATTAGTAGATTTACGTTCAATTCCATTAAGGGAAACAGGAATGACTCCATATGAAATCATGCTTTCTGAATCACAAGAGAGGATGGTATTTGTTATTGGTCCTAATGATGTAGAACTTGCTTGTCAAATCTGTGATAAACATGAAATTTCATCTTCCATTGTTGGAGAAGTAATTGAAGGAAACAACATGATTATTTCGGATGAAGGGAACGAAATTGCTAACTTACCAACTATTCTTTTAGCAGATCCACCTTCAATCAATAGACCTATTGTAGAAATATCTGCAGATACTGAAAAAATTGATGTTAAAGAGCCTTCAATACTTAAATCACTCCCGGCATTATTATCCAGTTCAAACATTGCTTCAAAGGAATGGGTTTACAAACAGTATGATCATGAGGTTCAGGTAAGAACTGTTGTAAAACCTGGTGATGATGCAGCAGTTTTAAGAATTGATGAAAACACTGCAATTGCACTCACTACCGATTCAAATACAATTCATACTAAATTATCTCCATTTGATGGGGCGGCAGGTTGTGTTGCAGAAGCTATTAGAAATGTAATTTCAATGGGTGCAACTCCATACGCTGTTGTTGACTGTTTAAATTTCGGAAATCCTGAAACTCCAGAAATTTTATGGCAATTTAAAACAGCTATTGAAGGAATGAGTTTGGTTGCTGAAAAATTTGATGCTCCAGTTATTAGTGGAAACGTAAGCTTCTACAATGAAACTGAAGGTGTTAAAATTAATCCAACACCTGCTGTGGGTGTAATTGGTGTTGAGGATATTGAAAATATAAGAACATTGGACTTCAAAAATGAAGGAGATAAAATCATTTTAATAGGCAAAACCTATGATGAATTATCTGGTTCTGAATATCATAGAACTGTTCATAATATTGAAAAAGGAACTGCTCCAAAAATCAGAATTGAAGAAGAAGTTGCAAATGGTAAAACTGTTTTAGATTTGATAGGTAAGGATAAAGATAAAAACATTACTGCAGTACACGATGTGTCTGCTGGAGGACTTGCAGTAGCTTTATCTGAAATGGTTATTAAATCCGGACTTGGCTGTGAAGTGACTTTAAGAGATGATGAGTTAGATAAAATTCAATTGCTTTACTCTGAAAGTCATGCTAGATATCTTTTAACTGTAAAAGCTGATGCAGTTGATGATATTTTATCTAAAATTGATGTTGAAGCAAATGTCATTGGTGAAGTAAAAGGGACTTCATTATTCATTAATGGTCATGAATTTAAGTTTGAAGATTTAGATGATGCATATCATGGTGTTATTGAACAATATATGGCTTAACTGATTCTGAGGTGTTATAATGTTTTTATCTAAATTAGATTCTCTAGCAAATGCTATAAAACTTGTCAAGGATAATCAAAAGTTCACTGAAGTTGAAGAGGTACCAATTTCTGAAGCACATAAAAGGGTTTTAGCTGAAGATATTATGGCATTTCATGATTCACCACCTTTTGATAAATCTTCAATGGATGGATATGCGGTAATTGCTGAAAATACGTTTGGAGCATCACAATCTGCCCCTAAAAAATTTAAAATCATTGATGCAATAGGCGCTGGGGATTTTTCATCTAAAATAGTTAATAGTAATGAAGCTATTATTATTGCTACTGGTGCTCCAATTCCTGACGGAGCTAATGCTGTTTTAATGAAGGAATATACTACTTCTGATGAGGATGATTTAACAATTTATTCTCAAGTAACTCCTGGTGAAAATATAAGTCCAAAATCTGAAGATATCGAAAAAGGTCAAAAAGTATTGTGTAAAAATACTTTTATAAGATATCAGGAAATGGGTTTAATAGCTTCTGCAGGATATGATACAGTTAAAGTATTTAAAAAACCTAGGGTTAAAATTATTATCACTGGTAATGAATTGGTAGAACCTACAAAAGAAGAGATTGATAAAGCTAAAATTATTAATTCAAACCAATTCACTACAAAAGCAATGGTTGAAGATTCAGGTGCTATTGCTGAAATTACTCATGCTGGAGATACTTTTGGCGAAGTAAGGGAAGCTATTTTGGAAGCTTCTTTGGAGTTTGATGTAATTATAACTACTGGTGGAACAGCAATCAGTAAAGGAGATGTTGTTTTAGATGCATTAGCTGACTTAGGGGAAATATTATTCCATGGTGTAGCTGTAAGGCCGGGTAAACCTGTAGGTGCGGGTATTGTTAATGGAAAAATGATATTTACACTTTCCGGACAACCAGTAGCATCCATGAGTCAATTTGATATGGTTGTGAGAAAATACTTATTTGAAATGCAGGGCAGACCTTTTGAATTCCATCTTCAAAAAAGAGTATCTGAGCTGAAAGTACCTTCTCAGCTTGGTAGAACAGATTTTATACGTGCAGTTGCAGATGATGAATGTGCAAAACATGTCTTGAATAGGGGTTCGGGTATTATTAGGTCAATGGTTGAGGCGAATAGCTATATCATAATTGATGAAAATGATGAAGGATATCAAAAGGATGATATAGTTGATGTAGTTTTCTTTGATTCACTGCTTTGGTAATCCAAAGGTGCTTTTAATGAATGGTATTTACTATTATTTGATAGCTTTTGTTATCATCTGGATGTTAGTCACAATATTTCATGATAAATTATCAAACCATGGGTTTGAGTTAAATTTTCCTATTATAATGTGGAAGACTCAAAAACTTAAGGGATTAATATCCAAAATTTCTAATTTTTCACCAACATTTTGGAAATGGTATATGAATGTTGGGATTGTTGTAGCATTTGGTGCTATGATTCTTGTTACCGGATCTATAATCTCGTCCATACCATCTATTTTTGAAACTCCTTCTGTTTCGATTTTAATTCCTGGTGTTGACATTCCAGGTTCTCAGATTTATGTTCCATTTATTTATGGTTTGATTGGTCTGGCAACTGTTGTTATAATTCATGAATTTTCTCATGGTATCCAGTCTGTTTGTGAAAAAATCCCAATCAAGTCTATGGGTTTATTGTTGTTTTTTATTCTTCCAGGGGCATTTGTCGAACCTGATGAAAAAAGTTTAAAAAATTCTAAAAATGCCTCAAAATTAAGAATATATGCTGCAGGCTCAGTTGCTAATATTACTTTAGCAGTAGTTGCTTTGATGTTAATATCTTTAATATCAATTGGTATTCCACATTACTTTGCAGAAGATGGGATTTCTATCGATAGGATTGTTTCTGATTCTCCTTCTGAGGGAATACTAAAAGAGGGTATGATTTTACAAGCTATTGATAATCATAAAATTAATGATTCTGAATCATATGTCAATATTGTTAAATCTTTTAAACCCGGGGATAATGTAACGGTTCAAACGAATCAAGGCAGTTATTCTGTAGTGTTAAGTAAAAATCCAAATAACGATTCTGTTGGATTTTTTGGAATTCAAGCAGCTAAGCATTATGTGTTATTAAATGATAGTTTAGGACCGATACCTTGGATATTATTTGAGCTATTTGAATTATTTAATTGGGTGTTTATCTTAAATCTTGGAATCGGATTGTTTAATCTACTTCCACTTAAACCATTAGATGGCGGGCATATGCTTGAAACACTCTTGTCTTATAAATTTAAAGAACAGTTAGTAAAAAAATTTGTAAATGCATTGTCCGGCGTTATGGCAATAATAATTGTATTCAGTATAATTGCTGGTTTTTTATAAATGATTATGCTAAGTTGAGAGGATAATCTCCTCCGTTTTTTAAAAATAAAAAGGGAAAGAATTATAGAATTCTTTCATCGTGTTTAGAAATAAATAGATATTTATTTCCTTTGTTTTACTTTTAGATTCTGCTATAAATTCAACAGAAAGTGATTGTATTCAATTTGTGTTGTATTTAATCAAATAGATTATAACTCTTTACATGCTTTGGCTAATTTTACACCTAAATCAAAGCTTGCATTTTCTTCATCAGCAGTTGGCACGAAATAAATTTCTTGACTGTCTACAACATCAAATCCGCAGTTACCTAATTCTTCAGCGAGTTTTGCAGGAGATCCTCCTTTTCCACCCATTGAACCGAAAGTAACAGCTTTTCTTTCTATACCTGTTCTGTTGAATAAAAGTCCTTTTAAGTAGTACATGATGTCTCCAATACTTGGATATGGCGCATCGTTAATTGTAGGATCACCAATTGCAACACCTTTACTGGTTAAAATACTTTTCACGATTTCAGACCTTTCATCTTCATGTAAGTAGAATATTTCTACATCGTAACCTTCAGATATTGCACCTTCAGCAATTTCATGAGCCATTTGTTGGGTTGAATAGTGCATAGTGTCATAAATGATAGTAATTTTATCTTCACACACACCAGTGGCCCAATTCTGGTAAGCTCCGATTACTTGCATCGGGTCAGTCCAAATTTGGCCATGAGATGGTGCAATCATTTTAATGGAATCGAGTAAACCTAATTCAACAACTTCGTTTAATTTTTTAAGTACTAATTTGGAAAGCGGTGTAATTAAGTTTGCGTAGAATTTTTGTGCTGCATCCATTAAGACATTTTCTGGAATTTCGTCAGAGAATCTTTTTGTGAAACATAAGTGTTGACCAAATGCATCATTAGGGAATAAAATTCCAGTTTCATCAGCGAGTAAAGTGAACATACTGTCTGGCCAATGTAGTAAGAATGCATCTAAGAATGCTAAAGTTCTTCCACCAACATCTAAGGAGTCACCAGTTCCTACAGTGACGAATTCTGCACCTTCAAGTGCAGGGTAATGTTTTAAAAGACCTTTAACTGCAATTTCGGTACAGTAAATAGGTGCTTCTGGGAATTTTTTGTGTAAATCTACTAAAACTCCAGAATGGTCTTTTTCAACATGGTTCTGGACGATGTAGTCAACTTTAACATCTCTTCCTTCTTGTGCAAAAGCATCGTCAATACGCGCCATCATTTCTTTAGTTTTTCCAGGGTAAGCATTATCAATAATTGCTACTTCGTCTTCTCCAAACACTATGTATGCATTATAAGTGGTTCCATCTAATGTGTAACCATGGTAAGTTCTTAAATCCCAGTCGAGTACACCAATCCAGTATACTCCATCAGCTATTTTTTGAGCATTAGCTTTCATTTTTTTTAGTCTCCTTTTTTGTAATAATCCATAAGCATTTATGAATGTTAATATTAAATTGGAATCATCTATTATTTATAGTTAACTCAAATTATTCTATACTTTACGAACAGTTCGATATTTATTTTTGATTTATTTCTAATTTTTGTATAATTATTCTAAATATTTTTATCATTTTGATTAAATTTTACATAAATGGGTATATTTATTAACTAAAACTTATTATACATAAGTATACATATGGGGGAGGTTAATGAGCGAACAAAAACCAATACAAATATTTTCTGATTCAACAGAATTGCGTGTTAATGTAGTAAAAAGTCCCGTCAAACTCACAATTTTAGAGATGCTAAGAGATCGAGATATGGAATTTGATGAAATAGTGATTAATACTGGCAAATCAAAATCTACAGTTTCAGTGCATTTAAAAAACTTAAGAGAAAATGGAATTATATCATATAGGATGCATCCTATTGACAATCGAAAAAAAATATTTTATTTAAATTCTAAATATCTTGGTTCTGTAAACTTTTCTGAACCAAAAGAACTTGAAGAAACCCAGTCTGATTATTTGATAAGGAATATTGTTGAAGGTGATGGACAGTTTTCAACATTATTATTCCATACTTTAAAAGCAATGCTTATTCAAGAAGGAATTAATATTGATCCTATTTTAAAATCAACTGGCAATCAAATTGGCAAATCTATCTTTTATAAATTGTATAATGAAGATCTAGATATCTTTATGGATAATTTATCTAAATTTTGGGAGAAAAAAGGATTAGGTAGATTAACTTTTGAAATAGGTCAGATAATTAAAATTATAATTTATGATTGTTTTGAATGTGAATTACTTCCAAAAACAGGAAAACCTGCCTGTTTTTTAGATACAGGTATCATGGAAGGTTTATTCACAGAATTCTTCAAACTACCGGTCAGTGTTATAGAAACACAATGTTATACAATGGGTGATGGAAAGTGTGTCTTTGAAGTTGAACCTCAAAGCATAAAACTTACTAATCATCTTTAAACTTTATGATCGATGTTGTAAGGTAAGGTTTTTCGTGAGAAAATCCTTCAATTATTTTTTCATTTTCACGAGTACAGTTTTGCACGGAATAAATTTCTTTTTCTCTTTTATCATTTTTTATTTTTAATTCAAGTTTTGTTGAGTTTCTTGAAGCTTTCATAAGAACAATGGAATCAGTATATTCTAAAATATTTTCTATTCTGCTGTCAATTTTTGGAACAATAGTTAAAATATCATTTTGTTCTACTAATGCTTCGTTTTTAGCAGCGGCACACGCAGTAAATGATGTAATCCCGGGAATAGTTTCTATCTCATATCTATCCATTAATCTTTTTTGCAAATAGGAATAAGTACTGAATATTGATGTGTCTCCAAGTGTAATGAATGCAACATCTCTTCCTGTATTAAGATATTGTGCAACTAATTCAGATGCACTATCCCATATTTTTTCAAGTTCTTTTTTATCTTCAATCATAGGAAAAATAGGTTCAACAATCATTATTTTTTTATAATCTTTTCTTTCTTTAAGAATAGGCCTCACGATTGATAATGCAATGCTTTCTTTTTCTTTTGCAGATTTTGGTGAAAAAATAACTGGGACTTTTTCTAATACTTTTGCAGCTTTCAATGTTAATAATTCAGTATCTCCAGGTCCAACACCAATTCCAATCAATTTTCCTTTTTTAACCATATAATCACTTTAATTTATAATTATTAATTTTAAGAATTATTTTTCAAATGCTCTTTCTATAATTTATTTATATTATCTTCACCTAATATATTTTTAATGTCAAATTCAATTTTTTGCCCAAATTGCGGAATGTTAAAAAGTAATTGTACTTGTGGAAAATACCCTAAAAAAGAATCTAAAGGCCCAACAAATTTATTTAGTTTTACTAAATCAAAATCAAGAAGTTCATCAATATTAGATGATGAGATTCCTGAGGTATATTATGTTGATGACCACAAACAGGATGAAGGGACTGCAGCATATTTGAAAGAATTATATCCAAATATAGATGATGATATAATTGAAAATTTTCCATTTGATGAACCTAGAATTGGACAATTGGAAATTATTCAAGATATTAATGATGCGATTAAAAAGGGTTATAAATACATTATATTGGAAGCAGGAACTGGAACTGGTAAATCTGCAATAGCTACAACATTAGCTAAAATGTATGAATCTGCTTATATTTTGACTATGACTAAACAATTGCAGTCACAATATTCTGACGAATTCGAATTTCCATTGGTTAAAGGTAGAGGTAATTTTGCTTGTTTGCATGATAATTTAGAATCTACTTGTGATATAGGGGCTTGTAAAACATCACCTACTTCAAGTAAATTTTTCTGCCCATATGGTGTTGCTAAAAATCCAACTTTAGATGCAGAATTAGCTTTTGAAGATTCATTTGGGGGAACCGTTTTTTACCAATCAAGTGGGCATTGTCATTACTGGAATCAAAAAGCCAATGCAATTAATTCCCCAATCACATTAATGAATTATGATTATGCTATTGTTGAGCTTAACTATGTTAAACACTTTGGGACTCGTTCTTTACTTATTTTAGATGAAGCTCATAATATTGAAAGTAAATTAATGTCTACAATGGAAGTTACATTGTATAATAGGGTTCTTGAAAAAGATATTAACAAACAAATCTCTCCTCAAACTTTAAAGGATGGTGAACTTGAAGATTGGATAATGGAAATTGATGCAATTAGAGAGGCATATGAAGATATTGATTTGAAAGATGTGAGTAAAAATAAATCTGAAAGGATTCGATCAACTATTGGTAGACTAAAAACTCTTAGAAATAATCTTGAAAAAGAGCCTAAAAATTGGGTTATTGATACTGACGAGTCTGGTGTCACATTCAAACCACTAAGAGTCCATCATTATGCTAAAAATAATTTATTAAAATATGGGGATGTGGTTATTTTCATGAGTGCAACAATTCTATCTCATAAAATGTTTTCAAAATGGTTGGGATTAAATCCTAATGAAGTTTATCACATTAAAGTGGATAGTCCTTTTACTAAAGAAAAAAGACCAATTGTCCTTAATTTAGCTGGAAAAATGTCTGCTAATAGAATTAAAAAAACTGCTCCAAAAACAATCCCTATTTTGCAGGAAATTTTAAAGAAACATGAAGGGGATAAAGGTTTAATCCATACTCATAGTTATAAATGTCAACAGTATATTATAAATAATTTATATAACTCAAGATTAATTTCGCATACTTCAAAAAATAGAGAACAAATTTTGGATTTCTTTGAAAAAGATGAAAATCCTTTAGTTTTAGTTTCACCATCTATGAGTGAAGGGGTTGATTTACCATATGATAAGTGTAGGTTCCAAGTTATTTATAAAATGCCGTTTCCTTATCTCGGAGATAAACAAGTCAATATGAGAATGAAACGTGATAAAAAATGGTATGCTTATAAAACAGTAATGACTTTAATGCAGGCGTATGGTCGTGGTATGAGGGCGGAAGATGATTCATGTTATACTTATATTATTGATAGTGATATTAACATGTTATTTAAAAGTCCAATGTATAGATCTTTAATCCCAAACTTCTTTAAAGAAGCTGTTGTCAGAGTTAAAAAATAGCGGACCTGGAGGGATTTGAACCCTCGATCTCAGGATCCGAAGTCCTGCGTCATTCCTGACTAGACTACAGGCCCAATAAATAAAGAATATTATTCCTATTTATTCTTTTTCTTCAGAATCAATAGAAATAATTGGTATTTCATCGATATCTTCTACTTCAGCAAAAATATCATCAATAGTTTCATTATCAAGTTTTGCTTGTTTATATTCAATATCTTCAATTTTTTCAATTGTTAATTCTTTTTTATTTTCCTCTTTTTCTTTTGCAGGAGGAATATTGTTTGTATCTTCTGGGCGTGGTTTTGGTTTTTTAGAAGTAGTTGATTTTTTAAATTTATTTTTTATATCTCCAATGTCGAATTCACCTATTTTATAGGAGTCTTTGTCCAATGGGATGTTGCTTTTAGGGATAATCTTTTCAGTTTCTTTTTCCTTAGAAGCATTAGTTTTTACTTTTTCTTTTCCATCAATAGAATTAATGCTCTCTGTTATTCCATTTAGGGGACTTTTAATATTAAATACTTTGTATATTCCGTAAATTAATAATAAGATTCCTAATCCAAGAACTATGACAGAAATAAAGTTAGTCTCACCAGATACAACATTGTCTATTACTCTATCACTACGGGATTCGAAAATGATTATTGAGATTGCTATAAATATGATCCCTAATACAGAGCTAACAATAGCTAAAACAGGTGTTTTACCAATTTTTGCATTAAAAAATTGATCAAAGTTTTCACTCACATCACTAATGATGTCTTCTGGCTCTTCTAAATCATCGGACATGTTTTTTAATTCTTCTTCTTTGGGAGTGTTAATTATAAATTCTTCATCAATTGGAGATTCTTCTAAATTTATTACATAGTCTTCATCATCATCTGGATGATAGATAAATTCATCGTTAATTTCTAATTCATCAAAATCAACTGTATCTTCGTGTAAATAGTTTATCAATTCACTATCTTCTTGTGAATCGATATTGGAATCTTCTTCTTTCACATTGTCGATTAAGTCTTTTAAATTAGAAATTCTATGTTCTTTTTCTTTAGAATCTTTCATAAAAAGCCCTCAGTCGTAAGCTCTCCAAGTATGTTTACATTTTACGCATGTGAATATACGAGTAGGAGCTTCATCAGCACTACGAGTCTGTAATAATTTGTAGGTTGCTATATTATGTCCACATTCAGGACATGTTTCTTCTGTTCTTGGGCCAACGTCTACATCTTCACCCAACATTTTAACAGTTTCTTCAGCTTCAATTTTCTTTGAAACTTTATAATCATTATTATCGGAGTCTTCTTTAATGTAACCACAGCTATTGCATTTTAAAACATTGTTGTTTGGAAACATCATTGCTCCACATTCAGGACAAAATTCCATTTAACTCCTCCTCAATTAAGTTTAATAAGTTATATATTACAATAATTTTTTTTTCAAATTATTTAAATATATAGCATTATTTTTCATTTTTAACTATATTTAAGCAGTCTTTTATTATTTTATTATGGTCAAAAGCAATATTGATTTCATCTAATTTTTCAGCGGAAAATATGCCAATATCTATTGCATCATCATTGGCTTTTCTTTCATTGAAATCTCCTTTTGCAGTATATGTAATACTTATGGTATGACCTCTTGAATCTCTATCTGGATTAGAGTAAACATTAACTAAATCTTTAAGTTCTACATCAATACTTGTCTCTTCTTTAGCTTCTCTTATTGCAGCCGATTCTACAGTTTCACCATAATCAACAAATCCACCGGGCAACGCCCAATAATTTTTAAAAGGATTATTTTTTCTTTTAATTAAAATAAAATTAAAATCTTCATCAAAAATAAAAATATCAGTTGTTACAGATGGTTTTTTGTATTTATTCATTAAACCACTTAAAAAAGGAATAATTGAAGCTTATTCTAAAGCTTCGTCAATAAGTTTTTTAAATTCATCACTTTCTTTTTGGAGTTGTTCTGCTGCTTTCTGTAATGCGTTTCTTGGTCTTTTTCCTCTTTTTGTTTTAATGGTCATTTCTGGTTTTCCAGTAAGGGGATGATCAATATTATAAACTGCATATTCAACATCAGGATTTTGCATTAAAATGTGTCTTAATGCATTACAAACTCCATGACTTTCATCCTTAACAATAAAAGTTAATTCTAATGTTTTATCTTCAATAATTTCAAAATTTTCCATTTTATCAACCTAATTAATCATTAATGTAGTTTTTAGAAACTTTACGTTTTTCTTTTCTATTACAAGTATTACATTGAAGTTCATCAGCTTTTTGGGTAGTATGCATGTAATCTCTACAACGAGTACACATAGCTTTTAGGACACCACAATCATCATCTGTACTACCTAAATCAACATTATCTCCAGTAATTTTAACAACTTTTGCTTGAATAATATCTCCTATTCTAAAAGCATCAGATAATTTCTCTAAATAATCTTTTTTTGCTTGTGAGATGTGTATAGCTCCCATATAGGGTAATGCTAATGGTCTTGCGTTGTCTTTAATACATTCAATGTTAACATTAGCTCTTTGTGGTTTAATATCAGTTATTTGGCCGTAAATTATATCTCCAACTTTTAAAAGAGCAGGTTTCGCATCTGACACAACAGAAATTACCTTCATTTTTTGATTAATTTTAACATTTCCAAGTACTGATGATTTAATGTCTCCGTCATCATCATAAGTACCCTCTCCTGGAAGATATTGTTCTATTATTCCTAATTTATCCCCAGGCATTACAATTTCATCTTCTTCTATTTTCATATTAAAATCACCAAAATAAAGAGTTTATAAAACTTTCTTTAATATAATAATTTTATTCATATTAATATTTAAAATTATTTATAATGTTCATGAAATAAAATTTCATCTAATTGGTAATTTTCCCATTTTCTCTTATTTAGGACTATTTCTAATTCTTGTGGGGTTAATAATGGTTTTTTATACATTTGTGAATCATCAATTGCGATTCTGGGACATGCACTAACAACAAAAGCATCTAATTCCAAGTAAGGAAGTAAAACATCTGGTGATACATTATCAACTAAAATAATATATGCTTCCATTTTTGAATCTTCTAGAATTTTTTTAATTTCCTTTGCTAAGGTCATTCTGTATTGACCTTCTTTTGTAGATACTAAAATTCCCCATTTTTTAGCACCACGAGCTTTTGTAATTCTTGCAAATCTTATTCTTAAAATCCTGTCTGCAAATTCATCCATACTTCTAATTTCACTATTGTATGGGTCTAGGGCAATTACGGGGGTGTTTGAAAATAATTTGATTCCTAATGGATGGAAATTTCCAGTTCCTATGAATAATATTACTTCAGCATCTAAGTTTTTTATAGATGAAAAGTTGCATCCTAAAACTTGACCTTTTCTAGTCGATGGTGAAGAACCTAGAACAACTTCTTTTCCATTATCTTCTAAGTAATCTTTAGTTTCATTTAAAAGATGTAAATGTTGTGTTGTTGTTACGAGTCCTATTCTGTAATAATCTTTTAAATATTCTATTGACTTTTCAAGATCTTTTTTAATATCTATATTGGAATATGCTTCAATAAACAATGTTGGAACTTCATATTTTAAGGGAAGGGGGGTGTGTCCGTAATGAACGATTAAATCAACTGAACCTTTCATTTTATAATCGCTAACATCACAAGCTCCAAAACAGGGATCACCTGAAATAACAACTGTTGCATCGGTTTCTTCTTCAATTTGTCTAGCTATTTTTATAGCTTGCATTTTCAAACCTTCAGGAAATTGAAGACCAACAGTTTGAGCATCCATTGAAGTTATTTTACGGATTACTTTGTCTAAATCCAGATTATACATTGACATTTTAATCTTCAATTGTTTTTTCAATAACTACTTTTCCGTTGATGACATCTAGTTTAATAATAGATATTACATCAACACCAGTTTCTTTTTTAACGATATTTTTGCCTTCACCTTTTTCGATTACTGCAACAGTAGATTTAATTTTTAATCCTAAATCTTTTAAAGTGTTTAATAAAGCTATTAATGTTCCTCCAGTACTTACCACATCATCAATTAGTAATATTTTTTCACCTTCATGTAAATCGTTTACATAAAGGTTGGATGAACCATATCCTGTTTTTTGATAAACTTCTGTTTCTCCTTCAAGACCATATTGTCTTTTACGGATTACAACAAAGGGGATGTCAGTTGTAAGGGATAATGCAGTGGCTAAATGTATCCCCATAGCTTCAACTGCTACAATTTTATCAACATCTAAATCTGCATGTTTATAAACTGCTAATGATAATTCTCTAAGCATTTTAGGATCCATTGCTGGAACACCATCACTTATTGGATTTACAAAGTAGTTATAATCACCTTTTTTAACAATAGGAGATGCTTCTAAAGATTTTTTTACTTCTTCTAACATGATATCACAAATTATTAAAACTTTATTAAATATAGATATAAATTAATATAATTATATAAGTTTGCTAATTAGAGTTATTATATGTGATCAATATGCTTGGAAATTTAGGAGAAAATCTTACTAATACAATGAAAAAATTAGTAGGAATGTCTGTTATTGATAAAAAAACTATTAAAGAAGTTGTTAAAGATATTCAACGAGCTTTAATTCAATCTGATGTTAATATTAAATTGGTTCTGGAGTTATCAAAAAAAATTGAAAGCAGGTCTCTTGAAGAGAAACCACCAAAAGGTATTACTCCAAGAGAGCATGTTATAACAATTATTTATGAAGAAATGGTAAATCTGTTAGGTAGTGAAACTGTTGGTTTAGATATTAATGAAAGACCTTACAAAATTTTATTCTTGGGTCTTCAAGGTAGTGGTAAAACAACTACAATTGGTAAATTATGTAGGTTTTTACAGAAAAAAGGTTTCAATCCTGCGGTTGTATGTACAGATACATGGAGACCAGCTGCCTATGTCCAATTAAAACAATTAACCGAGGAAATGGATGTTCCTTTATATGGGGATCCTGAGAATAAGGATGCTCTTGATTTAGCTAGAAAAGGTTTGCAGGAATTTAAAAATAGGAAAGTTATTATTTTCGATACTGCCGGCAGACATAAACAGGAAGAAGATTTGATTGCTGAAATGGATGAATTGGATGATATTATTAATCCAAATGAAGCTATTCTTGTTATTGATGGAACAATCGGCCAACAAGCAGGTGAACAAGCGAAAGCTTTCTCACAAGCTACTGATATTGGATCAATAATTATTACAAAATTAGATGGTTCAGCAAAGGGTGGGGGCGCGATGTCTGCTGTTGCAGAAACTGGTGCTCCAATTAAATTCATAGGTACTGGTGAGAGAATTGATGATTTTGAATTATTTGATCCTGAAAGATTTATTTCAAGATTACTTGGTATGGGTGATATAAAATCTCTCATTGAAAAAGCTGAAGAGAATATTGATGAGGATATTGCAGAAAAAACAATGACCAATATGCTCACGGGTAAATTCACTTTAATGGATATGAAAAATCAATTTGAAATGATGAATAAGATGGGTCCTATGCAACAAGTTTTAAATATGATTCCTGGCATGGGAAATAAAATTTCAAAAGAAGCTTCTAAAATGACTGAAGATAAAATAGGATTATATAAGGTTATGATGTCTTCCATGACTGAAGAAGAAATGTTAAATCCTAAAATAATTAAACAGTCTCGTGTTCAAAGAATTGCTAGAGGATCTGGTGTTGAAGAAAGTGAAGTAAAAGAACTTTTAAAATATTATAACAACACTAAAAAGACAATGAAAGGAATTGGTAAACGTGGCGGTCGTTTAGGTGGCGGCGCTATGAATCGGATGATGGGACAATTCATGAATAGATAATATGTACGAATTAGCAAAACAAATTTTAGAGGAAACCGGTGGTAGAATCTGTAAGAATTGTCTCGGTCGCAAATTATCTAAAACAATTGAAGGAACAAACAATATTGAAAGAGCAGATAAAGTTTGTGTTGAATTAAATATCAGTTTGGATGATGTCGATTGTGTAATATGTAATAATATCTTCGATAAACTTAATGACAAGTTATATAAAAAAATTAATGATAAAATTAATCAGTTAGGTCTTGAATTTGATACATTTTTAGTGGGTTCAAAAGTTCCTAAGGATGTTCAAGAACGTGACGATTGTTTATCTGAAAAATTCAATTTACCAGTTGAGACAATCAAAAAAGAAATTAATAGATTGATTGGTCTTGAACTTTGGAAAATCTATGACAAAGAAGCCGAATTTGAAAGTCAGGATATTGTATTTAACATTGATTTAATAGATAATCCTAAAGTTAGAATTCAAATTAATCCTTTATATATTGAAGGAAAATACAATAAGTTCAAAAGAGGAATTCCACAAACTAAATGGCCATGTACTAAATGTAAAGGGAAAGGATGTTGCGAATGTAACTTCACTGGAAAACAATACCCTGAATCAGTTGAAGAACTAATTTCCGAGCATATATTAAAATTAACTAAGGGTAAGGAAGCTAAATTCCATGGTGCAGGTCGTGAAGACATTGATGTTTTAATGTTAGGTTCGGGAAGACCATTTGTATTGGAAATTAAAGAGCCAAAAATAAGAAAACTTAATTTAGCAAAAGTTGAAGATGAAATAAATAAAATTAACGAAGGTAAAACTTCATATCATAATTTACATTTATGTAAAAGAAATAGAAAAGCAGAAATTAAACAATCTTCTCCTGATACTTATAAAGTGTATAATGCAATTGTTGAGTGTGATGAAAGATTCGACGAGTCAAAACTTGAGGAATTATTAAAACTAGATGAAATTCATCAGCAAACTCCATTAAGAGTATTAAGGAGGCGTGCTGATAAAGTTCGTATTAAACATGTTAAAGAGTTATCTTATGAAATAATTGATGATAAACATTTTAGTATGCGTATTAAAACAGAAGGTGGATTGTATATTAAAGAATTAATCTCTGGGGATGGGGGAAGAAGTCATCCTAATGTGAGTGAGATTTTAGGTATTAAAGCAATTTGTGAACAATTGGATGTAATAGAAGTGAGTGAGAAGTAGATAATATGGCAGAGGAATTTACACATTTAACAGAAACAGGAGTGCATATGGTTGAAGTTGGTGGAAAACCAGATCAAAAAAGAAGGGCTATTGCAAGTGGAAGTATATTTCTAGATAAAAATACTATTAACTTAATTCAAAATGATGAAATTAAAAAGGGTAATGTTTTAACAACCGCTCAGATTGCAGGAATTCAGGCTGTTAAAAACACATCTTCTATAATTCCACTTTGTCATCCATTGGCATTAACTGGTATTGAACTGGATTTTGATGTTAAAAAAGATGAAATAATAGCTACTTGTGCTGTTAATACATTAGGTAAAACCGGTGTTGAAATGGAGGCTATTACTGGTGTAAGTGTAGCTTTACTTACTGTATGGGACATGGTTAAAGCTGTTGAAAAAGATGAAAATGGACAATACCCTGATACTAGAATTAGTGACATTAATGTAATTAAGAAAGAAAAAATCTAAACTTTATATACTATGAAGAAAATAACCATATATATTATTAATTATTAATTAATTATTAAGGGGATTATTATGGCGAAAAAAGATAATAAAATTTCTATGCCTCAAACAGGTGCAGGTTTAGTAAGATATTTTGATGAAGAAAGTCTTGGACCAAAACTTTCTCCTGAGCATATAATAGTTGCTACTGTTATTGTAGCGATATTATGTTTCGTATTAAGATACTCAGCTTAAACTTATTGTTTTTTTAAAAACAATATTACTTTTTTTATTTATTTTGATATTATGTTAACTAAAAGAATTATTCCTTGTTTGGATTGTGATTTACAAGTGCCTGAAGGTAGAGTTGTAAAAGGCGTAGAATTTAAAGAAATTAAATATGCTGGAAATCCAGTAGATCTTGCAACTAAATATTATGAAGAAGGTGCAGATGAAATTGTTGTTTTAGATATCACTGCTTCACATGAAAGACGGGCTACTATGGCAGATGTTATTGACATGTTAACAGAAAATGTATTCATGCCAATCTGTGTAGGTGGGGGGATAAGAAAAGTTGAAGATTATATTAAAATGCTTAGAGCAGGTGCTGATAAATGTTCTACAAATACAGCTGCAATTAAAAATCCGGAATTGTTAACTGAAGCTTCAAAAGTTGTAGGATCACAAGCAGTTGTTATTGGAATTGATGCAAAAAGAAGATATATCTCAAATCCAGATGACGCACCGGATAAAGTCGTTGTTGAAACTGATAAAGGCTTCTGCTGGTTTGATTCAAGTATTTATGGCGGACGGGAATTTACAGGAATCGATGCCATTCAATGGGCTCAAAAATGCCAGGACTTGGGTGCCGGTGAAATCCTTTTAACAAGTATGGATGGTGATGGGACTCAAAACGGATATGATATTGAGTTGAACAAAGCTATTAATGATGCAGTTGATATTCCAGTCATTGCTAGTGGTGGTGTTGGTAAACCAAAAGATATTTTGGATGTATTTAAGAAAACTGATGTTAGTGCAGCTCTTGCAGCAAGTATATTTCATTTTAACCAGTATTCTATTGGTGATGTAAAAAAGTACTTAAAAGATAATAATGTGGCTGTTCGTTTATGATAATTGAATCTCCAATTGATTTGGAATTAACACAAATTTCAGGTCAAACTTCACAACCTCCTTGGACGAAAGTTGATAATTCATATAGGGAAGTCGTATTAGTTAATAATAATCCGGTTATTTTTGATGTTGAACAATCTGGAGAATTCTTTAATTTTAATTATATTGGAAATATATCTAAAAAAGAAGCCGTATCTTCTCTAAAATATATTTTTGATTTGGAATTTGATTTAAATAAATTTTATAAATATTTGAATGGTCATGCAGAACTGGCTGAAATGTCTAAGTTTTGCCATGGTTTAAGACTATTTTTAGCACCAAATCCATTTGAATGTATTATTTCATCAATTTGTTCTGCAAATAATTCAATTAAAAGATGGACAAAATCAATTTCTGATATTAAAGAGAAATGGGGAATCAATCATAATGGTTTTCACACTTTTCCAGAAATCTCTACTTTTCAAGAGATATTTTTAGATGCTGAAGAAGAATTGGATTTAACTGATGCAGGTGATATTTCCAATTGCAAAAACAATTTAAAATCTTGTGGTGTGGGATATAGGGCTTCCTACATGAGAAAAGCATCTGAACTTTTTTCATTGGAAATGGACATTTCAGAAATTTCAAAAATGAATTATGATGAGGCTTTTGAGACAATACTGCAAGTTCCAGGTGTAGGTCCGAAAGTTGCTGATTGCATTTTACTTTATGGATTTAATTTTAGAGAAGCATTTCCATCTGATATATGGATAAAACGCATTGTATCTTACTTATACTTTGATGGTAAAGATATTTCGGTTCCTAAGGTAAGGGAATTTGGAATGGATGAATTTGGAGATAATGCAGGTTATGTTCAGTTATATATGTTTCATTATGCTAGAAAATCTGGTTTAATGGCTAAGTTAAAATAATTGTAATTACATATTATTTTTCATGAAAATCAGATATGCTACAATGATTGTTAATGATATGGAGGAAAGTGTTAAATTTTATACTGAAACTCTAGATTTTACTGTTGATGAAGTCTTTGATGTTCCGGAAGGCAAAATCACTCTTTTAGATGGGGAGGGTTTTGCAGGAATTGAACTAATTGAAAGTTCAAATTTTGGCAGTGGCCTATATTCCATTGGAATGGATGTTGAAGATATCCATAAAGAAATTGAAAATTTAGAAGCAAAAGGGGCTAATATTGCCATGAAACCCATAAAAATACAGGTCGGTTATATGGCAAAAGTAATAGATCCAAATGGTATTAATATTGTTTTAGTTCAACATAATAGATAATATGAAACTTGAAAAAATCGTTTTAATTGTAGCAACATTGACATCCTTTTTCACAGTATTTTTATCATCTGCTGTGATGGTGGCAGTTCCAACTTTAGCTTCTGAATTTGGAATGAGCAATATTATCCAAAATTGGGTCACCATGCTATTTTTCTTAGCAGTAGCTATTTTTACAATTCCATCTGGGCAATTATCTGGAAAATTCGGTCTTAAAAAATCAATGATATTTGGCTCATCAGTTTATATTCTAAGCTCTATTGCAGCTATTTTTTCAATAAACTCAGAAATTTTTTTAATCTGTCGATTAGTTCAAGGTATTGGTGTTTCATTTTTAAATGTCGCTTCAATGGCAATGGTCGTATCAGCATTCTCTCCACAAGAACGTGGTAAAGCAATTGGAATTAACGTAACTGGAGTTTATCTTGCAACATCAACATCTCCAGTAATTGGGGGATTTTTAAACTTTCATTTTGGATGGAGATCTATATTTTTAACATCAGTGCCATTTTTAATCTTGATTTTAGTTTTATTAATAACTGAAATTAAGGAAGAATGGGTTACTATGGGGGATGTTCCGATTGATTGGAAAGGTTCTATTGTATACTCATTAGGCATATTGTTATTTATTTATGGATTCACACGTCTTGATGAAAGTACTGGCATTATTTTGACTGTTATAGGTTTAATTGTATTGGGAGTATTTGTAGCTCTTGAACTTAGAGAAAAATATCCAGTATTCGATGTTAAATTCTTTAAAAATCCTAAATTTTCATCTGCGAACTTTGCAGCTCTAACAGCGTATCTCGCTACATTTGCTGTTACAACTATTGTAAATTATCATTTGCAATATATTAGAGGTTATGATTCTCAAATGGCAGGTATAATCTTGTTAGTTGCACCTTTAATTCAAGTAATTATGGCTCCAATTTCAGGAAGATTGTCGGATAAGATTAATCCACAAAAATTAGCGGCTATTGGAATGTTTTTTGGAGCAATTTCACTTGCAATGCTTTCAATGCTTAATGTTTCAACACCATTATGGTTTTTAATTATTGCGATGGTATCTCATGGTTTGGGTTTTGGAATATTTTCATCTCCAAATACAAATGCAATTATGGGGTCAGTTCCACAAAAAGATACTCCTGTGGCTTCTGCATCAGTTGCAACAATGCGTGTTATTGGTCAAACAATGAGTATGGGTATGTTAACATTAGTATTTGCATTTGTGATGGGTAATGTACCAATGATTGAGAAATATTTTCCTCTTTTAATTACTAGTTCTCAAATTACTTGCTTAATTTGTATGGTGTTATGCGCAGCATCTGTTTTTGCTTCACTTGTAGGAATTAAATCTAAGGAAATGTTGGAATTTAATTAAAATAAAATAAGTTGAAAGATAGAATCTATCTTTCTTCCACTGTCAATTTGTTCATTTTGTCGCCTTGGCGAATAGCATTAACAACATCTTGACCTTTGATAACTTGACCAAATACAGTGTGTACTCCATCTAAGTGTGGTTGCGGACTGTGTGTAATAAAGAACTGGCTTCCACCAGTATCTTTTCCAGCATGTGCCATTGATAATGCACCAGTTCCATGTCTGTGCGGGTTTCCTTCAGTTTCACATTTGATAGTGTAACCTGGTCCACCAGTACCGTTTCCTTTAGGACAACCACCTTGAATTACAAAATTAGGAATTACTCTGTGGAATGTTAATCCATCATAGAATCCTTCTTTGATTAATTTTTCAAAGTTTGCTACAGTTCCAGGTGCTTCATTTGGGAATAATTCAAGTTCAATATTCCCTTTATCGGTTTCAATAGTTGCGACTTTCATTTTATCACCTAATTTTTAAATAATATTAATATTATAAATATTAATGATTAAATAGTTTATGGAATGATAAAATGAATACTCAAGAATTAATAAAAATAGAAGATGATTATTTCATAAACACTTTCACTAGACAACCAGTTGTACTTGATCATGGTGAAGGTGTAAGAGTTACTGATATTGATGGAAATGAATATTTGGATATGTTTGCAGGTATTGCTGTAAATTCTTTGGGTCATAATAACCCTAAACTTGTAAAAGCCATACAGGATCAAGCTGCAAAACTCATTCACATTTCAAGTATTTATTATAATGAACCTGCATTAATCTATGCTAAAAGATTAATTGATTTAACTAGCTTTGATAGAATTTTTTATGCAAACAGCGGTGCTGAAGCAAATGAGGGAGCTATTAAACTAGCTGTAAAATACACCGGCAAGAGTGAAATCATCTCAACTGTTGATTCTTTTCACGGAAGAACAATAATGACTCTTGCAGCTACTGGTCATGAAGAATACCATGAACCATTTAAATCAATAATGCCGCAAGGATTTATCAATGTTCCATATAACGACCTTGAAGCTATTAAAAATGCAATTACTGAAAATACTGCAGCTATCATTGTCGAACCTATTCAGGGTGAAGGCGGGGTACATGTTCCTGATGTTGAATATTTAAAAGGAATTGAAGCAATCTGTAGAGAAAAAGGCATTGTATTTATTGTGGATGAAGTACAAACAGGATTCGGAAGATGTGGAACATTATTTGCACACGAATTATTTGATGTCAAACCAGATATAATGACTATGGCTAAGGGAATAGGTGGAGGAGTTCCAATGGGTGGAATTTTAGCAACCGAGAAAATAGCTAGTGCATTCGTACCTGGAGATCATGGAACAACATTCGGCGGTGGGCCACTTGTATGTGCTGCAGCTAATGCTATTTTAGATGAATTTGCAGATAAAAATATTTTGGATAATGTTAATGAAGTTGGCGGATATTTCATTTCTGAATTAAAGAAATTAGATAAAGATATTATTGCCGATGTTCGCGGTAAAGGTTTAATGATCGGGCTTGAATTAACCAAACCTGGTGCTGAATATGTTGATAAACTAAGAAAAGCAGGTTTCTTAATAAACTGTACTGCAGGCAATGTTTTAAGATTTGTCCCACCTTTAATAATTACTAAAACTGACATCGACGAGTTTGTAGAAGCTTTAGATGAAATTTTATAGGTTATCTTTAGATAACCTCTTCTTTTTTCCAATACTTTAAAATAAGTAGACGGCTAATGTTATGGTATATGGGTTAGCTCACATAAACCGATGTGTTCATCACTTATAATCTGTTTACATTATTTAGATACATATCAATTGAACTGTATTTTTATTCATGTAATCATTTGAATATCTTTAATAAAAATCTCCAACTTCACATTCCGGGTCTGTTTCTTCAATCACGAATATATGTTTTAGTAAAATATTCACCATTTTTTACTTTCCCATCTTGGAGTTCCCACATTTCAGGGGCTGTTTTGATTTTGATTGTATTTTAACTATTGAGTATTATCACCGCTATTTTCAATTATGCCTTTAAAAGTAATACTATAATATTTTTCCATTTTTTGCCTGTTTAATTATTTTATCATATTACTTAATTTGAACGGAAAAACGATTTCCTTCATTAATTTTAAATAGCTTAAAATAAATAACTAAATTTATAATGTAACTTTTTTAGGAGTTTTAATTATGGATTTAAATATTAAAGTAAACGATAAAAACCACCTTGATATTGGTGGAGCAGATGCAATTGATATTGCAGAAGAATTTGGAACTCCAACCTATGTGATTGATGAGAATAGGATAAGAGATAATTACAATAGATTTTATTCAGCTTTCTCAAAATATTATCCTGATTTTAAAGTATTTTACGCATGTAAAGCTAATACTAACCTTGCAGTAATGAAAATTTTAGAAAGTGAAGGTTGTTGTATTGATGCGGTTTCCCCTGGAGAAGTTCATATATCAAAAATGCTTGGATTTTCAGGAGATAGAATATTATTCACTGGTAACAATATTACTAATGATGAATTAAAATATGTTCATGATGAAGGTGCAGTTTTAAATATAGACTCAGTATCAGCACTTAACAGATTATCTAAAATGATTGACCCTGAAGGTGTAAAAATTTCCTTTAGAGTAAATCCAATGGTAGGTGCAGGACATCATGATCATTGTATTACAGGAGGGATAATGAGTAAATTTGGTATTATGGAATCCGAAGCTGTTGAAGTTTATAAAAAAGCAGAAAAATTAGGATTCAATCCAGTTGGTATGCACTCTCACATTGGTTCAGGTATATTGGATCCGGAACCATTTAAATTAGCTATTGAATCAACTATGGATATTGCAGGTAAAGTTCACCAAGATGCTGGAATTGACTTTGAATTTGTTGACTTTGGTGGGGGAGTGGGTATTCCTTACACTCCTGAAGAAAATGTTGTAGATTTAGACAAATTTGCAGAAGTTAATGTCGGATTATTTAAAGAAAAATTAGAACAATATGGCATGGGTAATCCTACAATGTATCTTGAACCTGGAAGATTCTTGGTTGGAGATGCATGTGTGCTTTTAGTAACTGTTAACAGTCTAAAACAAAGTTACAGGAAATTTATTGGTGTAGATGCAGGTTTTCATACTCTCTTAAGACCGGCGATGTATGATTCATACCATCATATTGTTGATGCAAGCAGAATGAATGCAGAAAATACTCAAACTGTTGATATTGCAGGAAATGTATGTGAATCTGGAGACTTATTTGCACGTGACAGACTAATGCCTGATGTGGAAGAGGGTGATGTATTAGGTATATTAAATGCAGGTGCATATGGATTTACAATGTCTTCAAACTATAATTCAAGACCTCTTGCTTCAGAAATATTGGTAACTGATGGTGAATGCTCAGTTGTACGTGAAAGAGAAACTTTTGAAGATTTATATGCAAAACAAAGTATTCCTCCACATTTGAAATAAGTTGATAACATGGTAGATTTAAAAGGATTAAAATTTTCAAAAATGCATGGAATAGGTAATGATTTTCCAATTATTGATGAAACAAAAGGAAAAGTCATTTCTGAAGAAGACAAACCTGAAGCATGCAGAATTTTATGCCACAGAAACTTCGGAGTAGGTGGGGATGGTGTTTTATTCGTAGAACCATCTGATGTTGCGGATATTGGGTACAGAATGTTCAATCCTGATGGAAGTGAGGCTGAAATGTGTGGAAATGGCATAAGATGCTTTGGAGATTTTGTATACAGAAAAGGTATTTTAAAAAAAGAGAAGATGACTGTTGAGACAAGGGCAGGAATCAAAACTATTGAAATTACTTTAGAAGATGATGAACCGGTATTATTTAAAGTAGATATGGGATTATCAACATTCAAAACTCCTGAAATCCCAATGATTTCTGAAATGGATGAATTTTTGGATTGTGAGTTGGAAGTTTTAGATACTACTTTTAATTTAACTGCTGTTAGTGTTGGAAATCCTCATGCAATCATCTTTGTTGATGATTTAGATGAAATCGACATTGACAAATACGGTCCAGCTATTGAAGCACATGAAGTATTCCCTGAAAAGATCAATGTACATTTTGTTGAAGTAATTTCTAAAAATGAAGGTAAAATGAGAACATGGGAGCGTGGTGCTGGTGTAACACTTGCATGTGGTACCGGTGCAACTTCTACAGCTATTTCTGGTTACAAACTAGGTTTATTTGATAGTAATATCTTACTTCACTTACCTGGCGGTGACTTGAAATTCAATGTATATGAAAAAGATGATGCTCTTGGCGCATTCATGAAAGGTCCAGCAGAGCTTGTTTATGATGGGGAATTCTAACTTTCTCCATTTTAAATTTTATACGCATTAATCAATGTTATATCTTCGAAAAAAAAGTGCTCTTTTTTTGCAATTTCTGAAATAAAACCTAATTTATCGAGTTTTTTCAGTGTTTCTTCATTATCTGATAGTGAAGACTGTATCATCTGCACTATTCCGCCATCATTTAAGTGATTTCCCACTTCATTTAAAAAGGCATCAATAACTTTTCTACCATCTAATCCACCGTCAAAAGCATAATTTATTGTGTCATCTAAAACCTCCCCTTTTTCAGTAGGCAGATATGGAGTATTGAATAAAATTACATCAAACTTTCTATTCTGCACGGGGTCAAACAAATTTCCAAATAATATTTCAATATTTTCAATGTTATTTGCTTCAAAATTTTTGCATGCAAGTTCACATGCATCAAAATTAATGTCTGTTACAGTAATATTGTCTGTAAGTCTTGAAGCATACATTGCAACAATACCCGATCCAGTTCCAATTTCCAGCACACTTTGTCCTTTTTTAATCTGTAAGTTATCAGCAAGTAAATAGCTGTCTTCAGCGGGAATATAAACATTATCATCAATATTAATTTTAAAATCAGGCATAGTAATCTATCCGTTTAAAATTGAATTTAAATCTTTAGATAAAAATAGTATTTCTTCAGGTGTTACTACAACAACTCTTTTTTTGAGATAATTATTTAGTTTTTCATCTTCAATTTCATTCATACATTTTTTCATTTCTTTTTTATCAAGATTAGTTATTATGTGTCTAGAATCAATCAATGCATTTCTAATTTTTTTGTTTCTATGCTGAAATAATGCTTTTGTAAATTTGGAATAAATTTTAAAATCTTCAAGTGAAATTTTATTCTTTTTTGGTGTTAATTTTACAACTGTTGAATCAATTTTTGGTTTTGGAATAAAACTTTCAGAACTCACATCTGTTAATTTTTTCACATCACATTTGAAATGTAGCATAGCTGAAAGTCTAGAATAATTTTTAGTTCCAACTTCCCCATTCATACGATCAGCAAACTCTTTTTGATACATTAAAATAGCTAAATCAAAATCATATTCTAAAAATTTAAAAGTAATAGGTGATGAGATTTGATAAGGTAGATTGGAGATGATTTTATTGAATTTTGGAAATTCAATATTTAAAGCATCTTCATTGAGTAATTCTACATTATCTATTTTTTCTTCTTTAAGTCTTTTGGCTAATATGTCACATATATTTTTATCTTGTTCAATAGCTATTACTTTTTTAGCTTTTTTGGCAAGTTCAATTGTTAATGTTCCAATTCCAGTCCCAATTTCTAAGATTACATCATTTTCATTGATGTTTCCAAAGTTAATGATTTGATCTCTTTTATTTTTATCAATTAGATAATTTTGACCAAGATTCTTATTTAACTTTATCCCATTTTGATTTAAGATGCTTTTAGTTGTCTTAGAAAGGGATATGGAATTTTCACTATTCAATTTATCACTTATCTTGGATTTCTAGGTTTTTTTGGAACCTGTGTAAATATGTAATATTTACTTTTGCCTCTTTTAATTGCATTTCTATCCAATTCTTGTTTAACTCTGTTTACTATCATTCCTGCAGGGTCGGTTAATGTTGGGAGTCTTTCGGTTATATCTTTGAAACTTTCAAATGGTTTTTCTTCTCTGGCATTAATAATGTCCCACATATATTTTTTACCGATTCCTGGAATTAACTCAAGTGTATGGAGCCTTGTACTAACGGCTCCAGTTGTATTGAAAAAGTTAACATATTTTTCTTCGTTTGATTCAACAATGTCTCTGATTGTGTAATCTAATTCAATTCTACTTGTTGCAGTTAATCTTTCAAAGTTTAATCTTCCAAGTACTCTATATATTTTATCTTTTTTTCCTTGTCCTATAAATACTGTGTCTCCTATTTCTAAATCAACACCATTTTTAGGAGCTAATTCAAGTAAAGTGAATTGTTCTGTACCAATAGCTTGAGCAATAGGTTTTCCGCCAAATTTAGACATATCTGACTTAACATAGCCTCTGCTTAAATAATCAAGAACAACAGCATATTGTTCTTTTTTTACAGTTGGTTTTTTTCCATTTCTTTTTTTATTATCAACCATCTTTATCACTCACTATTGTTTTTATAAAATAAACTAGCTATATAAATAAACTATTTAATAAATTTATTTGTTAAGTATAATAAAGATATCTAAAAAAAGTATATTTGACGGTAATAAAATTATAAAAAATAATAAAAAAAGAGAATAGCCCAAAACTATTCTTCAATATTGTATTGTTCTAAGAGTTCAAGTATCTTTTCCATATCGGGTTTTTCAATTTTTATAGCTTCTTTAGCGAAGATTAATCTTAAATCTGCTAAATCTTTTGGAACTAAATCTACGATACGTACAGCAACTTTATCTCTTAGGCCAAATTCTTCTTGGAGTTTTTCAATAATTTCTTCTGAATCTTCAACAGAATATCTTTTAAATCTTGCAAGATGATTTAAAGTAATATTCTGTTCGTAGTTTAATTCATTGTCTTCTGAAAAATCTTCAAGAACTTTTTTTACTTCTGCACTTGATATTGGTTCACTTTCAATAATTTCTTTTCCAATCATAGAAATCATTTTTGTAATTTTAAATGGTCTGGTCTTACAATTAATTCTTTTGCTTTGTTTCCTTCTTTTAAGGATACAATATATGCTTTACCTTTTTGACCAGTAACCTTTCCAGTTTTACCATGGAATCTAGGAGCCGGTTGTCCTTTTTGAATACTTGGGTTGATAGTAATATGAACTAAATCTCCATCTTCAAACCTTTGCATTCTGTTAGTAATAGGATTGGTTCTACCTGGTCTTTGGGTTTTTGTCATTTTTTTTCTTGATCTACTTTTTAATCCTCTTGATCTTTGCATAATATAACCTCTTATAAACTGTCTGGGTATATTTGATTAATCTATGTTATCAGCTACCTAGTATTAAATTGCCCATAAATACTAGTAACATAGAATGTGAAAATAATTTAATTATCACTCAGTAACATGATAATATTATAATTTTGGTTTATGCTATTAATATACTTTTAGTTTTTTAGCATTTATTGAAATTTATAATAAAAATTTTTTAAATAGGGTTTTATGGTTTTAAAAATGGTGTGTGAAGATAACCAATTAGTTATCTTCAAATCTTCTTCTGTCAATTAATTCTTGACGTTTACCTGGGTTCCATCCGCCAGATGCAGATTTTGCACGTCCAACTTGTTGTACGTATCCTGTAATTCTATCATACCATTCTACATCTTCTTTTTCACCGCAGGTAGGACAAACATTGTTTAATCCTTTCATTAAAGTTTTACATTTAAGACAGAAACTTAATGCTGAGCTGTAAGCCCAGAATCCTATATCGGATTTTTTAGCAATTTTATTAGTTAAACTCATTAAAGAATCAGGATCAGAGTATGATTCACCCATGAATGCATGGAAGATATGTCCGCCAGGTGTTATACTGTGATATTGTTCTTCAATTTTGATTTTTTCGATAAGTGAAAGTCCTGTGTCTACCGGTACATGGGAAGAGTTAGTGTAGTAGTTTGCATTTCCTTCACCTTGAACGATAGCTTGATCTCCATATTGTTTTTTATCAAGAGTTGCGAATCTGTAAGCAGTAGATTCAGCAGGAGTTTGAATAACAGACCATCTGAGTCCAGTTTCATCTTTTAATTGATTAGCTCTATCATTAATATATTCAATGCATTTTACTCCAAATTTGTTTGCATCAGCATTTTCAATACCTGCACCAAATAATGATGATAACATTTCGTTAAGTCCAACGAAACCAAATGATAAAGTTGAATTTTGGATTCTGTAGTATGAATCTTCAGCTACTTGTTGTTTTAAGAAGGGTAAGATATGGAAATCATTTAAACATTTTAATCCTTGTTCTCTTCTAAGCATTAAAGTTTCAACCGCAAGATCCATGTATTCATCTAAATATTCGAATACTTGACTTTCATCTTTAGATTGGTATCCTATTCTTGGTAAGTTTAAAGTAACATATGCAAGGTTACCAGTTCTTAAACAGTCTTGATCCCAGTCACCAGTCCAAGTATCTTGTAAACAAGTTCTACATCCCATGTAGTTTGCCATGTTTCCTCTGTATTTAGGGAACATATTTACAAAGTAGGAAGAACCATATTTTGCAGATAATTCATGAACTAATCTAATATCCTCTTCGTATTCACTAGTCATTGTTTCTTTACGGAGGGTGTAAATTGTGTTAGGGAATAAATGAGGTTTTCCTTCGTTATCTCCTTCTAATAATGTTTCAGTGAATGCTCTTTGAATTAATCTGGTTTCTTCTTCGAAGTCAGCATAGGTTCCAACTACTTGTCCTTTTGGTCCGTATGCAGTTTCTTCTTTTAAGAAGTCCGGAACACCAAATTCTAATGCCATACTTGTGAATGGAACTTGTGATCCTCTTGCTGCATATGCCATGTTTAAGTTGTAAACAAGCATTTGTACTGATTGTTTGATTTCTTCGTAGGTTCTTCCTCTTGCAAATGGTGCTACAAATACGTTCCAAAGTGACATTCCTTGTCCTCCGGACATATTTTGTTGTGCTGCAAGCATGATTTCGCCAGTGTGGTTCATTAAAGTTTCCATGTGGTTTGGTGCTCCTGCAATGGAAGTGTGGTCACCAGTACCGTCTACTTTAAGTCCGTATTTGATGAAAGTTCTAATGTCGTGTTGCATACAGTTTAAAGGTCTGCCTGCAAAGAATTCTAAATCATGAATGTGAATATCGCCAGACATGTGTGCATCTGCTAAATGTGCAGGGAGCATTTTTAAAAGTGCATATTGTTTTAATGCTTCATCTGCAACATGTTTGTGGATACTTTCAGGATTGTGAATCATGTTTGCGTTATCCCTGTTACCGTTTTCAATTAAATTTGTAATGTTGTATACAGGAATACCTAAACGAGTGTAACGACTTCTTAAATCTTCTAATCCATATTCTACTAATTTAGTGTTAACAATTTCTCTGATCATTGGAGCAGTTAAGTATTCTACATTTAATTTTTTCAGTTCTTTCCAAGTTTCAGTTGCAATTTCGAATGCAGTTTCTTGGCTTGCTCCAGTTTCTTCAATTAAAGTGTTTGCAATTTTTGATAAGTCAAATGCTTCAATAGTATCTCTAGAAGTACGTACTTTTAATCTGGTACTTGCTAAATATTTGTTTGCAATTTCAGAATCAATGTCTTCTAAACATTCATGCACTATTTTTTTGATTTCTTTAGTTTTGATTCCGTCGTATAATTGTGATACTACTGTTGCTACAATTTTGTCGGATTCAAAAAATGGAGTTTCAACCATTACTAATGATTTCAATAACTTTTCATAGCTGAACCTTTCTTTAATCCCGTTATTTTTTTCTACATTAATTTTTGTAGATTCATGTAAATTTTTTCCTAATTCTGAAGTTCTTTCCATTTAAACACACCATTTTCTCTTTTTGACCATATTTTAAATTTGAGAGTGGATGCTCTCACATGCAATAATATATATTTAGACATGTATAATAATTGTTCGTATTTTAACGAACATTACTAATACTACATTGATTTTTGTAGTATATAAAATGCTCGACTTGCATTTAACAAATTATGTCATGATAGTTGTTATTTTTTTAATGTTAAAAATTAAAAATCCAAGAGCATTTGAAAAGTAGTTTCTTAGAAAAAGATATCTAAAGAACTCTGTTTTGATTTATCACTTTCAAACAATGAGTTAATACCAAATTCTTGGATTTCAAGACGCTGTTTCAAGTAATGTGAAACAGGATATCTGTTAACAAGCTCTTGTGATATCTCAAGATATTTAGTAACTGATCCTTTTGAAACTGATAGAATTAAATTACCTCCACACTTACATTTTCCAGTAAGTGGCATCCTTCTATATTTAGCGCCGCATTTAGGGCATCTTACTTTTTGTTTGGAGAATGCTCTTGAGTTACCCATTATATCAGGTAAGAAATGTGATGATAAAACTTTTTCCACAACACCTCTTTGGTCTACTGCTCTAATAGTTTCAGCAAGTGCAATTTGAGCTTCAACTTTTTCTCTCATTGAAGGTAATCTTTTATAGAGGCAGACAGTAGGTCCGGCATGTATGCTTGAGGTATGATGGGAAAACATTAATCCTTCATATTGTTGTGGAGTTCCTAAATGCATTTCTACATTATCAATGTATTTTAAAACCTCTGCAGGCTTATGAGGAGTATAAGTTTCTTCATAAAATTCCACCGGGAATCTTTCAAAGATGTCTAAGTTGTGAGATTCATCATCTATCTCTTCAGGATCAATTCTTGAAGATAAAACTAAAGGAGCATCCATACTTCCTCCCCGGGTATTCGGCAGATATGATTTTGAAAAGTTAATTAATGCATCCAATAATAACATTACTGCATCTTCGTCACTGTCACAGTTCCTACGTTTTGCTGAATGGAAGTAAGGGTGAGCATAACAAGCTAATGCTTTTGTAAATCCTACAATTCTTCCAAGTACTCCTGCAGATGTATGCGGAGCAAGTCCTGCGACTAAATGCCCAATTAAATCACTTTTCTCTTTAACATTATAGAATGGATCCATATCGTAATATCTTTCAAGTTCGTCATCAATGTATTGGGCAGTACGAAGTAAATACTCGCCACAATTGTCTGAAATGACGATGTCTTGAACTTTAAGTTCAATGATCTGATTTTCATTTTCAATTGGATTTCCGTAACAATCTTTTTCATAACCCATTTTAAGTAGTTTTTCAACTGTAACTCCAATTTCCTTTGGGATAAAATGAGTAAGTGGCAAGTCAGTTGAATCGTGTCTAATAGTTCCATCTTTAAAAGTGAATACTTCATGTTTTGCCCTAAGTATTCCTTTTTCGATAGGTTCTGGTAATTTGGATTCAGAAATCATACCAACTACTCCTTTAACTTCATCAACACGTCTTACTTTAACATTATCTGATGCTTTTTTAAGCATAGTTGCAAGGGGAATAGTTTTTTGAGACGGTTTTCCTACTTCAGTTGGGCTGCCACATTTAGGGCAAAGTGATCCAAATGAACTTATTCCACATTCTGGGTTTGTACATTTTCTTCTAGAAATATCTACTTTCACACTTCCTTTTTTAGCAGCTGTTGCCACAAGTCTTCTAGAACCACCATTATTTCCTATTGGTATTAATCCATGAGGGGCGGGTTTCATTAATCTTTCTTTTGATTTTTCAGGCCTACCTACACGGGTACCAATGTATGCTGGAGCTTTATTTTTTATTTCAATAGGTGAAATTTCGTTTACTGCTTCTATAGTTGTTTCATTTTCTGGTAGTTTTTTGGGCAATGTTTCTAAAAGTGAATAAGAATGGTCTTTATCAATGATAATTTTATCATTGCGTACAATGTGGGGGACACCTATGATTTCAAGAATTCTTTTTTGATATGATAAATCGAGTTTCATTCCTTCATCCTTATTAAATGTTGATTTTCCATTTTCAATCAAATCAATTAATGAATTTAAATCTTCAATTGTCACATCATTGTAACAGTATGTATATTTAGGATGGAGAGGAATGTTATACTCCTTAGATAAATTAAATGCTTCAGTAGCTGATAAATATTCATATTCAAGCTTATACAAGTCTAAATCAGTATTTTCTGCATCAAACTTATCACTTCTCATCAATAATTGAATCCACCATTCTTCACACCATCCGGAGGGATATAATGTTTGGTTGTTTCTTAAGAATTCTCCAAATGCAACAAGCATATCACCAAGGAATAATATTTCAACAACATCTTTTTTAACTTCCCTTGCTTTTTTTACAGAATCAAGAATTAATACATCACCATTTTTAAGTTTAACTGTAGGTCCTTCAATTGAATCCACGGGAACCACACAGTTACCTTTTCCGGGATACTCAATTTTAAGTTGTGTTCCAACTGCTAAAAAATCAAGCAAGGCCATTGTTGCTGGGTGAACACCCATAGTTGCAAGACCAGTATTTCTAGATCGTCCATATCTTAATCTAAATGCACCTTTCTCAGAGGGGTATCCAAGAACTGGTCTTCCACCAATGATATCTTGAATATATTTAGGTTCACTAACAATTTCACTGTCTCCTGAATCCTCTTTTGAATCGTCTTTTTTAGGTTTTGAGTATTCTTCAAGCCAATTCCAATCTAGACCTAATTTATTTGAGATTTTTTTAATCTTTTTAGATTTTTGGATAACTCCTTCAACCATTGCAAGAAGAGCTCCGCCACGAATATTATTGGTTTCAACACGTTCTAAATCACGATGAGATACTTCTACTTTGTCAGTCTGTTCTCCTGAAACTTCTACAGGAATATGGTTTGCTGCAAATCTCACTTCTTCTGGTGTTGGTGAGTATTGTAAATTTGTAACTTCTGATTCGTATAATTCAACTTCTTCTACATATCTTTCGATTTCATCATCGATTGGTTTGAATGCATCAATGCCAATAGCTTGTCTAATTTTATCCCCTAAAAGTACTGCTAGTGCTGCTGCTGTTCCTCCTGCACTTCTGATTGGTCCTGCAAAATATACTCCTATATATTTTGTTCCATCAAAGTTATCTTTAATTTTGACATCTGAAATTCCTTCAAGTGGTGCTGCCACCACTCCTTCTGTAAGAATAGCAAGTGCAGTCCTAAGACCTTGGTCACATCTTTGTTCTGTATCCCAGTTAGCTTTCTCACCTGTAAGCTCAAATTTGCCTGAAGCAATTTCAGCCGCAATTTCAAAAGCGACTTCCTCTCTTGTAATGTTTTGTTCTAATATTTTAATTCTTTTAGCCACGCCTTCAGGACCAACAAGCCCTTCCACTCTTTCAGCTAAATCCTTTGCAAGGGGTACTTCTGTTTCTATTTCAACATCTAACCCTCTAGACCTGGCTTTATTAGCTATGTCGTATAGGTGATGGGTATCAGCTTCTAATCTATCAAAATAATCCATTGTATCGCCACAAGTTACAAAATTAATTTAACATATACTCTATTGATTTTCCTAATTTAATAATGTTTGTAATTTTTAAAAACCATTATTGAAATCTATATTTAACAATACTTAAATATTGAAAAATCTAAATTTTTAAGTGTAAATTGTGGTTGAATTTATTTATTAATATTGCTGTTCTGGTGATTTTAATGTCAAATGATAAACCGATTAATGCTATGTATGGTAGCAAAATGAAATTAGATTTAGATAAACTCAAAAATAATCGCAAAAAAGATGACGAAGGAAAAGTTATTGAAACAAAACATATCTTGGAAGGTTCTGAAGAACCAGTTGTTGAAGATGCTCCTGAAGAGGTAGTTGAAGAGACTGTCAAAAAGGAGGCTATGGAAGAAGCAGTTAAAGAAAAACCTTCCAAAAATGTTGATTCCAGTGTTGTAGATAGTTTAAAAGTTAAATTAGGCGAAAGAGAAAAAAAATTATCTAATCAATCTAGTGAACTTAATTATTTAACTAATAAATTAATTCCCAAACTTAAAAAGGAAAATGCTAATCTAAAAAGTCTTAAAATAGAATTAACCGATGCACTTGAAAAATCTACTAGAAAATACTTTGATCAGTTAGATATTAATGCAGATTTGAGTAATAAAATTGGAAAAATTGGTGCTGAAGGTGCTGTTAATAAAGTAAGGGCAGATAAATTTGAAGCTGAAATTAATTCTGTTAAAGAAGAATTGCAGGATAAAATAAACCAATATAAAGAAAAACTTGATTCAGTTAATATTGATGGGTTGAAAAAAGAAAACAATGAATTGTCATGCGAATTAAGGGATATAAAAACTGAATTGGATAAGACTAAAAAAGAAAACATGAAACTTTCTGAAGAAGTTAAATCATTAAGGGACGAGATAATCGAAATTGGTAACTACAAACAAGAAGTTGACAACCAAAATAAGAAAGAAATAGAAGAATATAAAGAAGAAATTTCATCAATTTCCACTAAACTCAGACTTAAGGAAAGTAGCTATGATAAATTGTTCAATGAATCTAGTAAAACTATCTCAAATTTAAGAAAACAAGTTGCGAAACTTGAAGAAGACTTGGAAAAAGAATCAAACAGGGGATTATTTAATAGATTCAAATAGATGATTAATTTTATTTAATCTATTTTTTTTTAAAATGACAAACGATAATTATTTTATGGATGAAGCTATTGTTGAAGCTCAAATATCTTTAAATGAAGGAGGACTTCCAATTGGAGCAGTCCTTGTAAAAGATAATGAGATAATATCCAGAGGCCATAATAGGTTAATTCAAAATAATTCTGTAGTTTTACATGCAGAAATGGATGTGCTTGAAAAAGCTGGTCGTTTAAACTATGAGGATTATATTAAATGCACTCTTTATACAACATTATCACCATGCCCAATGTGTTCTGGAGCTTTAATATTATATAATATACCAAGAGTTGTCATTGGAGAAAATACTACTCTTATGGGTGCTGAGAATTTACTTGAATCTAATGATGTTGAGGTTGTTATATTAAATAATTTAGAATGTAGGGAGTTATTTTTGAAATTCGTCAAAGATAATCCTGGAGTATGGGAAAAAGAACTTAAAAAAGTTGGAAATAATACTACGGTGAAATATGGAGATTATTGTAACAAATGAAATGGATGAAAGATTTATTGAAATATGTAACTCTTTTGAGTGCTTTTCAGACGAACCTCAGGTAGTTTTACTTTTAAATAATTTCGGTAAAATTGTTGGTTGTGCGAGTTTTAAAGTTTATGATGCAGATTCTGCGGAGATTACTACATTATTTTTAAATTCACATGATAATTGTGAAAAGATAGCTTATAAATTAATTAGACAGCTCGAAAAAATAGCAATCGATTATGAATTTAAAAGTATAGTTGTTAATTTTGATAGTTATGAAGATATTCTTATTGAAATCTTTGAAAAATTAGATTATAAATTCATTGATGAACTTTTAATGAAAAAAGAATTTAAAAGTTTAATTTAATTTGCTTATTTTAATTGGAAAAATAGATTTAAAAGATTAAGCTTCTTGTCTTAATCTTTTTACAACAAAATCTTTATCTAAACTCAATAGGAATGAAGCTGCTCTTGGACCTTGTTTTTGACCAAGAATCATTTTGTAAATAGCTTGGAATCCTTTTTGTGGTTTTAATTCTTGAGATTCTAAGATTTCATACATTGCATCATGCAATTGAGTTGCTTCTGCAAATTCATTGTTTTCCATTAAATCAGCTAAATCAGTTAAAAATTTAGTTTGTTCATCAGTTAATGGCAATTTTGGAATGTTTTTCTCTTGCACTTGGAATTTTACAAATTTAGGTGCATAAGTATCTAACCAGTAGATTACATTATCAACTCTTTCACGATATTGAGCTAATTCTGCTTCAGTCAAATCACCAAATTCTTTGTCTTTAAAACTTTTGGATAATTGTGAGTTTCTTTTTAAAATTCCATAAATTTTTTCTAAGTCATTTCCAGCAATTTGATATGCATTAACTAAGAATCTGAAAGATGGTCTGAATGGTAAAGGACTACCTTCGTTGATTTGTACAATTTCATATATTTCTTTGAATTTTTTACCTTCTTTTTCAGATGGTGCTTCCTCTTCATCATAGAATACTTTTTCAACAGTATCAAATTGGTCGATAAAGTCTAAAAAAGGCATTTTTGGTGAGAAATCCTTTGATTTCATTGGTTTGGATCTAAATAAGTAATAGTTAAGACTTTCTGCAGGTCCAATTTTTAACCATTCTTCAGGAGCAAAGAATACTCCATGAGATTTACTCATTGCTTCACCATCGAGTGTAATCCATTCGTATGGTACCGGATAAGGTGCAGGGTAATCAAAAATCTTTTCTGAAATTATGCTACTCACATCGTAGGATCCGCCACTAGCAGCATGGTCTTTTCCAAACGGCTCACATGTTGTTTTAAAGATTTTCCATCTTGCAGCCCATTCTACTCTCCAAGTAAGTTTACCGTTACCTGATTTAATATCCATCTCACCTTCATGGCCACATTCACATCTATATTTTATAATGTCACCATCAAAGTCATAAGCATAAGTTGTATTCACACGTCCACATTCATCACAAATTGGGTTGTATGGTAACCAATCATCTGCTAAAGGTTCTCTTCTGTATTCGTTGAAGATTTCTTTGATTTCATCAGTATGTTCAAGAGAAGTTCTAATGTAATCGTTGTAAACTCCATTTTTATACATTTCAAAACCAGATTTGGTCTCCATTTCAATTCCATAATCGTCCATTACTGAAAGTAATGGTTTTTCAAAATGTTCCACAAAGTTAGCGCAGCAACCATCAGGGCATGGAATAACTGAGTATGGCATACCTAAGTATTTATCATAGTCTTGGGGAAGAGGGAATGGAACTTTTCTTAATGGGTCATGGTCATCTGCAATCCAAATTGTTTTTGCTTTTTTTCCAAGTTTCCTTAATTTCTTTCCAATTGCATTAGCAATAAATATATCACAAGAGTTTCCAATGTGTATTGAGCCTGAAATAGAGGTTCCACTTGCAATAACATGTTCTTCTACATCTCTTTCTGCTAATTCTTTAGCTACATTTTCAATCCAATGTGTCATTTATATTCACCGTTTTTAATAAAAAAGTTATCATAAAATAAGTTATATTTGATTAATATCTGTTGTTATTTATATAAAAAGATTAAGTAAAAATAGTATATTTTCAAAGTTGGGATTAAAATTCTATGATAAAATGAGAAAAAAAAGAATGGGTAGATAGAAATCCATCTATTTAATTAAGTCAGAATCAGATTTATCTAACCATTCGTTTACAATTTTTACTGCACAGTAGTTACCACACATTGTACAGGTATCTTCTTCTTCAGGTGGTCTTTGATCCCTTTTTGCACGTGCAGCTTCAGGGAACATTGCACATGAGTATTGTGCTTCCCAATCAAGATTTTTACGAGCTTCAGCCATAGCTAAATCTTGTGATCCATCAATTTGACCAGTTGCTAAGTCACCAGCATAAGCTCCGATTTTAGTTGCAATTACTCCTTCTCTTACATCATCAGGGTTAGGCAGAGCAAGGTGTTCGGCAGGTGTTACATAACAAATGAAGTCTGCTCCGGCTTTTGCAGATGATGCAGCACCTATTGCAGAAACAATGTGGTCATAACCTGGTGCTACATCACACACAATAGGTCCTAGCATGTAAAAAGGAGCATTTGAACACATCTTCTTTTGAATCATAACGTTTGTTGGAATTTCATTAATAGGGATGTGTCCAGGGCCTTCAATCATACATTGTACTCCAGCTTCACGAGATCTATCAATTAATTCTCCTAAAATGATCAATTCTTGGATTTGTGCCCTGTCAGTTGAATCAGCTATAGATCCTGCTCTCATACCATTTGCAAGTGAAAGAACAACGTCGTGTTCTTTTGCAATTTCTAAAACATAATCAAAGTTGGAGTATAATGGATTTTCTTTTTCGTTTTCAACAATCCATCCGGACATAAATGACCCTCCACGGGATACAAGTCCAGTTACACGGCCTTGTCTTTTTAGTCTGGTTAAAGTTTCAATATTAATGCTACTGTGGATTGCCATGAAGTCAATACCGTCTTTAGCTTGTTTTTCAATAGCATTGAACAGGTCATCTTCAGTCATGTCAACTACTGAACCATGTTCTCTAATACTTTCAATGGATGCTTGGTAAACTGGTACGGAACCTACTGGTAACGGTGACATATCGAGAACCCTTCTTCTGATTTCATCTAAGTCTCCACCAATACTTAATTCCATTAAACAGTCTGCACCATGGTCAATTGCGATTTTTGCTTTTTGTACTTCTTCATCAAAGTTAACAATATCAGTTGAAGTTCCAACTGTTGCATTTACTTTAGTTCTAAGGCCTGCACCAATACCTGCAGCTTCAACATCTCTGTTTACATTTCCTGGTATTACAATTGTACCTTCAGCTACTGATTTTAAAATAAAATCTTCTGAAACATTTTCAATTTTTGCAACATGTTTCATTTCTTCGGTTAAAATTCCTTTTCTTGCATCACTAATTTGAGTCATTTTATCACACCATAGTCCAATAAGTTTTAAAACAGTCAAATTTATTTTAATTAAATTTCATTTCAATTTGATATTCTCTTATATTTATTTATTAATATTTAAAGTAATGGGTTTGTATTCAATTAAAATAATATTGATATATATCAATCTTTTTTGAAAAAATAGTGTTTTTAGTTTTTAAATTGGTAAATAAAGTATTATTGATAAAAATAAAGTGTATTTTAAAAAAAGTTAAAAAAAGAATAGATTCAGTAAAATCTATTCATTCTCTCAAATGAATCATCAAAAGTAGGCATATTTGTTTGACAACCTTGGTGCTCGACAATAAATGAGGATACAGTTGATGCAAATTTTGCAGATGCTTCTAACGATTCACCATTTAAAAATCTTGATAAAAATCCCGCTCTATAAGAATCTCCAGCTCCAGTTGGGTCAACAACTTCTGTTTCAATAGCATCAATTTTTATCTTATCTTCATTTGAATAAATTTCACTACCCTTAGCACCGCATGTTTTAACAATTATTTTTGGACCTAATGTCCTAAGACCATCCAAATCCACTTCGAGGGATTCTAAGATTCTTCCAATTTCATGATGGTTTCCAAAAAGAATAGTAGTGTTTTCAATAACATCCCTTAACTTTTTTATATCATACATTCCGAGATCCTGACCTGGATCGAATGAAACAAGTAACTCTTCATTTTTAGCTTCTTCAGAACATCTCCAATTAAAATTAGGATCTCCTGTTGCTAAATGCACTGCTTCAGTATTTTTAATTGCAGATGCGGGTACTTTGCTTTCTGCAAATTCACGAGCAGCACCCCAATAGAAATAACTAATTTGATCTTCATTATCATCAGTTAATACAAATGCAGTAGGTGTTGATTCACCCGGAACAATAATCAAAGAATCCGTGTCAATATCTAAATTCTGCATATGCTCATAATATTCCGTTTTTTTAAAATCTCCACCAACTGCTGAAACTAAAGAAGTTTTTAATCCTAATTTAGCTCCAACACAAGCAACATTTGCTGCAGCTCCGCCATTAAATGTTTTCATATTTGTTATTGGAGCAGAAAAATTTGCTTTTGGAAATTCAGGCACTCTAATAATGTAGTCATGAGCAGAGTGACCAATAGCTAGTAAATCTCTGTTTTTTGCCATAATATCGCCTTTAAATCTTTTAATCTAATATTGTGTTTTATCATTATTTAATGTTTTGAAAATTCAAATTGATGATAAATCACAAAAAAATGTGTTCATATGAGTGTAAATGATAATATGTTATATAATAATAATTTTATTTTCCTAAGAGCATTTGATAAGTATTTTTACATTGGTGTAAAACCTTGTTTTTCAATGCTTTCTTGGGCTTCATTAGTTAAATATTTAATAAATTCATCAACCTTTGCTTTATCTTCATTAACTTTAATCAAGCTAATTACATGTTGGGTATTAAATTTTAAAAGTTCGTTTCCTTTAAAGTAACTTGCATTTAAAAATGTATGTAAATTTTTTGAGTTTCTAACTTTTTTATATGCATCAAATTGCGAACTTACATTTTCTTTAATATTAACATGTATGTCATAATGTTTTAAACTGTTCCATGCCAACCTTTGGGCAGATCCAGACACACTTACAAAATCAAGGTTCTCTAAATCTGAAATACTTTCAATTTTTTCAGAGTCTGGACTTGAAATAAGAACCAGGTAATCATAGGCTATTGGATAAAAGTTTATATCTCTTTCAAATGCTATTAATGGATCATCTAATGTTAAAATATCAACTACGCCTCTTTTTGCAAGTTCAAAAGCATCTTCATCGTTACTACTGTAAATATTAGTTTTAAATGGTAATTCTATACTTTCTAAAAGACCAGTACTTATATGGCCTCCAACGATGTTGATGGTGGGTGTTTTTTCAATTTGGATTGCGTATTTTTTAAATTCTTCTAACAAGTCCAATCCTTCTTTTGTAAGTTCAGTACCATTTCCAAGTTTTTCCGTAAGTTTAAATCCTAATTTTTTTTCTGCTCTAAGTATTCTTCTATTAAATACTGTATGGGAAATATTTAGTTCTTTTGCAGATTTTCTTTGGGACTTTGTTTTTGTTAGTGAATCAAGACTTTCATATAGTTTATATCCATAAACTTCACCCTCTATCTCTAAACTTATCAACCCTTTACTTTCAAATTCCATCAATTATAAATAAAATTTTAATCATAATTAATAATATCGATTTTGGGATTAGATAAAATGGAAATTATGAAAACTTCTATTAAAGCTATATTGGACAATATTAAAAACGCTGAAGATTTTTTAGATGAAAAAGCAATTGATGAATTTGAAAATATAATCATTGGTTCTAAAAATATATTTGTTACTGGTGCTGGAAGATCTGGACTCGCTGCTAAAGCTTTTGCAATGAGATTAATGCATTTAGGTTTAAGTGCTTATGTTGTGGGGGAAACTATTTCTCCGGCTATTTATGAAGATGACTGTATTATTGCAATTTCTGGTTCTGGTGAGACAAATACAATTGTTTCAGCTGTAAAAATTGCTAAAAATAGAGGTTCGAAAGTTTTAGCTTTAACATCTTATCCTGAATCTAGTTTAGGACAACTAGCGGATGCTTATATTCTGGTTAAAGGAAGAACTAAAAAAGAAGTTGATGATGAAAATTATATGAAACGTCAAATTCATGGGAATTACACTTCTTTAACACCTTTAGGCACTGCATTTGAATTAACTACTTTAGTATTTTTAGATGCTATTGTTTCTGAGTTAATGGAGAAAATGCAACAAACTGAAAGTGATTTAAAAGCAAGACATACAGTTTTAGAGTAATTTAATCAAAAATTACTCTATTTTGATTGTTATATATGTTGCAGCGTTGGCCTCTTAGGAACCCAACAAGAGTTATATTCCCTTTTTTTGCTATATTATATCCTGAATTGGCTGGCGCTGCATTTGATGCTAAAATTGGCACGCCGGCTCTGCTCATCTTAATTACCATATCTGCTGGCATTCTACCACTGTAAATTACGTAGGACTGGTTTAAGTTAAAACCATTTAATAATCCATATCCAATTACTTTATCAACTGCAACATGTCGACTTACATCTTCTTTTACGACAAATTGTCCATTATGTACAATTCCTGCTACATGTGTTCCCCCAGTAGCTTGCCATATTTCTGCATTATTTTTTAATTCCTCGATTCTATCAAGTAATTCTTTAACATTAACTTGCAGATCAGATTCAACAGGATTCACTTCTTTAATTTTACTTCTCCAGCCACCTGCTGAATCAGAGCATAATACAGTTTCATTTGTTTTAAGTAATGTATCATCAATTTCTGCATTGATTTGAACACCATCAATTTCAATTTTTTTAATATCCTCTAGTGATTTAACCATATTCTCATTAAATAAGTATCCAACAGCAAATTCTTTAAGTGAGTCTTCAATTGCAGATAAACTACGTGAAATTTCTCCATTTATTGTTAAAGTAATAGTTTCATCTTTTACAACATTTTCTTTTACTTCTTCATGTTGGTTATTTTTATATTTTATGGCATTTACCTTTTCGATTTTCATTTTTACTCCTCATTTTAAAGATATGTCAATTGTTATATTTAAGTTTATGATTATTATATAATATTATATAATATAAATATCTTAAAATCTTAACGAGGTGAAAAATATGAATATAGATGATTATGATGAACAATTACAAAGAGCAGTTGAGTTTCATGGGGAACTTTGTGGAGGTATAGCTATTGGAACTAAACTTGGGATGTATGGTCTCGAGTTATTGGGTATGGAACTAAATCAAAGACATAAAAATCTAATAGTAATTTTAGAAAGTGAAAGATGCACATCTGATGGGATTCAATCTGTAACTAAGTGCAGTATTGGTAAAAAATCTTTAAAACTAGTTTATTATGGAAAATTTGCAGCTACTTTTTATAATATGGATACTGGTGAGGCATACAGAGTTTCAGATGCTGATGCAAATAAAAAAAATAAATCTAATGAAACAAAAGATGAATTAGTTGAAAGATTTAGAATAACTCCTCCTGAAGAATTATTCAATGTTGAAAGAGTTCATGTTAAACCTTTCAAAGGGGCTCAAAAACCGGGGGGTAATCATAAAACTCGTTGGTGTAGTGTATGTGGTGAAAAGGTCACTGATGATTATCATAAACTTAGAGCAGGCAAACCAATTTGTGAATCTTGTGCAAATGGATCATATTATGAAATCATTGAATAATTATATTCTTATTTTTTTAGAAAATGTAAAATTATAATTCCAATTTCAATAATATTAATATTATTCTTGTTTTAATGATTGTTATTTTTAATTTTTATCGATTATATCTTTGTATTCAAAAAATGAAGAATGGTTTAATACAAATTTAGAAAAAAAAGAGTTTTAACACGATGTTACTAAAATTCATCATGATTTATCATTAACATTATTTTGATAACTCTTTATATTTAAATATTTCTTTTATTTTCTAATGACAAATCCTTTATATATTAAACCAGTAATATAAGAACCATAATACTTTGAAACATCTTATATGTGGAATTCATTAAGTATTATAAAAATTAATTTATAAAGGGAATAAAGAGGTTGATAAAATGAGTTCATTTAAAAGTCCAGTTGATACTGCAAAAGCAATATCTAAAACAGCTGGAGCAAAAAACTCTGCAAATATTGTTAATGTAATATTGCTCTCATTCTTAGCAGGAGCTTATATTGCATTCGGTGGTTTATTAGCAATTGTATCTAGCGCAGGTATGATTAAAGCTGGTGCTCCACTTGGTTTAGAAAAATTCGTATTTGGTGCAGTGTTCCCTGTAGGTTTAATTATTGTTGTTCTTGCAGGATCTGAATTATTCACTGGAAATGTTATGTTTATGGTTATGGGTGTTTTAGATGGATCCGCTTCTATTGGCGGACTCGCTAAAAACTGGGTACTCAGTTGGGTTTTCAACTTTGTTGGTGCTTTATTCGTTGCATATGTTATAGCATTCATGGGCGGTTTATGTCCTACTGACGCATCCGTACCTGCATATGCTATTACTGCTAAAGCTATTGCAGTAGCAGAAGGTAAAGTAACTATGCCTTTCACTGTAGCTTTAATTAAAGCTATTGGTTGTAACTGGTTAGTATGTTTGGCTGTATGGTTAGCTAATGTATCTGACGATGCTATTGGTAAGATTGTTGGTATTTGGTTCCCAATTATGGCTTTCGTTACCCTTGGATTTGAGCACAGTGTAGCAAACATGTGTTTCATCCCATTAGGTATGTTCTTAGGAGCTAAAGGTGTAACCTGGACTACTATTATTGTAAACAATTTAATCCCAGTTACTATTGGTAACATTATTGGTGGAGGACTCTTCGTAGCTTGTATTTATTGGTACACTTTCCTTAAAGAATAAGCTCGTTATGAACTTTAAAGAAGCTTATGTTACTTAAGCTTCTTTTTTTTTAAATAATATTAAGATATATATTTTGGAGATTATTAAAATGGTTGAAATTAAATATGTTCCAACAATCTGTCCATACTGTGGTACTGGTTGTGGACTCAATTTCGTTGTAAAAGACGGAAAAATTGTTGGTGTAGAACCTTTAAAAAGAAGCCCTGTAAACGAGGGTAAAGTATGTCCAAAAGGAAACTTTGGATACCAATTTATTAATAGGGAAGACAGATTAACTACTCCTTTAATAAAAGAAAACGGTGAATTTAGAGAAGCATCTTGGGATGAAGCATTAGATTTAGTTGCTAACAAACTCAAGGAAGTATCTGATGAAGATCCTAATAAAGTAGGATTCTATGCATGTGCTCGTTCACCTAATGAAAACATTTACATTACTCAAAAATTAGCTAGGGTGGCTTGTGGTACTCAAAATGTAGACCACTGTGCACGTATATGTCACGGACCTACTGTAGCAGGTTTAGCAAATACTTTCGGATCAGGGGCTATGACCAATGGTTTCGACAGTATTAAGGAAGCTGATTACATTTTCTGTATTGGATCCAACAACATGGAAGCTCACCCATTATTCGGACGTAAAATGATCCAAGCTAAAGAAAATGGTGCTAAATTAGTAGTATTGGATCCAAGATTCACTCCTACTGCTAAAATTGCAGATGAATATGTACAATTTGAAACTGGTACTGACGTAGCTTTAATGAATGCTATGATTAAAGTCATCATCGACAAAGACTTGCAAGATGATGAGTTTATTGCAAACAGAACCAAAGGTTACGAAGAAATGAAAGAAACTGTCCAAAAATACACATTAGACAAAGTTTCTGAAATTACCGGTATTAAACCTGAAACTATTGAACACTTGGCTGTTGAATATGCATCTGCTGATAAAGCAGCTATTGTATACTCATTAGGTATTACCGAACACTCCCACGGTGCAGATAACGTAATGTCCACTGCAAACCTTGCAATGTTAACTGGTAACATTGGTAGACAAGGTACTGGTGTAAACCCATTAAGAGGACAAAACAACGTACAAGGTGCTTGTGATATGGGTGCATTACCTTCTGATTACGTAGGATACAGAAAAGTTAAAGACCCAGAAACCACTGCATGGTTCAACGACTACTACAGTGGAGATGGTTATGAAGTAAACTTACCAACTACTCCTGGATTAACTTTAGTTGAAATGATGAACGCAGCTCATGCTGGTGACTTAAAAGTATTATATATCCATGGGGAAGATCCAGTTCTCTCCGATGCAGATGTAAAACACACTAAAGAAGCACTTGAAAACTTAGAAATGTTAGTTGTTCAAGAATGTTTCTTAACTGATACTGCACAATGTGCTGATGTTGTTTTGCCTGCAGCAGGTTGGGGTGAACAAGAAGGTACTTTCACTAGTGGTGAAAGAAGAGTACAATGTTTACACAAAGCTCAAGAACCTCCTGAAGGCGCATGGTTAGATTGGAAAATCATGGAAGAAATTGCAGTCAGAATGGGAGTACCTAGATCTTTATTCCACTACGAAACTTCTGAAGATATTTTCAACGAAATCAGGGAATGCGCTCCTATCATGGCAGGTATGAACCGTGAAAGATTAGACACTCCTGAAGCACTTCACTGGCCTTGTCCTTCTGAAGATGACCCATGTCAACCATTAATGCACAAAGAAAAATTTGCACACCCTGATGGTTTAGGAGTTTTCCAAGCATTAGAACACAAAGGACCTGTTGAAACTACTGATGAGGAATATCCATTAGTCTTAACTACTACTAGGGTATTGTTCCACTATCACGCTGCAATGACCAGAAGATGTGAAACATTAAATAATGAAGTAAAAACTGGATTCATCGAAATCAACACTAAAGATGCTGAAGAAAGAGGAATTATTAATGGTGAAGTTGTAAGAGCTTACTCTAGAAGAGGAGAAATCGCAATTCCTGCACGTGTAACTGATGATATCAGAGAAGGTATTGTAAACATCCCAATGCACTTTGTAGAATGTGCTGCAAACGTATTAACTAACTCCGATTCTTTCGACCCTAAATCTAAAATGGTCGAATTAAAAGCTTGTGCTATTAACGTAGAAAAACTCCCTGAAAAAGTAGTCATGAGAGGAGAAGTCTACAAAGATGGTACTGATACTGAAATTAAAGCTGAAAACATGGCTACTACCACCATTAAAGTAGGTAAATAAATAAGGAGTAGATTTAAATGAGCGCAAAAATTAACGATATGTACTACGCATACTCTGCTATTGAAGATATCAAAGAAAAAGGAGAGTACGGTGGAGTAGTAACTACTATCATGAAATACTTATTAGAAGAAGGTATCGTTGACGGTGTTGTTGGTGTAACCGAAGGTCATGATATGTATGATGGTGTACCTATTCTCGTAACTGACCCTGCAGATGTAATTAAAACTGCTGGTTCCGTACACTGCGGTACTTTAAACATTGCTAAATTTGTATCAAAATACTTAGATGGTGCAAGAGACATGAAACTTGCTGTTGCATGTAAACCTTGTGATGCAATGACCATCAGAGAATTAATGAAAAAAGGTAAAATCATCGAAGATAATGTAATCATGATTGGGGTAAACTGTGGAGGTACTTTCTCACCTGTTCCTACCATGAACATGATTAGAGATGTATACGAATTAGATCCTAAAGATGTTATCAAAGAAGAAATTTCCAAAGGAAAACTCATTATGGAAACTGCTGATGGTGAAAAAGGAATTGCTATTGGTGAGTTAGAAGAACAAGGTTTAGGTAGAAGAGAAAACTGTCAAAGATGTAATCTCAAAATTCCTTCCAATGCTGATATGGCTTTAGGTAACTGGGGTGTTATTGGTGATTTAGCTGGAAAAGCAACTTTCATTGAAGTATTCACTGAAAAAGGTGCAGATGCTTTAGGTAAAGTTATCGATGCTGGTTTAATTGCTACTGAAGAACCTCTTGAAAAAGGAATCAAAATCAGAGAAAATATTAACAACTTCATGCTCAAAGAGTCCTTGGAGAAAAAAGATGTTGACTATGCAGGTACTACTGGAGATATTATTGATGTATTCCACATGTATGAAGATGAATTCTCTAAATGTATGAAATGTTACGGTTGTCGTGAAGCATGTCCTTTATGTTACTGTGATGACTGCTGTCTCGAAACTGAAGGTCCTGAATGGGTACCTGGTGGATACACTCCTGCAGCTCCTTTCTTCCATTTGACTCGTTTAGTGCACATGGTTGACGCATGTACTAACTGTGGACAATGTTCAGAAGTATGTCCATGTGAAATACCTGTAGCTAAAGTATGGAGTATTGTAAACAATAAAGTAAGAGATATCTACGGATACATTCCTGGTATGGGTAGTGATGATCCACTTCCATTCACTGACCATGTATCCAAAGCTAAATGGATTTAAGGGGGGGTTCCCTCTTATCCATTTTTATTTTTTACTCATAAATAATAACACTGTTATATCTTCTTTTTAAAAAATAAACAAGAGTTTTAATCCTCTTTGTTAAATGGTTCTCGGTTATTAATTCCATTGATAAATAGTTCTTCAAGTTCTTCTTCACTTTTACCATTTCTAATATGTGAAATTAATTCCACTAAATTATCATTTCTAAGTAAACAAGGTTTTATCTTTCCATCTGGTGTTATTCTTAATCTGGAACAACTTGCACAGAATTTAGCATTATCAACTGGTCTAACTATTTCAATTTCACCCTCACCAATGTAATATTTCTTACGCCCTTGCATAAATTTACGTTCATGTACTTTATCAGCCATATCAGTTAATTTCTTTTCAAGGGAGTCTAATGAATAGTGATGTTCAGCACTGAATTTATCATCTTCACAATTTTCACTTTCAATTAATTCGATCAATTGAAGGATAATTCCATGTTCTTTACAGAATTCAAACATATCTTTTATTTCATGGACATTCACATCTTTCATTATAACCATGTTTATTTTAACAGGGTATAATCCAACTTCAACAGCTTTTAAGATACCTGATTTAGCTTCATTTAGATAATCCATGTTAGTTACATATTTGTATGTATCTCTGTTTAATGTATCTAAACTAACATTAACTCTATCTAACCCCGCATCTTTTAAGCCTTTAGCATATTTTTCAAGTAGTACTCCATTTGTAGTCAAGGAAATATCATTAAAATCAAGACTTGCTATTTTTTCAACAATTTCCACTATGTCTTTTCTAACCAATGGATCTCCACCAGAAAGTCTCATTCTTTTAACACCAATTTTCCTAGCTATTTTGCTTATTTTATATAATTCATCTGGTGTCATTTCATCTTTTGATGAAACCATTCCATCGTGATGACAGTATATGCAGTTTTCGTTGCATCTATTTGTTATTGTGATTCTTAGTGAAAGGATAGGTCTTTCATATTTATCTTTAACTACGTTTTTTAACATGTTATCTTTCTTCCACTTTGATTCTTAATTCTGCAATTTCCTCATTAATCCTTAAGGAATTTACAATTGCAAAAATTGTTTCTTTTAGTATCTTCTGTGTAAATCTGTTAATTTCAACATTATGGTTGTTTACTTTAAGGTTAATTGTAGCTTTTTTTAATTCATTGTTTTTGATATTTGAAATAGCTATGTCAATCATTTTAGCATTGTCTTCAGTTTTAATGGAATTAATCATTCCTTTAATGGAGTTTGCAACAAGATTTTTTGCGAAGTTGTTGATTTTTAAATTGTTGCCATTGATCAAAACAGTACATTCAGCGTTAATTGGAGTTTTATCTACTTCATTTGGGATTATTAATTCAATGTTAGATATCTTTTCAATATTATAATCATCTAAATTTAATGTATTTATTACACCAAGCACATTTTGCTTTAAAAAATCACTAACAAATCTATTCAGTCCAACTACTTTATTATCAATTGAAAGATAACTGTGTACATTATCTAGTTCATCAACAGTTAAGTTTCCTTCACGAATTTCAGATGCAATATTTTCTCCATTGTTATATCCGCAATTATTTGCAAATAATGTATCTACAATATCATGGGATCTTTCTTCGATAATATCAACTAATTCTTTTAAACCTTTATCATCAATAGTAAAGGAATTTATCTCTTTAATTGTATATTCATCGACTACATCAGGGGATGTTGCAATTTTTGGGTAATTATATTTTTTAAATCCTTCAATGACAACGAAGTCGACGGGGTCCATATGTTTTATTAAAAATAGCAATCTATTTAAATCCATTTCTTTTCTTGCATTGAAAAATGTTGTTGAACCAATTCCAACGACAACATTGGATCCTGCTTGTTTATGTTTCCATGTATCGGTATTTTCTTTATCCATTTCCATAGAGTGATGAGAATGTTTGATTGATGCTACATTGTAGCCTCTTTTTGTAAGTTCTTCAATAATTTTTACTGTTAGTGAAGTTTTTCCAGTATTTTTTCTTCCAACTATAGATACTATTTTCATAATATTCTCCCCTTATTATATTAGTGATTGGTACTAATTAAGAATTTCTAAATGAATTATGTGTAGTTACTACACTTCATGCATTGTCCAATAAATTTTACTTTATTTTGCTAATTTTATAATACTTTTTGCTTATATTCTTATTACTAATTTCTTCTTATTTTTATATTTTTCATTGTGTTTTGGCATTATATTTATGTTATCCAATTATTTAAGATATTTTAGTTTCTATTTAATCCAATATATAATATGTGCTCTTTATTTTATTATTTTTTTATTAATATTCCTTTTTTTAAAAAAAATTGTGTAGTTATCCCACAGTTATATATAATAGTTGTGTCTTCAATCTAGTAGGTAAATATATTTATATAAGTAAACATATGTGTAATCATTACACATGGTGGTTCAAATGCCAAAACATATTGCGTCTGGTTTAAAATATTTGGCTGCAGTCAAATTAAAAATGGCGGGTAAAAGTCATCAAGAAATTGCTGACGAGTTAGGTGTTGATAGATCTACTATCTCTCATTATTTGAATGGTAGAAACTTGTCTTGGAACTCTATTGATGTTGCAAGGACAATCATCGACTTATGTCCCAAAGATTTTTTGACAATGACTGAAGCAATATTTAACAATCCAGAACAGAGTCGTAAAATTGTGAATATTTGCAGAGAAAGAAATTTTGAAGCAAAAGTTGAAGATTCTTGTATTGGTTGCGGCTTGTGTGTAAATGCATGTACAATGAAAGCTATTAAATTAGAATCATTAAAAGCACATGCAGACTCCATGCAATGTTGTGGTTGTCAGCTTTGTGAAGATGAATGCCCAACTAATTCGATAAAAATTTTGGAGATTTAATATGATTAGAAATTTAAAAGAGGTTAAAGACAATAACTTTGACATCACAAGGTCAGCAGACGAAGTTAGAAACTTGTCTTTCAATGACCATGTCTGTTTAGGTTGTGGGATTTGTGAATCTACTTGTCCTGTTGAAGCGATTACATTAAATGCAGTTGCTATTGATGCTCGTAACAGACTTTCAAACGACATCTATTTCAGTGGGCACGAAAAGATTGCTCAAAACTTCCGTGAAGATTTTGATGTTCAAAGAATAAGCATTGACGAAAGTAAATGTGTATTATGTGGTATGTGCAGTGGATTATGTCCTGTTGATGCATTGGTATTAACTATTGATGATGTGCCAATTAGAGAAATTGAAGCATATCCTCATTATAATGCTTTCTCAGAAATTGATGATGATGAATGTATCTACTGTAAAAGATGTGAAATTGCATGTCCTCGTGATGCAATCGTTATCGAAAGAGTTTTACCAGACCGTGCTGATTTAGTAACTGGTGAAATCAATGTCGATGATGATGAATGTATTTACTGCGGCATATGTGAAGAATTATGTCCTGCAGAAGCAATTGTTGTTGATCATGAAACTGGTAAAGAATCTATTGTTATTGACAAAGATAAATGTGTATACTGTCTTGTATGTAAAAAATCTTGTCCTACTAATGCGATTAACGCAATTTGTAGATTATGTAACTATGGAGAATATGATTTAGATTCTTCAAAATCAGTTGTTAAAGGTAACTCCATCATTGACCCAGACCTTTGTGTCTACTGTGGATGGTGTGAAGGTGTATGTCCTACCGATGCTGCAAAAGTTAAAAAACCGTTTAAAGGTAGTATTGAAGTTGATGATGAAAAATGTCAAGCTTGTGGTGCTTGTGTAGATATTTGTCAATGTAACGCTTTAGCATTCCCTGTATCTACTGGTCCGGGTTCCAGAATGGCACATGTTGTTGCTAATGATGATTACTGTGTACGTTGTAAAGCATGTGCAAAAGCATGTCCTAACGGCGCTATTACTGTAAAAAGAACTGAAGTTGACCACACTCCTATTAACTCTGCTACTTGGAAAGAAGCTTTAGATGCTATTAAAGACTAGGTGATTGGATGGAACTAAAAGTTAATCAAGATAATTGTTTAGGATGCGGTATTTGTGTAATCGCATGTCCTGTTAATGCAGCTATCAGTCCTGAAAATGCTGGTGGTAACGGTGCAAAGACTGAAGAAGTCATTATGATGGTTGAAAATGGATTTATCAAACTCTTCAGTCCTGAAAAATGTGAATTGTGTGGAACATGTCAAATGTTTTGCCCAGTAAATGCTATATGGTTAGAATAAGGGGGATTATATAATGTATTATGCTAATACTTATTTAGAAAAACCTGTAGTGCCTGATGTAAAAATTACTGGTGAAGGAAATACAGAAGTTCTCAAATGTATGTTAAACACTGGATCTGACATATACCAAGGTGCTTGTAAAAAAAGAGGATCTACATTAAAACAAGAATACAAAAATGTTTCTGGTACTTGTTACATGGATCCTAGGGATATGGCAAAATTGGGTGTAAACAATTGGGATACTGTTCTTGTTAAAACAGATTTCGGTGAAGTTGTTGTGAACTGTGCAGTATCAAGGGATGCACCTCATGAAGGTACTGTATTCATTTGTAAAGGTCCTTGGGCTAACACTATTGTAAGTCACGACACTTACTGTTGTTCCGACCCTACTTACAAAGGTATTAAATGTACTGTAGAAAAAACTGATAGAAAAGTATTACTCATGGCTGATTTAATGAGATGGGTATACAAAAAATACGTTGATGAAGAAGATGACGATGTTGTTGAAAACATGGAATCTTTAGGTGAATTACCTGTTTATCATGGACGTAAATGGGAGGAGTTGATTGATCATGACTTATGAACCACCTGTAACTGATTATGACCACATTGTTGAAAATTGTACTTGTGCATTTTGTGGTTGTAACTGTGATGATTTAGATTACTTAGTAAAAGATAATCATGTTGTTGCTGTAAGACACGCATGCAGATTAGGAGCAAGTAAAATCATGGAAGATATGGATCAAAGATTACTTGTTCCAATGATTAGGGATGAAAATGGAGAACTCACTGAAGTTGATTGGGATACTGCATTAGATAAAGCTGCAGAGTATATTGCTAATTCTATCAGACCTGTATTCTATGGTTGGTCTGAAACTTCAACTGAATGTATGAAAGAAGGTGTAGCATTAGGTGAATACATCGGTGCTGTATTAGATAACCAAGCTACTATCTGTCACGGTCCTTCTCTCCAAGCTGTACAAAACGCAGGTTATCCTATTCAAACCTTAGGGGAAGTTCAAAATAGGGCTGACATGATTGTTTACTCTGGAAGTAACGCTATGAATTCTCACCCTAGACATTTAGCAAGATATGCTGCTTTCTGTCGTGGATACTTCAGACAAAGGGGAAGATTTGACAGAACTGTTGTAACTATGGATCCTAAATTCTCAGATACTGCAAAATGTTCTGATAAATGGATTGGATTTGAACAAAATGGGGATTATGGTTTTTATAATGCTATTAGAGCTGTACTTAGAGGAAAAGAATTATACCAGGATGTAATTTCTGGAATTCCAAAAGAAGATATTTATGAATTGGCAGAAGAAATGAAACAAGCTGAATTTGGTGTTCTCTTCTTCGGTTTAGGTTTAACCCACACTTTATCAAAACAAAGAAACATTGATATTGCTATTAAAATGGTACAGGACTTAAACAAATACAGTAAATGGGGACTTACTCCTATGAGAGGTCACTTCAACGTAAACGGATTCAACATTTTCATGGCATTTGAATGTGGATTTGCTTTCGGTGTTGACTACTGTAGAGGTTACCCAAGATATATGTTAGGTGAAACCAACACTATCGATTTATTAGTCAGAAAAGAACCTGACTGTTTCATGGTTATTGCAGCGGATCCTGGTGCTCACTTCCCTAATGGAGCAAACCAACACTTAGCTGATATTCCTGTTATTCAAATCGATATTCACTGGGGTCCTTCCACTGAACTCGCTGATGTAGTATTGCCTGGTTCATTCATCGCTGTAGAATGTGATGGTACCAGTTATCGTATGGATGGGGTTCCTATATACATGAAAAAAGCAATCGACAAACCTGAAACTTGTCGTGACGATGAATGGATCGTCCGTGAATTGAAAGAAAGAGTAATGAAACTCAGAGAAGAGCCTAATGTAGCTCCAAAATATGTGCCAAATCCAAACGCACTCTAAGGTGATATAATGGAATATATTCTTAAAAATGGTATTGTCTACGACCCAGCTAATGAAATTAACGGTGAGAAAAAGGACGTCATGTTTAAAGATGGTATTATTGTAGATGACGTATCCTCAGATGCTAAAGTCTTAGACGTTACCGATAAAATAGTCATGCCGGCAGGTATTGACCCTCACGCACACATTGCAGGTCCTAAACTTGTAGTTGGAAGATTATACAGACCTGAAGATTCCAGAAGAGGTGTTACTCAAAAAACCAAAGTATTAAGATCCGAATCTGGTTTCTCCATCCCAAGTTGTCCTGCAACTGGTTACAGATACTCAAGATTAGGTTACGGTACTGTTGTTGAAGCAGCTATGCCTCCTCTTGAAGCAAAACACACTCACGAAGAAATTGCAACTATTCCTCAATTAGATATTCCAGCTTTACCATTATTCGGTAACAACTGGTTTGTAATGGAATATGCAAAAGATAACAATATTGAAGATATCGCAGCATTTGTAGCTGCATGGTTAAAAATCTCCAAAGGTTACGGAATTAAAATCGTAAATCCATGTGGAAGTGAAGCATGGGGTTGGGGTATGAACGTACATGGTGTAAATGATAAAGCACCTTACTTTGACGTAACTTCCAAAGAAGTTGTTGTTGCTTTAGCAAAAGCTAACGAAATGTTAAACTTACCTCACTCTATTCACATTCACCCTAATGACTTAGGACACCCTGGTAATGTACCAACTACTCTTGAAACTATGGATGCAGTTAAAAACATTAAAAAAGGTTCTAAAGCTGCTGAAATCAGAGATCAAGTTATGCACCTTTGTCACTTACAATTCCATGCATATACTGGTAACAGTTGGAAAGATGCTGCATCTGGTGCAGAAGAACTTACTAAGTACATTAACAAACATGATCATGTTACTTGTGATGTAGGTCAAATTACTTTCGATGAAACTACTACTATGACTGCAGATGCTCCTATGGAGTACGATTTATTCAAATTATCTGGTTTAAAATGGACTAACAAAGATATTGAATGTGAAACTGCAGCAGGTATTATTCCATGTATTTACTCACCTAAAAACCCTGTTAACACTTTACAATGGGCTATTGGTCTTGAATTGTTCTTACAAATTGAGGATCCATGGAAAGTATGTTTAACTACTGACCACCCTAACGCAGGTCCGTTCACCAGATATCCTAGAATCATCTCTTGGTTAATGAGTAACCAAAGAAGAATGGAAATGATTGAAAACAGAGAAGTTCACAAATGGGCAGAAAAAAGAACTACTCTTGCAACTCTCGACAGAGAATACGATTTCTATGATATTGCTACTATTACAAGATCTGCTCCTGCTAAAATCTACGGATTTACAGATAGAGGTGCACTTACCCCTGGCTACAGAGCAGACATTGCTGTATATGATATTAATCCTAATGAGATTGACCCATCCAGACAAGCTGCTGACATCGAAAAAGGTTTCAACATAGCTGATTACACTATTAAAGATGGTCAAATCTTAGTAAAAGATAAAGAAATTGTAAAAGTTAAAGAAAGTCAAAACATGTGGGTTAACGTAAAAGGATGGGAACAAAACGAGCAAAAAGTTATTGATAACATAATGCCGTTCTTTACCCAATATTACTCAGTCAAATGGGAAAACTACCCAGTACATGACCATTACGTATCCAACCCAATTAGAATAGATGTTGATGGTAAATAGGGGTGTTTAATTTGAAAACAATAACATTTGATCAAATAAAAACTTCTTCAATCGCTTTAGAATTCGATGAAGTAATTCCTGATGAAATTTTTTCATGGACTGAAGCTGATTTTGCAAAATATCAAGTTCCTATTGGAAATTCTAGATTCCCAATTACTGACTTCTTCGACATTACTGTTGAAGGGGATGCTGCTGGACCTGATGAAGTTAAAATGATTCTCAACGGTGATTTAAACAGAGTAAAATACATTGGTTGTAAAATGAGTGGTGGAGACATCGTCTGTAACAGTAGTGTAGATTTACATGTGGGTGCAGAAATGTCTGGCGGATCCATTCTTGTTAAAGGTAATGCGGCTGCTCATGCTGGAAGAGAAATGTCTGGAGGATACCTTGAAATCGAAGGTAATACTAAAGAATTCACTGGTGCTTCTTACATTGGTGAATGGAGAGGTATGACTGGAGGACAAATTGTTGTTGGCGGCAATGCTGGTAAACAATGTGGTGAATGTTTAACTGGTGGAAGAATTCACGTTAAAGGTAATTGTGATATCTTAGCCGGTATTCACATGACTAAAGGTATTATTGAAATTGACGGTGACGTAAACCGTTGGCCTGGCGGACAAATGAAAAACGGTAACATCATTATTCACGGATTCCTTGGAAGATTACTTGAAGGTTTTGTTCTTGATGGTGTTGTGGAAAATCCTGAAATCGAAGGTACTACTTTCGAAGGTAAATATATTAAATATACTGGAGATATTGGTCTTAATGGTAAAGGTAACCTTTACTTAGGTGCTGAAGCTAACAAAGAAAAATTGGCATCTTATGGTGAAATTGACGACGAATATACTTCAATTAGAGAATATAGGAATTTATAATTCCTCTCTATTTTTTCTTTTTTTTTTAAACAAATATGGGTAGGTAGAATGATAGAAGAAATTGAAATGACTTTTGATGAAGTATTAAGTTATGTTAAAACTAAAGTGGATGTTGGTGATGTTTTAGAAATTTCTTATAATCGTATTTTTGCTCCTGGTGAAGTTTTAGGATTCACAGAAGAAGATGATATGACAGGAGAAGGTTTTAGAGTAGGTCTTCAATTAAATGGTGAAATTTTAAATCAATCTATTGAAATTGATTTTAATGAAATTGAAGATGATTTAATTGAAATGCGTCATATTACTGACGAAAAAGAACTTATTATAGAAATTTTGTAATTTCTCTTTTTTTATATTTATTTTTTCATTATATTTTCTATGAAAAATTATTTGTTCGTTATAATACAAACAACTTTATATATGATAACTTTTATATTATATTTTATAAGGGATGATTATCATGAAAGAATTAAAATTAACAACAAAAGAAGCTGTAAATTACTTAAAGGAAAATGTTGACATTCATGATAGGATTGAAATTTCATATAATAGAATTTTCGCTGAAGGTGAAATATTAAATATGGACTTTTCTGAATATTTTGGGAAACCAGGTTTTAAAATGTTAATTTCTCTTGATGAAAGTCATTTAGGAGCTACTGTTGAAATAGATGTTTATGAAGTTGAAGATGATATTATTGAATTTAATCATTATCCTAAAGATGGTGAAGAGGTAGATGTAACTGTAATTTAGTTATAATCTATCCATTTTTTCAAAAGGTAATAGTTTTTCAATTGCTTTAACTTCAACATCAATTCCTTTTTCTTTTATTGCACCAATAGTATTTAAACCACTGCCTGTAACAATACCAAAATTATAATTGTCTGCTTTTGCATTGTATGTTACTTCTCTTGGCTTTCCAATTTTATATATTGAAAATCCAATATTGTTTAAAATCTCTAAAAGTTGGACACTATGCTCACGAGATATATATGGTATCTCTTTAAAACTAGCTAAAATTTTGTTAGATCCATTATTCCTAGTTATTGATGTCATATTTTTAGCTAAAAATATTTTATGAGGATCTTCTGTGGATCCGTTGTATGAAATTAGGTCAATAAATAATGGTGGTTCGGTCAGTTCAAGTAAACCGCCATATTTTGGGTTACTCATGACGCCATTGTCTATTAAAATTCCATCAATACTTAAACTACAGATTGTTGCAATGCCTATTTTTGAATCATTAGTTGGATGGTTAATTAATTTATAATAAGGATTAATATATTTTGGATTATCATTGTATGTTTCTTCCATTACAGATAATGATTTGTCTATTTTATCTTTATCAATAAAAGAAACATTGGATATGATATCTCCTTTTCGTTTTTCAATGTCAAAATTGACTTGTTGTATCAAATTCCATGTTTTTGAAAGTAAAAATGATATTTTTTGTTGAGGAGTAGGTTTTATATCTTTTAAAACGGGTTTAATCTTTGAGGTTATTGGAGACAAGGTTTTAAAATCTTTAATTTCCTCTGCTATTTTTATTTCAATATCCTGATTCTGTTCTTGAACTGCACAAAATGGTGTGATTCCACCAACTATTGATATTCCAACCATTCCTTCAGGTACAGAAAGTCCTAAAATATCTTTTTCTTCTTCAGAAATAGCTATTACACCACCAATTCCTATTTTATCTAATTTATTAATGATATTTATAGCTTTTTCTCGTCCGATTCCAGGTATTAATCTGAAATTTGCAGGTATAATTCCTTCACCATTTTCAACTACATCCATGATTGATGTGCATCCTTTTGCTGAAAATGCTTCAAGTGGGGGAACAGATGTTTTTTTGTAGGATATTAATTCAGTAAATTTGACAGGTTCAGAATCTTCAATTTTTAGTAGTCCTCCATATTTTGGTTGTGAAGGAATTCCCTCATTAAGCAGCACTCCATCAATTGTTGTTCCACATAATGTTGTTACTTCCATTTCACCATTATTGCCAATACGATTTAAATTAACATAAGGGCTAACAGAAAGGTCACTTTGGATAATATTTTTAATTATATCAACTGATTCTTCATTATAGATGGTGGAGGTATTGACAACAACTTTTCCTTCTTGTGTCATATAGTTGAAGTCAGTTAAATATATCATTTCTTCAAATTTTGAATAAATGAAGTCAACTTGATCATAAATCAATCCTTTTTCTAATTTTTCAAGACCAAGTTTTGTAATTTTTCTTCCAGAATTTCCAATTCTTTCAGTAAAACCTTTTTCATCTAATATCTGCATATGATATCTGACTGCACGTTCGCCAAGATTAAATCCTTTGTTTTTCAGTTCATCAGCAATTAATTTGGAACCAGTAGGTTTTTCCTGTTCACTCAGTATCCTTAAAATTTCAATCATTCGATGTTCCGATTCTGACATAAAAAAGCCTCTCAGTCAATATCCATTTAAAAAATTAAAAAACAATATTTTGATCAGATATCTAAATATTTTTTCTGTTCGTATCCAAATACTTGAACACGGTATTCATCCCATTCTTTGTATTTAAGTTCTAAGAATTTTTCACTTACATGAGAGCCTAACGCATTAAGAATTAATGGATCTTCTTCAAGTGAGTGGTATGCTTCCCATAAACTTGTTGGCAAGACTTTAATTCCTCTTTCAATTCTTTCTTCTTCACTCATGCTATAAATATCAAGTTCTACAGGTTCACCCGGGTCAATCTTATTGACAATACCATCAATACCCGCTTCAAGCATAACAGTAAATGCTAGGTATGGGTTACATGCAGGATCAGGGGATCTATATTCAATACGGGTTGCTTTTCCACGTGCTGCCGGAACTCTAATTAATGCAGATCTGTTTCTAAGACCATATGCTCTGTAAACCGGCGCTTCATAACCCGGAACTAAACGTTTATATGAATTTACTATAGGGTTGGTAATAGCAGTAACTGCTGGGGCATGTTTTAATAATCCTCCCATGAAGTAAAGAGCATCTTTTGAAAGTCCATTTTCAGAATCAGGGTCTGAAAATAGGTTTTTATCTCCTTTAAATACGGATTGATGACAGTGCATTCCACTGCCACTTACACCGAAAAACGGTTTTGGCATAAATGTTACTCTATAATCTAATTGATCGAAAGTCGCCATGTTGTCTACAATAGCTTTAATTGCTTGTTTAAATGTAATTACTGCGTCTGCAGTTTTAAGCGCATCTTTAAATTTAAATGCAATTTCATTTTGGCCGGGAGCTACTTCATGGTGGGATGCTTCAACTTCAAAGTCTAGATCTTCTAAGTTTAATGTTAATTCTCTTCTGAAGTCAGGTCCTTTATCGAGAGGTTCAACATCAAAGTATCCTGCATTGTCATAAGGCATAGGATATCCATTTTCATCAATGTCTACAATAAAGAATTCTGGTTCAGGACCAATATTGTATTTTAATCCCATTTTTGCAATATGGGATAATGATTTTTTAAGTACTCCTCTTGGATCTCCTGCAAATGGTTTTTTCTCAGGAGTCCATACATCACAGATAAATCTGCATGTTGCAGATTCCTCCGGTCTCCATGAAAGTCTTGAATATGTGTTAATATCTGGTTTTAAAACTAAATCACTGTCATTGATGCCAACAAATCCTGCAATTGATGAACCATCAAATAACATACCTTCGTTGAACAGTTCACTCATGTCATCTTCAGGATTGAATGGTATTACAATGTTTTTTACAGTACCATTAATATCAACAAATTGTAAACGGATAAATTTAATATTGTCCTCTTTCATTATTTCGGTTATTCTTTCGATTTTTTCTTCTGGGATATCGCTCATTAAATCAAGCTCCATAATAAATTAATCATGATTAATTTAACATAGTCGGAAAATATTTTCCATTGCATGTTATATCTTAATCTATTAGTATATAAACATTTGTAAAAAATAGTTATATATTGGCATTATGCAAGTTTTAGTATATTAATGTATAGATTTTATATTTTTTAATAGAGTTATTAATATTAATTTATGATATAAGTATATTTTTGTTCAAATCAATATACAAAATGAATAAAATTTTGATTTAATGTTTAGATTTCTTCTAGTAAAAATGAACCTAAATCCAATAAATCAAATGTTAAAATTTTTGGGGCAACAGTAACTTTTCCAACACCAGTAATGATTTTATAAGCTTCCATCGCTTGAAGACAGCCAATTAAATTTGGGGTTGGCCCGATAACTGGCGGCGTACCTGATGTAATATTTTTTAAACTTTCAGTGACTTCTTCAGTTAAGTCTTTCCCAAATGATGGGAGGTTGAACATTTCTTCATAACTTTTAGTATTGGGCAAGAATGTTGTAACTTGACCAAGAGTTCCATGAATGGCTCCATGTATGAATGGAATTTTTTTCTCAATAGCTTTTCTTGATGAAATGACTCTTGTTAGGACATTGTCAAGAGCATCAATAACAATGTCTGAATCTCCAATAATCTTATCAATATTGGTCTCATCGACATGTTCATTAAATCCAGTTACTTTTACATATGGATTTATTAACCTGACTTTGTCTTTTGCAACTTCACTTTTGGCTATTCCAATACCATTTAAATTTGCAAAATTCTGCCTATTTAAGTTTGACATGTCAAAGGAATCTTCATCAACTAGAATAATTTCTCCAACACCCATTCTTGCAAGCATTTCAATGGTTTGACCTCCAATACCACCACATCCAATCACAGTAATCTTAGTATCTTTAAATTTTTGTTGTTCGCTTCTTGTAACAATACTCATTTGACGGGAGACTATTTCCCAATATCCGTCACCTATATATCTTGTTGGCATTTTTTCACCTATTTAAAAATGATTAAATTCACTACCAAAGTATTCGTATACTTTTTGAAGTTCTTCTGGAATATTTAACATTTGTGTACAGAATGGTATGCATTCTCCACAGTTTATACAACTATCTGCTCTTGAATCATCATCTATTAATGTGAAATATTGCATAGCACTAGCTTTAGGATTCTGCATCATGTGTGCAATATTATATTCAGTTAAACAATTTATTATATCAACACCATGCGGACAAGGCATGCAGTAACCACACCGGGTGCAACTGTTTCCAAGAAAAGTTCTATAAGTTCTTGCAACTTCCCTTATCAATTCCTGATCATTTTCACTTATTTTATCTTCAATAGATGCAATTCTAACATTTTCTTTAACTTGATTTAAACTGTTCATACCGCTGAATACACAATCAACATCATTTCTATTCCATAAATATTGCAATGCCCATTCAACAGGAGTTCTTTTCTTTTCTGCTGTAGACCATAATTCTTGAACTTCATTGGGGATGTTTTGAACAAGTCTTCCTCCACGAAGAGGTTCCATAACCATACTCCCCATATTGATTTCTTTTAAATAATTAAGGCCCATTACACCTGATTGGTAATACTCATCAAGATAATTCATCTGAGTTAGTGCAACTTCCCATTTAGGATATTCATCAAGTATTTCAATTAAATAATCTATTTCAATATGGGATGAAAATCCAACATGTTTGATTTTACCACTACTTAAACAATCATCTAAAAAATCAAGCACTTCCAAATCATGTACCTTATTCCAATCCGGAACGGTTAGTGAATGTAGGAGATAAAGGTCAATGTAGTCTGTTTGCAATTTTTCAAGTTGAATATCTAAATAATATTCAAAATCAGTTTTCTTTTCTATTAACCAGGATGGTGATTTTGTTTGTAGTAAGATTTCATCTCTTAAATTGTTTTCTTTTAGAAATTCACCAAGAAATTTTTCACTGTTTCCATTACCGTCGATTCCTGCGCTGTGGTAAGGGTAAGCTGTATCAATTATATTAATTCCATTTTCAATTCCATAACTTAACATTTCAGATGCTTCTTGCTTATCAATATCTGCATTGGAATTGATTGTAGGCAATCTCATAGTTCCAAAACCAAGTCTTGATACTTTAAGACCAGTTTTTCCAAGTGTATTATATAACATTTCAAACCTCAAGTAATTTAACAATTGTTTATTATTTTGATAAAAAGAGTATAAAATTATTATTATTATTATTATTATTATTTGAAAATAAGTTTTTTAAAAAATAAGTTAGATGAACTTCCTGGGATTTTTAGGATGCCGGGGGCGGGATTCGAACCCGCGATCTCACGGTATCCCAGGAATACGTCAGAGCACTGCATTATTACCCTATGAGCCGTGCGCTCTAACCAGCTGAGCCACCCCGGCATCTAACAATAATATATTATTACTGTATTATATTTATACTTTTTGTTTTTTGGGGTTTTTATTAAAATTATTATAATTTACAGATTTAATTAATGTTTTTTTAAATTCCTTTTTACAAATATCTGTTTTTAATACTGATTTTGAATTTTAAAAAGTATTTTTTACAATTCGTCTGTTTAATTAATGTTGTTTTCATTTAAATTTAAAATTTTATTAAAACACATTCAATGCCTATTAATTGGAATAATATGGTATTTTTTAAGTATTTAATTGTCGTGTATTATTTTATTTATTATTTTTTTATTCTGAAATAAAAAATAGTATAATTTAAAGGTTATAAATAATATAATTATTACTGTATAATTCTTATTAGGAGTAATTTTTATGAGTAAAGTTAAAGATATATCTTTGGCACCTGAGGGTATCAGGAAAATTGAATGGGTTCAAAAACATATGCCTGTTTTAGAACACATTAAACAAGAGTATTTGGAGACCCAACCTTTTAAAGGCATTACTATTGGTTCATGTTTACATTTGGAGCCTAAAACTATTAATTTAGGTTTGACTTTAATGGCAGGTGGGGCTGAAGTAGCAATGACTGGTTGTAACCCATTATCCACTCATGATGATGCAGTTGCCGGTGCTGCTGATTTGGGTTTAAATGTTTATGGTTGGAGGGAACAAGATGATGAAGAATATTATCAAACTATTAATATGGTACTTGATCATAAACCCGATATAATTATTGACGATGGTGCAGACATGATTATGGTGCTTCACAATGAAAGGACTGAATTATTAAGTCGTATTAAAGGAGCTTGTGAAGAGACTACTACTGGTGTGCACAGATTACAAGCAATGCATGCTGATGGGGCATTAAAATTTCCAGTTATTGCTGTAAATGATGCTTATACTAAATATTTATTTGATAACAGATATGGAACTGGTCAATCAAGTTTTGATGCGATAATGGGAACAACCAACATGGTAATCGCAGGAAAAACAGTAACAATCTGTGGTTATGGATGGTGTGGAAGAGGACTTGCACTTAGAGCTGATGGTCTTGGTGCAGATGTTATTGTAACTGAAGTAGACCCAATCAGAGCACTTGAAGCAAGAATGGATGGGTACAGAGTAATGACCATAAGGGAAGCAGTAAAGCAATCAGACTTAATCATCACAGTAACAGGTAATTCAGATATTATAAGTGGGGATGATTTCAAATACATGAAGGACGGGTGCATGCTTGCAAATTCAGGACATTTTAATGTTGAAATCAACAGACCAGATTTAGAAGCTATTTCAACTGAGGTAAAAGAAGTACGTGAAAGTATTGAAGAGTTTACCACTAAAGATGGACGTAAGATTTATCTTTTAGCTGATGGTCGTCTTGTAAATTTATCAGCTGCACGTGGACAAGGACATCCTGCTGAAATTATGGATATGAGTTTTGCTGTACAAGCATTATCTGCAAAACATATTCTTGAAAATGATTTATCTGTAGGTGTGACTAAGGCACCAGATGAAATCGACTACAGTGTAGCAACAATGAAATTAAAAGCTATGGGTATTAAAATTGACTCATTAACTGATAAACAAAAAGATTATATGTCTAATTGGCAAGAAGGAACATAAATTCCTTCAATTTTTATTTTCATGTCTTTTTTTAAATATATTGATAATGGTGAAGGTCCAACAAAACTATTTATTGGTGGACTTCATGGAAATGAAGGTACCACATCTTTAAAGTTCATTAAAAGAATTAAAGATGAAAATCTATCCTCTGGACAATTCTATTTTTATAATTTTGATAAAACTCCATATATTTCGACTGTTGATAAAGAGTATTATAAATCTGAGTTGGGTCAAAAAGTTTTAGGTTTAATTGAATATCTATGTCCTGATTTTTACACAGAGCTTCATTGCTATAATCTTAAAAATTATGATAAATTAACTTCAATGGAGAGATATAAAAAAACAGGTATTCCTCCACTTATTAAGCTGGGAAATCATGTTCTAGTTTCGTCAGTATCTCCATTAATTAGGATGACTTATTTTTCCACTGAAACCGTATGCAAAACATTGGAATTTCCGTGTTTTGAAAAATTAAACTCGGAGATTATTGAAAAATATAATTTTAACAAGAGTCTGGCAATTGAAACCTATGAAGAGTTACTCAATTTAATTTTAAGTTCACCTTCTAGAGATCATTTTGAAAGAGAAATGTTGAAAAAACATGAAAATCAGGTTCATATAGCTATGAGGTATGCAGAAAAGGTATTTGGCAAAGATTTCCCACCATATTAATTGAGGAATAAAATGAATTTTTTAAATAATTGTATTATTGTTTTCCATGTTACTCATAGGTTCGTTAAAGATGTTCAAATTAAAGGGATATTGGACATGGATTATTATGGTGAAATAGAAAATCCATTACAATATTTTGATGAGGATAAAAACTTAATTTGGCATATTCCACCAAATCCTTATAGGGGAGGCACAAAGGAATATGTTGCTTATAAAAAATTAATTGAAGAATTTAAACCGGACGATGGATTTATTGAACTTTTGGCTGTTTGCGGGGAATATCCGGAATATTATCATTATGATTGGTATGATATAGAGATGGAAGCTTTAACTTGGGAATCAATCTAAAACCAAGCATCAAGACTTCCTTGCGATGAATTTAAGTTTTTAAGTTTATCTGATGCTTTTAAAACACGATCTTCGGAAAATCCATGTTCATAGCATAAAAATTCAATAATCTTATCTTTTTGAGGTTTTTCCCATTTGATTTTATAATCAGTATTTACATTATGGTTTAAGAAGATTTCACGAACTTCATCTAAATCATGAGCTGATTCTTTTTGAAGTTCTGCTATTTTTTCTTTTAATTGACCTTTATGAGCTAATTTAAGTGCTGTTTTAGCACCTACGCCTTTTAAACCATCACAAAAATCAGTTCCAATTAATATTCCCATGTCAATTAATTCTTCTCTTGTTATATCTAATTCTCTTAGAACTTTATCCAATTGATAGAACTCTAGGTTCCCAAGATTTGAATTGACAGCAAGATTTCTAACAACTCTTTTAGCTCCAAACAATAGACAATCATAGTCTTGTGATGCAACTGCATAAGCATCTCCATTTTGAACTAAATATGCTGCTTGAGCTTCACCTTCGCCTTTTGCATCAACATAAGGAATTCCCATTAATGTTAATAACTTTTTAGAAGATGAAATAATCTCAGGTGATAATTTCGATGATCTCATTGCAAATTTACGCGCTTTTTCAGCATCTCCTCTTGATAATGCATCTTTGTAGATTTTTTCAGCTTCTTCCCTAACTTCTCTTCTTTTGGCTTGAGTCTCACTTTTTAGTTCGGGTGCTTTTCCATCAAAGATATAAATTGGTTTTATATCTTTTTCGACCATTGATGAGTTTCTATATAATATTCCGCTTAAATGGGATGTGATGTTTCCATTTTCATCAGTTAAGGGTCTGCCATCTCTTTGTCTGATTGTAGATAAGAATTGGAAAAGTGTATTGAATGCATCAATTGATACAGTTCTTCCTTCTAAATCTTTAAAACTAATTGATTCTGGTTCAATTATATCTTTTAGTTTAACACCCATTTTCTACACCTAATTATATTTCTGTAAAATAGCTGATTGGGAACACTTCTTTAATCCACATTAATATCTTGTCATGGTTGATAATGACGTAGTCTCTTGCAAGCATGTCTTCGTCAGTGCCAAATAATTCCTTTAAAGTTTCATTAGGTTTTTCAATGTATATGTTATTGATTTCTCTTCTTGATTCGATATTGTAGTTTTTTAAGATTCTACCAATTGGTATATCTGCTCTGATTAAATCAGCACAAACTTCTTTAGTGCATCTAGATAACGGAATGTGTGATATTGCATATATTAAAGGCTTCCCGTTTCTATGCATTATAACTTCACGGTAATTAATTTCATCCCCTTTATTAACATTGACTAATTTAGCATGATATTCGTCCGCATCCTCGAAATGCTGATCAAGGGTAGACAATGTTATTTTCCCATATAAAACATCTAATATTGCTGTAATTGATCCGTCAGTTGTTAATAAAATCTTTTGAGTATTTGAGAAATTTTTACCATATTCTTGTTCTACTTGAGTTATCTTATCAATAAGACCTCTATTTGCTTCATTTTTCGGCTCAGACATTTAAATCACTATAAATCTTTTGGATTAGTAATAACACCTTTAATTGCTGATGCTGCCACTACTTTTGAATTAGATAAATATACTGAAGACTTCGGATCACCCATTCTACCTTTAAAATTTCTATTGGTTGTTGAAATACATGATTCACCTTCGGATAATACTCCCATGTGTCCTCCAAGACATGGTCCACATCCTGGATTGCAAATAATAGCTCCTGCATCTATAAATGTATCGATATAGCCTAAATGCATTGCTTGCTTGTAGATTTCTCTTGAAGCTGGAAGAATAATTAATCTGATGTCATCGTTAATTTTCTTACCTTCCAATATTTCTGCTGCATCTTTTAAATCAGAAAGTCTACCGTTGGTACATGAACCGATTAAGCATTGATTTATTACAGTTCCTTCAATTTTAGAAATTCCCTTAACATTGTCCACATCATTTGGACATGCAATTTGCGGTTCCATGCCTTCAATGTCAAAATGCATTTCTTTTGAATAAACTGCATCTTCATCTGACTTTATAATATTTAATTCAGATTCATTTTTGCCAGTTCTTTGGCAGATATAGTTAATAACCTCACGATTTGGTTCCATTATACCATTTTTAGCACCCATTTCAATAGCCATATTACACATGGTTGCTCTTCCTTCAACTCCCATTTTTTCTATAGTTTCACCGCAGAATTCAGCAGTCCTGTATGTTGCTCCTGCAATTCCGGTTTCTCCGATAATGTTTAAAATTATATCTTTTGGTGCAATATATGGGTTTAATTCACCTTCAACTTTCATTCTAATTGCTTCAGGAACCATAAACCATGTTTTACCAGTTGCCCAAACCATTGCAAGGTCAGTTGCACCCATACCTGTTGAAAATGCTCCAAATGCACCATAAGTACATGTGTGTGAGTCAGCACCAACAATAACCATCCCAGGCTCAACTAATCCCATTTCAGGAACAACTTGATGACATATTCCTTCACCATGAATAAAGTTTTTAGTAATATTTTGTGTTTTAATAAAGTCACGACAGACTTTTTGAAATTCTGCAGAACCTATTGTGTTTGCAGGAATGTTGTGATCGAATATAATGGCTATTTTTTCAGGATCCCATACATTTTTCGCTACTTTTTCAAATGTTTTAATAGCTGGTGGTGAGGTTCCGTCATGCGACATTGCAAGATCAACGGGAATTTCAATGATTTCGCCAGATGTTACTTCATGGCCTGCTTTTGCAGATAATATTTTTTCAGTAATATTCATCCTAATCTATTCCTTTTTGCTGATTTTTTTAACTATTTCTTTGAATACTTTATCATTGATATATTTTCCTTCTTCTCTGGATTTTTTAACTTCTCTGACGATTTGAATAAGTTCATCATCACTCACATCAAGTTCACATTCAGTTAACTTAGCTTTCACAGCTCTACATCCTGAATGTTTACCTAAAACAAGTTGTCTTTTTTGTCCAACTAATTCTGGAACATATGGTTCATAACATAGGGGTTCTTCGATAACTGCATCAACATGAATTCCGGATTCGTGTCTAAATATATTATTTCCAACAACAGGTTTATTGTATGGAATTGGAAGTCCGCTGGCTTCTGATACAATATTGGACAATTCTTTAATGTATTTGGTTTTAAATCCGTAATCTTTACCGTAAAGTATTTTTAAAGCCATAATTAATTCTTCTAATGAAGCATTTCCTGCTCTTTCTCCAATACCATTAACAGTTGTGGAAATACCTTTTGCTCCTGCCAAAATACCGGTAATTGAGTTGATAACAGCAAGACCAAAGTCATTGTGACAGTGAAGTGCAATGTTTATATCTAAATCTTTTACAAGTTCTCTTACAAGATAATCGATACCTTGTGGTGTTATTGCACCAGTAGTATCTGCAATGTGTACTCTGTCAGCACCACATTCTTCTGCCTTTGAATAAATTCTTTTTAAAAATTCAATATCAGTTCTTGTAGCATCTTCTGCTGAAAATGCAACGTATAATCCATGATCTTTAGCATAATCAATTGCAGTTTCGCATAGGTTAATTGCATCTTGGCGTGTTATGTGCATTTTGTGGTCTAAATGAATGTCAGAAGTTCCAACAAAAGTAATGATCCCCCCCACATCACAATCAAGAGCTGCATCAATGTCTTCTGTTTTAGTTCTAGTCAAACCTAAAATTGTAGCATCAAGACCTTCATTGGCAATTGCCTTTACAGTTTCCTTTTCTTTTTCAGAAACTATTGGAAAACCAGCTTCAATTTGATGAATTTTGAATTGATCAAGTTTTCTAGCTATTTCTAATTTTTCATCAAAACTAAAACAAACACCAGGGGTTTGCTCTCCATCTCTTAATGTTGTATCATAAATGAGTAAATCTTCCGGAAAATTTAACTCATATTCTTTGTTATAATGACTGATAAAATATTGCAATATAATCACATCTTATAAAAATTAATCTGAATATATAATATATATTAATTAGTTATATTTAAGTTTTCCAAAAGCTCCAAATAGGAAGTTCTATCAAAGCCCTCTGTTATGTTTAATTTTTCAAATAAATCAAAAATAGATTTTTGAGCTTTAGAATAATCTTCTCCATCTTTTAATCCAATTTCTATTTCCATATAAGGGTCAAGTCCTTCAATATCGTCTAGGGATATTTCGAAGTTTTCATAAGTATAGTATTGTCTATTTTTTCTGACAGTTCTTACTTTCCTAAAACCGATTGCTTCAAAGATGTCTGAACATTTTTCAGCATCTTCTATTTTCATTTCAATTTCTTTTCTGGTTTTTGATTTTTTATCAATTTTCGGGCCTTTGTAAGTTATAAATATATCAACGTTGTCATTTTCTTTTGTTGTTCTAATTCTTAATGCTTCATCACTCTCAGCAAAGTTTACAATAGGGCTATTGAAGTATATGTCTTCTTGAAACTCTTTTTTGCTTTTTGTTGCCCCAATATTCTCTAATTTTTTTTCCATTTCACTAAAGCTTGTGATTTTAGCTTTCACTTCAACTTCTATCATGTTATCATCTAATTAACAAAAATTATTTTGTATTAATCTTTATAATCTAATATTTTTTTAAAAAAGTTACTAAAAAGTAGTAACATTTATAAATAACTATTATCTTATTATTATTTTAATTTTATATATAAATAAAATCTTATTTTCAAAATTAAAAAAATTATAATTTTCTTTAAAATTTTTTATATATTATTTAAATAAACATACCTTTATATACTATTTAAATTAAATAGTTTATTAGTAAAAATTTAACTGATTTTTTGTTTTCTTAAATTTTACTATTCTACTTTTAATAATTAAGGAGGTTTTAAATTGACCGATGTTGAGATAAAAATTGAAAACATTGTTGCTTCTGCAAGCATTGGTAAAGACATTGTTCTTACTGAAGTGTCCCAAGCTTTAGAAGGGGTTAATTTTAATCGTGAACAGTTTCCAGGATTAGTATTTAAACTTAAAGATCCTAAAACAGCAGCATTAATATTTAGCTCTGGTAAGCTTGTATGTACTGGAGCAAAATCTATAGATGATTCTAAATTAGCAATCAAAAAAACTGTAGATTTAATGAGGACTATTGATACTGAAATTCCTCATGAGTTTGAAATTAAAATTCAGAATATTGTGGCTTCTGCTAACTTGGAATCCACATTAAACTTAGAAGCCGTAGCTTTAGAACTTGAAAATACTGAATATGAACCAGAACAATTCCCTGGTTTAGTATACAGATTATCTGACCCTAAAGTGGTTTTATTATTATTTGGCTCAGGTAAAGTGGTTTGTACTGGAGCTAAAACTAAAAGTGACGCTAAATTAGGTGTCGAAAGAGCTTACGATAGATTAAGTGAGCTAGATTTAATATAATTGGTGGTATTATTGATTAAACTTGTAGTATTTGACTTAGATAATGTTATTATTGATGGTGAAGCAATAGATGAGATAGGAAAAATAGCAAATGTTGAAGAAGACATAGCTGCAATTACTGAAAAAGCTATGCAAGGGGAAATTGACTTTGAAACTTCTATTAAAGACAGAGTTCAACTTCTTGAGGGTATATCTATTGAAGATATCGAAAAAGTTGCTGACGAACTCCCTTTAATACCTGGTGCTTTAGAAACTATCAAATCTTTAAAAGATAATAACTTAGATGTGGCTATTATTAGCGGTAGTTTTGATGTAGTGGCTGAAAAAATAAAAGATAAACTTGGTGTAGACAAAGTTTACACTAATAGTTTCACAGTCGAAGATGGTAAATTAACTGGTGAAGTGACTGGTCCTTTAGTATCTGGTTCTAAATTAGATGTTTTAAACGGGCTTGTTGAAGAAGCAGGAATTACTTTAGATGAAGTAGTTGCTGTTGGAGATGGCGCTAATGACATTTCCATGATTGAATCAGCAGGTTGCGGAATTGCATTCAATGCAAAAGATTCTGTAAAAGAAATTGCTGATGTTGTAATAGATGAAAAAGACTTATGCAAAGTCTCAGAAAAAATCCTTAATCAATTAACCACTGATAATGCTGGAAACGAAACTGTAGAAAAAAAAGCTGAAGAAAAAAATACTCTTCCTAAATCTGATTTTGTCCTTGCTGACACCATGGAAGGTGTAAGAAAACAAAAAGATGAAAAAGAAGCTGAAATTGCTAAAGTGGCTGAAGAAAGAGAAAATTTCAACAGAATGGCTAAAGAACAACGTAAAATTAGAGATGAATTAAACGCATCTTTAAAAGAAAACTTAAACAAAGCTATTGAATTTAGAAATGAACGTAATGAAATCAATAAAGCTGTTGAATCCGCCAAAAAAGCTCGTAATGAAGCTAACAATAAAATTAAAAGTTTAGAATGGTCTTCTGGTAAACGCGATAAAATTAAAATAGAAAATGAAATCAAAAAAATTGATAAAATCATTGAAACTCGTGTTTTAGACATTAAAAAAGAAAATCAGCTTGTTAAAAATGCAAATGATCTCAGAAAACAATTAATGAAAATTCATGAAGATGAATCTGTTCAAGGCGAATCTCAAGAACTCAAAAAATTATCTGAAGAAGAACACGAAAAAGTTATCACTCTTTCTGAAAAAGCCCAAGCGGCTCATGAAGAAATGCTTACTTACTTCAGAAAAACTGATGATATAAGAACTGCTGCTGACGAAGCACACAAAAATTTCATTGAAGCACGTAAAAATGCTTCTGCTAAACATGAAGAATTTAAAAATATCTTAAGTGATATTCATGTTATCAACAAAAAATTAGGTTCCCATAGACCTAAGAAAAGAAGAAATGATAACAAACCTTCTAGCGGATCTAATAGAAACCGTGAAGAAAAAGAAAGAGCTGAAGAAATCTTTGCTAAATTCAAAAATGGTGGAAAAGTCTCTACTGAAGAGATTTTACTCTTACAAAAATACAATATAGGTTAAGATTCTAACCTATTCTTTTTTTATTTTTTAAGGTCTTAAAATGACGGAAGAAAAAATTGAAACTTGTTTCATATGTGGTAAAAAATTTGATATGAATAAGGCGGAACTTGGATATTATCGTAATGGTAAGTACCCGATCTGTGACTTCTGTGCTGATTTTTACCGTTTTTATAATGAAGAATTATAACTTTTTTTAAATTTTCTAATCTCAACTTTTTTCAAAATATTTTTATATAACATACTATTTTATATTATATCCAGTATTATTTTTTTTTAAACTTTGAGGGTTGTATAAAATGCATGAAGTAATTGTATGTGAAAAGCCAACATCTGCTGAAAAAATAGCAAAAGCACTTTCACCAAGTGCAAAAAAGAAAGTATATAATAAAAAAGTAAAATATTGGGAACTCAAAAAGGGTTCAAAAGATATTACGGTTGTATCTGCTGTCGGACACCTTTATTCACTTACTCCTGATAACCCAAAAGATAAAGTTTACTTTGATCTTCACTGGGCTCCGGCTTATGAAGTTAATAAAAGGGGAAGCGGATTTACTAAAGATTATGTGAGGGCTATTAAAAAACTTGGAAGAAATGCGGACTCATATATTCATGCTTGTGATTATGATACTGAAGGAACATTAATTGGTTATAATGCATTAAAATACGCTTGCGGTCAAGAAAATTTAGATAAAGTTTCTCGTATGAAATTTTCCACATTAACCAAAAAAGACTTGCTTGAAGCTTATGACAATAGAATAGAATTGGATATGAATCAGGTAGATACTGGTATTGCAAGACATGTATTGGATTATTATTTCGGAGTAAACATTTCCAAAGCTTTAATGAAATCAGTAAGCAATGCTAAACACAGATTTTTAAAATTATCAGCAGGCCGTGTTCAAACACCTACTTTATCAATTTTGGTTGAAAGGGAAAAAGAAATTAAGGATTTTGTTCCAGAACCTTATTGGTTAATCAAAGCTGTTGTTGAAGGAAACATTGAAGTCAATCATATTGATGGTAAAATTTTTGATAGGGATAGAGCTGAGGAAATCATGACTAAATGTCAAGGAAAAGATGCTATTGTTGATAGAATCAGCTTTTCCAATTCCACAACAAAACCTCCGGTACCATTTAACTTAGGAGGACTTCAATCTGAAGCTTATAATGTATTCGGATTTTCCCCTAAAAAAACACAAACTATTGCTCAAAATCTTTATACTTCAGGTTATACTTCTTACCCTCGTACCTCTTCACAAAAATTACCTGAAAGTCTTGATTTTAAATCAATATTTACTCAATTAGGGTATGATGGTGAATTTAAAAAGCATATTGATCAGCTTCCATCTAAATTAAAACCGAACAATGGTAAAAAGGATGATGCAGCACATCCTGCAATTCATCCAACTGGAATTTTACCCCAAGGCTTATCTAAAGATGATAAAAAGATTTATGAGCTTATTGTTTATAGATTTATTTCAGTGTTCTTTGAAGCAGCTAAATTCGAAACAATGAGTGCTACATTGGACATTGAAGGTGAAAAGTTTCGTTTTAAACGTAGAAGAGTTACTCATAAGGGTTGGATGGAACATTATCCATTTAGAAAAATTGATGATGAAATATTCCCTGATATTAAAGAGGATGATTTAATGAAAGTCCTGGAGTTAATTTCTGATGAAAAAGAAACTAAACCTCCTGCAAGATATAATCAAGCGTCACTTATTAAAGAACTTGAAAAAAGAGAACTTGGTACTAAAGCAACTCGTGCAGATATTATTGATAAATTGTATGACCGTAAATACATAACAGGCACTCAACAAATTGAAGTGAATCAATTAGGTGAAAACATGATTGATACTTTGAGTATTTATTGTAATAATTTAACTTCAGAGGAACTTACTCGTGACCTGCAAATCAAACTTGATGGTATTAGCAATAATAAATCAACTCGTAGAGAAATCATAGATGAAGGGGAAAAAGATGTTAAAGTTATTTTAGAGGATATTACTAAAAATTCAAATGAGATTGGTTCTAAATTATATGAATCATATCAGGAAAGTAACATTATTGGAACCTGTCCCACTTGTGGAGGCAATCTTGTAAAAAGATATTCTCCAAAGACTAAAAGTTCATTTGTTGGTTGTGCTAATTATCCGGATTGCACTACTAGTTATTCTATTCCAAAAGGTACCAACTTCCTTAAAAAAACTTGTGAAAAATGTGGACTTCCTATAATCTCATTCGGTAAACCTCGCCAGCGTGCATGTTTGGATTCTAACTGTGGAAAAGATAAAACTAAAATTCACAAACCTACTGAAGTTGGTAAGTGTCCGAATTGTGGCAAACCACTTTTAAAACGTTCGGGACGTTATGGTGAATTTATTGGATGTAAAGGATTTCCAAAATGCAAATTCACATGTTCCGTTGATGAACTTGAAAGTAAACTAAAATAATTTTTTAATTTTATTTTATTTTTAATCAAATATACATTATAATCATATTTTTTGAGGATATTTTTTTATTTCTTTTAGGTTATTTCTTTCTTTTTTTAACATTTTCTAAATTGTAATCAATTTTGTTAACATTTATGATATGCATAATGCTTAATAATGTTGAAAAATAAAAATATAATCTAATAAAAATATTCTTTCTTTCAATATTTTTATTTTGCATTTAAATTTATTTCAATAATTATTTATTGTTTTGAAATTTGAAACAATATTTTTTTAAACGAATTAAAACGAGGAATTCGATGAATAAAGAAACAAAGATGACAATAGTCAAATCAGTTTTTATTATTTTAATTCTGCTCGCAGTTGTTTTTGCTCTTAAAATGCCTGCTGCTGATTTACCTTTAATTACTGATGAAGCTAAAGGAGAATATGTTGATTCTTCAGGTCTTCCTTATTTCAGTGAAATGGATTCATATTATAACTTAAGGTTGACTGAAGATTATATTGATCATGGTTATGTTGGTGATCAAATAATAAATGGTAGTGAGTGGGATATGCACAGGTATGCTCCTACTGGTAATCAGATTAATTATGAACTAGGTATTGTGTATGTAACTTCTTTCTTGCATGATATCTTTGGAGGAGATCACTCAGTTAGAGAAATAGCATTCTGGACAGGAGCTATTATATCAACACTTGCAGTAATTCCAGCGTATATTTTCTCAAGAAGGTTAACTAATGAGTATGGTGCAATTGTAGCAACACTTATTATAGCTCTTGCTCCAAACTACTTTGCACATACATTTCCGGGATTTTTTGATACAGATATGTTCTATTACATATTTTCATTGTTCTTCATATTCTTCTTTGTAGAGAGTATAAGAGCGAAAAAAATAGCATATAAATTGCTATTTGCAATTTTATCAATTATATCTATTGGATTGTTCTCACAATCATGGACAGGTTATATATTTTACATAGGACTTATGGGAATATTTTCAATTGTTTATTTAATCGCTTGTTATTACTTTAATATTGGTGAAGATTCTCAAGATGAATATTCAAGTAAATTACATTGGTTTATTAACCAAAATGCTTTAAAATCCATTTTGATTTTGGGAATTATTGGATTCATTGGTCTTGCAATATTCAAAGGGTTAGATGGTGTAACTGGATTATTCGGAAGCTTACTTTCATTACTTTCATTACAATCCGCTTCCAGAGTTGTTGGCGGTTTCCCTAATGTACTTGTTTCTGTTGCAGAGATGCAAATTCCATCCATGCTTGGAAGCGGTATGAATTCATTATTTTTAGCTAACACTAATGGTGCTGTAAACGGTATTGGTGGTATTGGTGTTTTATTTGCTGGATTAACAGTTGCATATTTATTCGTAAGAAACATATTCAGGATTAAGGGAAATTCTGTTAAAACAGAATCCAATGTTAAACCACAAAAATCTGAAAGGTTATCCTCATCTAAAAGACTTGATAATAAACGTAAACTTAAAATTGATTTAAGCAGATATAATCTTGAATTTGTATCTGATATTTTATCTGATAAAAAATTAACACTTTTATATGGTACTTTGTTTATTGTATGGCTTGTAGTAACTGCTCTTGCTGTAACAAGAGGTTCAAGATTTATTACTACAATTGTATTGCCATTTGCTCTTTTAACAGGCATATTTGTAAGTATTGCGATGGAATATATTAGAAATAAAATAACCGATGATAGGATTTTATTGGCTATCACTGCAATTGCAGCTATTTTTGTTGCAGTTCCAGTTTCTACTGTCAATTCCATTTTTGCGATTTTGGTGTTTGTTGCTATTGTGGGCATTGGTGCAGTATCTATTTATGTGCTCAAACCAAAAGCTACATCTGGAAGGAAACTTCCAATTAAAAAGCACATTGCAATAATTGCTATTGTACTTGCTTTAGTAACTCCATGTATTTGTGGTGCTTTCTTAACTTCTGAATCTGTTGTTCCAGGCACAAGCGATTCAATGTGGAATGCAATGACTTGGGTTAATGAAACTCAGAGTGATGATACTGTATTGACATCTTGGTGGGACTTTGGTTACCTCTTTGAGATTGCTGCAGATAAACAAGTAACATTCGATGGAGGTTCACAATCTGGAGATCGTGCATTTTGGCTTGGCCAGGCCATGACAACGGATAATCTGGAATTGTCTGCAGGTATATTTAGAATGCTTGATACAACAGGTGATAAAGCTGTTGAATCATTAGTGAATATTACCGAGGATACCGGTAAATCAGTTGATATTTTAATTGATATTTTACCAATGAAATCAGATGATGCTCAAAAAACATTACAAAGTAAGTATCACTTAACAGCGGCTCAAGCAAATGAGGTAGTCCAATATTCACACCCTAAAAATCCACGTCCTGTAATATTTGTCGCATCTTCTGATATGCTTCAAAAAGCTGGCTGGTGGAGTTACTTCGGTGCTTGGAACTTTACAAACCAAAGCTCTGAAAACTACAATTACTATGTTCCAACAGAGCAGGTAAAAGTTAATCCGGGTTCAACTGGTAAACTGGCATTACTTGATGATCAGGGTATGACTGTAAATGCTGTAATCCAAAGAGGCTCTGGCAACAATTCAACTACTGCATATACTGAAGCTGTTTATACTGATAGTGGAAAACAGATTATGGTAAATGATACTCCATACAATCCATTGAATATTTCAAACTTAATGGTTATTGAAGATGGATATGTCATGAAGAATCAGTCTGTTGGAAATGTAAAAGATGCAAACTACACACTCCTTTTAATTGGTGAAAAGAATCAATACACTCCAATTTTAATGAGTAATGAGCTAGCGAACTCAATGTTTACTAGATTATACTTATATGGTGGAGCCGGTCAAAACATTTTTGAAAATGTCCATACGGAAAATGGAGTGATGTTGTTTAAAGTAAACTTTAATAATACGGCTGCTGGTGCTTAACTAGCAGTTAGATTAGGATTTTCCTAATCTTTCTTTTTTTATTATAATTAATATGGTGATTTAATGGGGATAGAGGAGAAAATAAAAGATATTGAAGATGAAATACAAAAGACACCATATAATAAAGCTACTTCACATCATATAGGTAAGCTTAAAGCTAAATTATCTAAATTAAAAGAAGAATCATTACAAAGAAGTAGCGGTGGCCATAAAGGTCAAGGATTTCACGTTAAAAAAACTGGGGATGCAACTGTTGTACTTGTTGGATTTCCATCAGTTGGTAAATCTACTCTCTTAAATGAAATTACTAACGCTGAAAGTAAGGTTGGAGCTTACCAATTCACAACATTGGATATTGTTCCGGGTGTTATGGAACATAAAAATGCAAAAATCCAGGTGTTTGATATTCCAGGAATTATTACAGGAGCAAGTAGCGGTAAAGGTAGAGGAAAAGAAATTTTATCCGTTGCAAGAACTGCAGATTTAATTTTAATCGTTCTTGATACTTTAAACCCACAGCATTTGGATGTGATTTTAAATGAATTGAGAAACATTGGTATCAGACCTAATGAAAAGGAACCTGATGTAACTGTCAAAAGGAAAAAACTTGGTGGCATTCACATTTCATCAACCTGTCCGCTTACTCATTTGGATGAAAAGATTATCAGATCCATCATTAATGAGTATGGTATGCATAATGCAGACATACTTTTCCGTGATGATGTGACTATGGATCAATTTATTGATGTTCTTGATAGAAATAAATCATATGTTCCGATGAAAATCTTATTAAATAAGGTGGATCTTGTAGATGATTCATACCTTGAGGAACTCAAGAAATACATTCCAGATTTCATTCCAATTTCTGCGGATAAAAAAACTAACATTGATGAGTTAAAGGATATTATTTTTGACAATCTTAATTTGGTTAGGGTTTATTTAAAACCCCAAGGTAGAAAGGCGGACATGAACGATCCGTTGGTCATTAAAAAAGGCACAACCGTAATTGGTGCATGCCGCAAACTTCACCGCGAGTTTGTGAAAAATTTCCGTCATGCTAAGGTCTGGGGAACATCAGTTAAATTCCCAGGTCAAAAAGTAGGTCCTGACCATGTACTTGATGACGAAGATGTTTTAAGAATTATTCTTAAAAAATAATTCTTCTTTTTTTGATATTATGAGTGAAGCTATTTTTATAACTGGTACTCCATGCACTGGAAAAACAACTGTCAGTGAAGTATTGTCTTCTAAATTAAACTGCAAGTTAATTAAGATTAATGATTTGGCTATTGAAAATGATTTTGTTTTAGGGATTGATGAGGAGAAAGGATATAGAATCATTGATATTGAGGCACTTGATGAGAAAGTTTCAGAGATTATTTCTGAAAGTGATGAGTTAATTATATTTGAAGGGCATTTGGCTCATTTATGCTCAGGAGCAGATAAAGTAATAGTTTTGAGAGTGAATCCTGATATTCTACGTCCAAGACTTGAAGCTCGTGATTATTCTGAAAGCAAGATTCGTGAAAACTTGGAAGCCGAAGCAATGGGAGTATGTACTTCAGAGGCTTTTGAAGAATATGGTGATAAAATTTCTGAAATTGATGTTAGCAAATTGTCAATTGAAGAGACTGTTAATGTAATTTCATATGTGATTGAAGATAAACTAGATTTTCCAGTTGGTGAAGTTGATTTCATGGACTGGTTAATTTCAAACTTTTAACTTTTTTTTCACTTTATTTTGTTCAGCATGAATTAATAATTATTGTTATTTAATTTCATTAATTCTTTTTTATTTTTATTATTTTGAGAAATAATTATATATTATATTTTATATAAACAATAATGTCGTATCATTTTCATGACCAATGCCTTCGGTCCTTTTATGAGGGAAGTTGATACTGTCTATGATTAGAAGAAACCCAGCATTGGATAGGCTGCCAGTTTCGAGGGTTACTCGAGGAGCGAAGGGTATTCTAGCGATGAGTCAAGAGAGTTAGTATACTGGCAAAATTCATTTCAAGAAGTTTTTTAATTTATAAAAAAAATATTTTTATTTTATTTTACTTTTAATCTATTATAATATGTGGGAGAATAGTATGGAAGAATATTTGATGGAAACACCCAGCATTGATTACATGAATCCACTTATTCAAGATAATGTTCAGGAATAAGAAATGAATCTGAAAATCAACTGGACTACATCAAGCAATGTTATATGTTTGTTAGGGATGAAATTCCTCACTCATGGGATATTGAAACAAATATAGTTTCAAGAACCGCCAGTGATGTGCTTGAAAATAAAACTGGAATCTGCTGGACAAAATCATGTCTTCTTGCAGCACTTCTAAGAGCAAATAAAATTCCATCAGGCATCAGTTATCAACTGCTTACAAGAGCGGATGATGCAAGTGAAGGTTATATGATTCATGCATTAAACACAGTGTATTTAAAAGATTTTAATAAATGGATTAGGCTTGATGCTCGGGGAAATAAAGAAAATGTAAATGCGCAGTTTAGCTTGGATGAAGAATGTTTGGCATATTCAATTAGAAGTGAATTGGGTGAAATTGACTATCATGACAATCATGCAGATTTGGATGATAGATTGGTTAATGTCCTGAATGAAAGTGAAAGCATATTGGAAATCTCAACAGACTTTGAATTTTAGTAATGGGGGAAACAAATGTGAAAATACTGTATTTAACTGATTTGTACTATGAAGCCAAAGGCAGAAAGTATTTTGAAGAGGATTTATATATTTCTGGAATATTAAAGGAACATTTTGACATTGCATTGTGTCATCCGAAAAACTCAAAGGATTTTGAAAACGATGTGGATTTAATCGTTTTTAGAAATACTGGTCCTGTAACTGGTTTTGAGGAGGAGTATGAATCATTTGTCAAAAGGGTAACTTCAAACGATATCAGGACTTTCAATGAGTTTGTAGGCAAAGCGGACATGAAAGGCAAACAATACCTTTTGGATTTGACATTAGATGGATATCCTGTTATTCCAACCATTGATGATCTTGAAAACATAAATCTGATTCCGGATTGTGAAGAGTATGTCATTAAACCGAAGGATGGTGCAGATTCAATAGGTCTGGAATTTCTAACAAAGAGTGAATTATTTGAAAAAAACCTCGTGAACATGCTAATACAACCTGCAATTGACTTTGAATATGAGGTATCGTTCTATTTCATCAATGACAGCTTGGAATATGCATTATATGCTCCGAATAAGGACAAACGATGGGAACTTGAAAAATATGAATTCAGCCAAAGGGATAAGGAGTTTGCAGAAAAATTCATTGCTTGGAATGACATTGAAAACGGAATCCAAAGAGTGGATGCCTGCAGAACAAAAGAGGGCGAATTATTATTGGTGGAGCTTGAGGATTTAAATCCTTATCTGTCTATTTTGGAGCTGGATGAAAAAACAAAAGATGATTTCATGAATCATTTGATTATTGCTTTAAAAAACATTTGCGATTAACCATAATTATTTCATGGTCATTATCTGTAATATATGGTGTAGTGGCGAAAAATACATTATTTTTGTATTGTATACGGGCAACAAGATTTTTAAATGATTTATAGTCTTTATAATATCTATTAAACTTTAATATTTGTTTCATCAGATAATAACTTAGTATCGGTTATTAAATAGGTTAATCAATTATTATTCATTCTTATTTTCATAAAAACAGTTTTTTAATTAATTATTTTTTTTGGCTGTTTTGGCTGTTTTTAGGTGGGTGCTTATATTTTGTATAGTGTTGGTATAACATTAACTTTATATGGATTTTGCTTAATGGAGTTATTCCTTCACCTAATTGTTTATCAATGTATTTTTGAATATGTTCTCTAATTCGATTTTAGTTTCATCATCATAGAATTCATTGCCCAAATCGGTAGTTAATGTAAACATTGCGAGTTCATAAACTACCTTATTAAGTTTTTTCCCTTTATCAGTTAATGTGTATTCAATAATTTGCTTATCTTCATCGTTGTTTCTAGAGATAAGTCCGTTTTCTTCCATTTCTTTTAGACAATTGCTTAAAACTTTATTAGATAGATTAGGTTTTCCATCTTTAAATTCATTGAAACGTTTTTTTCCAAAAAACATATCTCTCAAGATTTGAATAACCCATTTTCTGCTAATCAATTCCATGGCAAGTTCCATTGGGCATTTTTCTGCTTTTTTATCATTATTCATATAATGTCTCCTACTGTTATAATATTCATTAATCAATATTAATTAGTTTTAAGTAACTTGGAGGTAACTTTATTCTTTTTATATCTGCTGAAATATACTATAATTAAATAAAAGTTTACTTTTATTAAAATTTAAGGTGATAAATTATGAAATTTAATGCATGGAATAATAATGAGAAATTTTTCTCATCAAAAATCGCACAAAATGTAATTTCTACCGCTTGTGGTTCTGATATTAACACTGCTTGTGGCAGTGATGTGGCTGCTTCTGCTTGTGGTTCTGATATTAACACTGCTTGTGGCAGTGATGTGGCTGCTTCTGCTTGTGGTTCTGATATTAACACTGCTTGTGGCAGTGATGTGGCTGCTTCTGCTTGTGGTTCTGATATTAACACTGCTGTGGCAGTGATGTGGCTGCTTCTGCTTGTGGTTCTGATATTAACACTGCTTGTGGCAGTGATGTGGCTGCTTCTGCTTGTGGTTCTGATATTAACACTGCATGTGGATCAGATATCACCACAGCTTGTGGTTCAGACAGATTTTAAGATTAATTCAATCTTAAATATTTTATTTTTTTATATACTATTTTTTTGAGGAGTTGTTTTTTATGGCTGATTTTTTTGCATTTCAATGGCATATCCTTGATGACTGTGACCAGCGATGCAAGCATTGCTATATTTTTTCAGAAGAAAATGACAAGGAATTAATAACAATGAAATATGAGGATATGGAAATTGTTTTAGATAACTGCTTAAAATTCTGCCTGAAAACAAACAGGACACCATATTTCAGCATTACTGGAGGAGACCCGATTCTTCATCCTGATTTTTGGCAATTGCTTGAAATGTTGCACGAAAAGAAGATTCACTATTCAATACTGGGAAACCCCTTTCATATTACCGATGAAGTTGCAAAAAGACTTAAAAGCTTAAGCTGCAGGCAGTATCAACTGTCTTTGGATGGTCTAAGAGACACCCATGACTATTTTAGAAAACCCGGTTCGTTTGACATTACACTTGAAAAAATTAGAATCTTGCAGGATGCAGGAGTCAGAGCCAGCATCATGACGACAGTTTCCAAGACAAACATTGATGAAATTCCAGATTTGATTGATGTCGTTGTTGAAAATAATGCATGTTTATTCAGCTTTGCAAGATATTGTCCGACAAGCCTTGAAAAAGCGGCACAAATGACTTCTGAAGAATATAAAAACCTTTTGGCAAAGGTATGGGAAAAATACAATGAATATAAAGACAGCAAAACATTTTTTACACTAAAGGATCATCTATGGACATTATTCTTATATGAAAAAGGGTTATATGAGATTCCAGAAAATTTGAATGATGATATTGTCTATGATGGATGCAATTGTGGAAACAGTCATTTGACAATTTTGCCGTCAGGTGATGTATTCGCATGTCGCAGAATGGACAGTAAGGTTGGAAATGCCTTAAATGAATCAATATATGATATTTTCATGGGTGATAATATGGATGAATACAGACAATTTGAAAAATTCGAAAAATGCAGCCGATGCGAATTGCTGAGATTCTGCAGAGGGTGTCCGGCGGTAAGTTACGGAACAACTCATGACATGTATTCTCCAGACCCCCAATGCTGGAAAGTGGTGTTATAATGAAAGCAGTTGTTTTGGAAAAAACTTGTAATGCTGACGAGTTGAAAGTCAGCGAAGTTGAAATTCCTAAAGTTAAAGATGGTTGGGTTTTAGTTAAGATTCTAGGCTTTGGAATTAACAGGGCTGAAGTAATTTTAAGGGATTATGAAGCCGATGAAGATTATATTGAATTGCCTGTAATTCCCGGTATTGAATGCGTTGGAAAAGTAGTTGATTCATCAAATACTCGATTTAAAAACGGGGATAGGATAGCTGCACTTATGGGTGGAATGGGAAGAAGTTTTGATGGAGGATATGCCGAATATGCTCTACTTCCTGAAAAAATTGTCTTTAAAATTGATGAAGATGTTTTTGACAAATTGACATTGGAGGAAATAATAGCAATTCCTGAAACTTATTTCACTGCCTATGGGTCTTTAATGTCACTTAATCTTGTAAAGGATGATACTCTATTAATCAGAGGTGCAACCTCTGCATTGGGCCTTTCTGCAATGCAACTTGCAAACTCAATGGGATGTGAAATATTTGCAACGTCCAGAAGTGAAGAAAGATTTGGTAAGTTAAAGTCAAATGGTGCGGATGAGTGCTTTGCTGATGATGGTTGTTTGGCTGAAAAATTAAATTGTGATAAGGTACTGGAATTGATTGGCCCTAAAACTCTTGAAGATTCAATGAAATGCATTAACAGTGGAGGAATATGCTGTGTTACAGGTGTTTTGGGAGGTATTGAGTATATGGATGAATTCGATCCAATCAAGATTATCCCAAATGGCAGGTACTTGACTTCTTTTTTCAGCAATTATCCGACACAGGAGATAATGGACAACATATTTGATTTCATTATTAAAAATAACATCAAACCTGAAATTTCAAGAGTATTCTATAATTTGGAAGATATTGGAAAAGCTCATACTTTGATGGAGTCAAACATGGCTCAAGGAAAGATTATATTTAAATTGGAGTAGTTAATATGGTTACTAAAGAAGAATGTTTTAAACAATTAAGAGATGTGATTGATGCGGTTTTATCCACTGTTGATGATAATGGCAATCCTCAATCAAGAATTATTGATATAATGCATATTGAAGATGATAAAATATATTTTCTAACTGGCCGTGGAAAACATGTTTATTCAGAAATAATAAATCATCCAAAGGTTAGTTATTTAAGCTTAAAAGACAATAAATCCATTAGAATTAGTGGTGAAGCTCATAAATTGGACAATCAAAAATATTGGATTGATTTAATATTTGAAAACAATCCATTTATGAATAATGTTTATCCGGGAAATGCGAGATATATTTTAGAACCTTTTTGCATTGAAGATTATGAAATGGAATTCTTTGATTTGACACAAAAGCCTATTTTCAGACAATCCTTCAAATTCGGTGATGTTGAAATAACAGTTAAGGGATTTGAGATAACTGGTGATTGTATTGCTTGCGGTACTTGTCAGGCATGTTGTCCGCAGCAGATTCCAGTTTTTGTTGACGATAAGTTTGAAATTCCGCCGGAACATTGTTTGCATTGTGGATTATGTTATGAAAATTGTCCGAATGATGCGATTGTTAAAAGGGAATAATTGATTCATTTCTTATTGGTGTTTTAGTGTTTGTTATTTAATAAATCATGTTTAAAAAGCATTATGTCAATTTTATATAAGTTGGGATACAATATTGTATGTGTAGGGGCTAAAAGTATATTATATTTTGTGGAGTATACTGGCAAAATTTCATAAAAATATTTAGGGGTCTGAATTTTTTAGTTTTCAGATAATTGTTGTATGGCTGTTTTAGAGTAGAATCCTTGCGATATGATTAGTGCTCCTAAAAATACATTTAAATATACTGTTTTTTCAACTGATTCAGGTGTGTATTTGTGTATTTGCCTCATGTTGAGTCCTTGTTTGAGTAATTTGAAGAAATCTTCAATTTTACCCCTTTATTGGTTTGAATTTTTTCCAGTTGTCTAGTTTTTTTAGTAATTCGTGTTTTAAGTTGTTGTAAAATCTTTTTTCGGTCAGGATTTTCTTTGTTTTCTTAAATACATGTAATGGGTAGGATAATTGATTATCTAGTTTGGTTCTTTTGAAATTGTCTCTTGGAAAAATGAAAGGAACGATTTTTATATTTGCTAATTCCTATTTGATAGTTTTTATAGCTGTAATAACCTTTGTCAAAAATTACTGTGTCTCCTTTTTGAATTATACGTCTTTTTTGGAGATTTTCCATAACGTTGTCAAAAAGTTTTGCATCATTTGGGGGCTCCAGAATGGATTAAAATACAAACGGGATTCATACTATCGTAATTAATGACAACAGTTGCTTTAAATCCAATATAAAATCCTTTTGATGATGAATAACTCCATTTTAAATTCAAAGTTTCTAGATGTTCTTTTTTCTTTTTATTTCTGTAGAAATTAAAATCTAAGTTCACTGGTGTGGCATCCACTATAAAAGTCTTTTTTCCTCTTCTTTTAACACGATTTCTTGAATTTAAAATGCGATTTAATGCTTTAATGAGATTATCGGAGTTCTGAAGTGATAAAAGTTTTGTAAACCTGATCAGCACTCCAAACTTCAGAAATATTAAAGTATTTACGAAGTTTTTCTTTAGATTCAAGCTCACTCAAGATGAATGGAATATCTAAACCAAAGAACATGCTGATAAATATAATTTTAAAAGTAAATACTTGTTTATTCAAGTTTTTAAAGCCAAATGAAGCTAAAATTTCAGAAGTTTCTCGGGAATCCATAATTTTAAATATTTCTTTCAACAAAATGTAATTTGGGTCTTTAATATCTAAATTTAATCTGTGTTTCATTTTTATCACTAAATAAACTTATGTAACACATAATATTTAAATTTATCGATATTAAGACCCTTTTTATTAAAATTAACGCTAACAAAAATGTATTTTTACAAACCATACGAAATAAATGAAAAAAATACGAAAAATAGAACAAATTAAGCCGAATTTTAATCAAAAAAATTCAGACCCCCTAAATATATTATTAATAAAATGTTAAAATCTGAAAATGGAATCATTAATCAAATAGGGTCTAGAATATTAACTAGAAAAGCCATATTAAATAATTCCATAAATTATATAGAAAAATGTGTAAGTTCCAATAATATTTTTAAAAGAAGAGGAGTTATAGAGGCAATTTCAGTAGAATTTGATGCTATAAATGATTATTCCTTTTTAAAACAAATTATTTCATGTTTTTTAAATGAAACCGATGTAGAAATTTTAAGTAATTTATCTAAGGTAATGGATAAAATTACTAGAAATAACTGTTCTTATTTTAAAGATGAAATTTTAAAATATATTTCTAAAGATTTAGATAATCACTACTATTTACATTTAATAAATAGTTTTTATGAAATTTCTGGTGGAGAAGAAGATGAATTTATTTTAAAAGCTATAAAACCATTCATCGATTACTTTGAAAAAAATAGCATAGATATCCGAAAAATAGATGCATCAATTTCGACTAGAATATCTGATATAATATTAAAGATTTATGAAGAAAATTTAGGTGATAACTCTATTAAAAATCAATGCTTAGATTATATTGATATCATAGTTAAAGATGATTTATACTATTTTGAAAATAAACTTAATGAAAAATTTGAGTTACTTTAAAGTGACTGACAAAATATTAACTTTTTGACAAGATTTATAAAATGCATAATCCATAATACTTTATCAAACTATTACTATCATATATAACTCGCAATACAAATCAATTACTCTGATTAATGATTTTACAAATCATAAAAACTCTTATAATCTCCAATATCTGTTACTTCATTAAAATAACAAATTAAAAACAATATTAAATTTTCAGCAATGATTTTGACAATAGCTTGATCAGATTGAGTTATTTCACCATGAATATTTTCATGAACCAGATTGTTTCGTTTAATTTTGATGAATTTAACTCTTTGAATTATTTTATCCGGATATCGGCACATTTTTAATAATTTTCCCATATATTTTACTAATTTTTCATCTTTCATTCCGCCATGAATATCTTTTATAATTCTTTCACTAAGTGACCAAAATTTTCTAAATGAATTTTCAATTGTATTTTCCAAAGCAGAAATATAATACAAACAAAAATAATCTTTTATTTTATCATATAATTCCTTATTATTTAATTCAATTACATTTTTTAAAAGAGTACATTCATGAGGCATATGATTATTAAAATTTATTTTTTTAGATTTATCCATTTTAATTGATGTACTCATAATATCATATTGTCTGTCTATCTCAAAAATTTCATATTTTGAGTTAGTTCCAATTAATGCATTGATTTGTAAGTCCGTTATTTTATGATCCAATGTAATTTCATTAATATGCCACTTTTCAGTATCATAATTAATCTATGAATATATGTTATATATCCAAAAAAGGAATAAATTGCATTCAAAGCTTCAGATTTAACAAATTCATAATCTCTGGCATCAGCAGCATATTTAAGCATCAAAAATTTAGAACTATTAAATTTGTATTTTATTTCATCATCCAAATCAAGTTCATTTTCAAAATTATAACTTGAAAACTCAAAAATTTTTAAATTGAAATATTTTAATGTCTCGATTAGATTATCATTACTTTTAAGTTTTATGGGAATATTAGTGTAAATTATAATGTTAATTTGTTCTTTATCCATAGCGTTATACTCTAAATACATTTTATTTAATTCTACTAGAAAATTATCTAAAATATCAGATTCATCATTATTTTGAATTTTTCTTAAAATACTAGAAATATTTATTAAATAAATTTGCTTAGATAATGTTGCTTTAACAAACATTTCTTTAATGTTAGATTTTTGATTCATCAAATCCCAAATTGTTTCATAGTAATATTTTGGGTCATTGCTAGTACTATTGATAGCTTCAAAACTTTTAATTAAAGTCTGTTTTAATGAATTTAATTTTCTAGTAGTATATTCTATTTTATTCATATTATCACTATTTCACTATACAATGATAACCTTTTCACTAGAATCAATATCGAGATTGCAAATTTAAAAAATAAAACTGTATGGCCTGTAATCTACATATTTAAATATCCATTAATTTTAGCAATTTACAGTTTGGAAGTTATTTGAGCGTATAAATCCTCAAGTGTTTGTTCAACCTTATCTTTTTTCAATTCACATTCCCACACAGTGATGACATTCCATCCCATTTTCTCTAATTCTTTCTGATTATGTTTGTCACGTTCTCTGTTTCTGTAAAGTTTCTTTTCCCAGTAATCAACATTTGATTTTGGAATTCTCGCATACTTGCATCCCTCATGGAGATGCCAAAAACATCCATGAACGAACACAATAGTTTTATATTTTGGCAAGACAATGTCCGGACTCCCAGGATATCTTTCATCGTTCTTCCTGAAGCGAAGGCCTCTTGAGAACAAATAACTACGAACAATAATTTCTGGTTTAGTATCTTTGCATTTTATTCTTGACATAACATAACTGCGAGTCTCTTTGCTAAATGTATCGACCATATATAACCTCTAATTAAAAATCATGTTTATAAAATTGAAAATAAAATAGGGTAATTAACGAACCATTTAATCTTTATATACTAATTCATAAATTATTTTAATAGAATCATTTTCTTTAACAATGCCCACTTTAAAAACATCACCTGCATGAATATCATATTCTTTACTAATTTTTGCAGGAATTGTTATATCTAATGTTTTTGTACCATGTCTTCCTCTAACTTTGACAATGTCGCTCATGATTAGAAGTTTGATTAAATGTACATTTAATATTTTATGTACATAATGTACATTAATTGTTATTTTAAACTTGTGTCAAAATTATAATATAATTATGGAGTGATTATATGGGACAAGATGGATTTGAAAATGAAACACTATTAATGGAAGCTCTTAACAACAAAAGATTCAATGAATTAAATAAAAACTTAAAAGATGTGATAACATTTACATCTGAAAAGCCCATTAATGAAAAATATGCTGATACAAGGCATTGTCTAAAATTGTCATGATGTAATGTCTGTTTTTTTATTGATGGAATGGTTTTGGATGTTTTTTGGTTTTTTGTATAAAACATTTCTTTCTGTCCATCTAATTTTTTGCAGTCTAATCCATCGTATTAGGCCTTCTTTTGTTCTGTATTTTCTTTTTAAGTGTCTTGGTAGTGTTATTTTGAAGTATCCTTCGATTTTATTGTTTGTTCGAGGTATTTGTGTGTTTTTATAGTATTCTGTTGTTTTGTCGAATTTTTTTTATTTAGATTTTTTTAAGAATTTTTGTGTATTGTCGTCAAATGGGGTCTAATTGTTGATATATTGTTCTGAATCTTCTTATTACTCCTTTTTGTGTGTCTGTGTCATAAATATTGGATATTCTTTTCGTTGATTTGTTCTTGTTCTTTTAATTCTTTTCTTTTTTGTTTTAATTCTTTTTTGTATCTTTTGTTTTCTTGTTCTAATTTTTTTCGCTTTTTTATTCTTCTTTTTTTCTTGTTTTGTCTTTTTTTTGATACTCGTCCTTTTAATCCTTTGCTGAAGTTCTTTAATTCTATTATTTTGACTTTATTTTCTTCTATTTTTGTTTCTAGTGTTTGTATTCTTCTTTGTATTTTTGTTTATTTTTTTTGTAGGCTTTGTCATTGTGGTTTTTGATGATGTGGAATATTTGCAGAGTTGGTGTTTGATACATATTCTCTCGATTATTGCTGGATATGCTGGATGGCCATCTGTTATTAGTATTTTTTTTAGGTAATCCTTCTAGGGAGTATTTTAGGAAGATTTCAATGAATTCTTTGTCGAAATCTTCTCGATTAATTACTTGATCATTGATTAATTAAGTTGGTTACAGCACCTATTTATGGTTAATCTAACAATTTCTATGCCATTATCGTGTAAAATATTCTTCATCATAAATGGTATATTCCGCTAGATTCTATTTTACATTCTTTCAGGAGTTGTTGGAGGTTTTCTTCTTTTTTTTTGTGATGAATGAATCAGAATTATATTGATTCGTGATAATAATACTGTTTGACGGTTTAATTTTATTCCATTTTTTCGAGTTCTATAAATTCTGACCTTTTTTTGGTAAGATAAATATTCAATAGACTCGTATTCTAGTGATTTTTCGCAAATTACTCGGTGTATAATTGGAATATCTTTTTTTATGAAATTTTCTAAGCTGGTGAAATGTGTTTTTCCACATTCCTGGACAGATGTATTGTTTTTTTACGTATTTTCTCCCATTTGTTTGGTTTAGCAGGTCTGGAGCCATTACTATTCATGGAACTGCTGCAATTTGGACATAATGGCCTGTTATATTCATAATAAATAATTTCCGTATAGTAATCACCATAATACTCTTGAAAAAAGTCCAAATCATCTGGACTGATTAAATTACACACATTCAGCTGATTTGAATCAAAAAAAATACAAAGGCTTATTTAAGATATCAACAATATTATTATTTGTAAAGGGTTTTATTGAGGTCATATATAATAAATATGCCCTTTACATTATTTATATGCTTTTATTTTTAATATTACTTTTTTTAAATACTTGAATTTAGTATAAACTTGATATTTAACCGATTAGTTAATATATCTATCATTGATAAACTTGTTAAATTTAAAATATAGGAATGTTTCATCAAAAATAAACTTCACAACAAAATAGTTCACTTAAATTAATCAAATATTATGTTTAAGAGGATATAAAAAAACTAAGAATAATCTATTTTTGATTTAATTAATTTATAAATCTCCAAATTACATATATGATGATATTAACTTGCAAATAATAAAATAAACTATGCCCCATCATGACAATTATAGACAATGCCCAGACATACTCCAAAATCTAATATTTGCAATAAATTATCACCTGTTGATTGTATAAATAAAATTAAAAGTGTAATAACTGAAAAAAGAAGCATTGGGCACGGTAATGTTTATGGAATTTCTGGAGACAATCAAGAGATTACACAAATAAACGAAGCGATAAAGTTGGATAAAGGTTTTCAGTTTGTATTGAACTGTGAATCTGAAGCTCATTTATCCCAATTGGAGGATTTGATTAAAAAGGAATTAACTTCTAATGAGTATATATGTGGAGATGCTTCCCGGTGCAGAGTTTTCTGTTGAAAATGTAATGGGAATCCATGAACTGATATTTAAGGAAGTTGTAACCCAAAAAAGAGATTGTGGAACAGCTATGGTTGGGTCTTCAATATATCATCAGGGTGCTGAATCCCAGTGCATAGAATATGTTGCTTCGGCAAATATCAGGTTTGATTGCAACATATCTAATGTTAATGTATTGATAAATGAGATAGTATCAGATTTTGCAGATAAAGGTTATGGCGTAAGTGTTGAGTTTATCTAAAAATTAATTTCCTTGTTGGAAATGATAGAATTGGATTTACTAAGAAGAGGTTATGGAATTTCTCGAAAAAAATAACTGCATATCCAAATGAAGCTATTCATGATGACTGTGTAGTTACATTCACTGGATGGTATGGGTAACAGCGTTTATTGTCTTTTTTTAAAAATTTTTCTGTGTTTTTTCATAAATTAACTGTTTGAAAATATTTATTAAGGATGATTACATGTTAAAATAAGAATTCGTTACAAGGTGTGATTTTTCATGGTTTTTAATATTGATGATATTAAAAAAAGAGTTATTCCAATTGTAATAAAGTATGGTATTAATACTTTTAGCCTTTTTGGATCTTATGCTCGAGGTGATGCTAATGAAAATAGTGATTTGGATTTTGTAATGGATAAATGTGATTTAAAAGGATTACAATATGTTTCTTTAGTCCAAGATTTGGAAAAGGAATTTAACTGTCATGTTGATGTTATCAGTAAAGGAAGTTCAAATAAAAAAATTTCTTGAAGTGGTACGTAATGAGGAGGTTCTTTTATATGAACGAGAAAGATAATCGATGGGCTGAAACTATAATTGGATATTGTAATCGTATTGACGATTACTTGAATCGTTTTGATGATGATAAAGAGATTTACATGTCAGATAGTTTATATAAAGATGCTTGTGCATTAGTTATTATTCCGATTGTGAATTTGCAAATAATTTTCAGATAAATTTCGTGAAGAATATGATGGAATCGCATGGAGTCAGTTAATCGGTTTGGGAAATTTTACTGCTCATAATTATGAAAATATTGTTGATGATATAATTTGGGAAATTATGCATGATGATGTTCCAGAAATCAAGGAGTATTTGAAAAATATTTTGTATGGTGTAAACATTCAAAGTAGATGAATTTCATAAAAGCGAAATTCCTACTGTAAAAAAACTAAAAATCAAAAAAGCTTATAGCATTTTACAGACTCCTTTTTTAAAAGTAAGTCATTTAAAGTTATTTATTATATTGGCATTGAAATTGACATTAACAATAGAATTTTCATATGCAAAATCTAATTTAAATGTTTCGTAAAGTACATATAACGAAACGTTTATAGTTCAAAATTGAAGCTCACTGTTGTAAATTTCATTCCACTGTCTCTGATTTTTTTAGATTTTATTTCAACATCTCCGTATTTCTTTAAGAAAGAATTAATTTCTCTAGAAACAGTGTCGTATTTTTTTCTGTCGTAAACTCTGTAATTTCCCATAAATTTAACGGTTTCATTTTTATTCAGAACATTTATTTTGTCCAATCTGAAAGATTCGTTATTTTTCTCTAAAACAGAGTTTATTTTCTCCACTATCTCTTCTTTGATTTTCTCTTTTTCTTCACTGCTAATCATGAAATCATCTTCTATTTGTTCTTATAATTGTCTTGTTGATAAGTTTGATATTCCACAAGAACGTTATTGCTAGATTAAAAGTTTATTTATACTATGTTATCTTCATTATTTTTATAATTTATGTGGAAAATCATTATTATTAAATTTAATGAATGTTTGTTATGAAAAACATAGGAGATACAGATGAAATTGTCAGAAGTAGCTTTCAGAAGACCGTGAGTTTGAAGTAAGCAGAGCAACATTTTCAAGATTCAAAAAATATCATTCAACCGATATGTTAAAGATTCAATAGCTCTCATTCAAAGACAAATTAAATATAACAACATTCATTAAGATGATATTGGCTTGTTTATTGATGCCCTTCCACAACAGGTCACAGATATCAAAACAGGGTTTGAAAACCTTGACAAGATTGCAAAAATGCAGTAAACATTGAAATGGACTTTGATGGGTAGGATAAGGAAATAATGTATGCCGATGAGAAAAATATAGTAAAATACTTGATTGGGTAAATTAATGTTTTTTGGTTGATTTAACAATTTTATCATCTCCTTCCAGTATTTGATTTATATGTTGTGCATTCTTATTAAATTATTATTTGTATGCTTTATATAGATTGCATTATTATTAAATTACAAGTATTATGATTTCTATAGGGAGCATATTTAAATATTATTTTAAACATATTTTATTTCATATGATATTTTGAAGTGAATTTCATGATTAAACGGGAATTATATTTAAATCAAATTCGTCATCTTTTTGGATCTGATTTTATTAAGGTGATTGTAGGATTGAGAAGATGTGGTAAAACTTCTTTACTAAAGAGCATTATTGGAGAACTTCAGGATAAAGGTGTTAAAAAAGAAAATATTATTTATATTTCCTTTGAGTTGGTTCAATATAAAAATATTTTTAATGCGCATCAATTGGATGAGCTTATTTTAAAATTGGTCGAAGGTCTTGAAGGTAAAATATATCTTCTTTTTGATGAAATTCAACAGGTGGAATTTTGGGAAAAATCAATCAACTCCTATCAGGCTTCATTTGACTGCGATATTTATATAACAGGGTCAAACTCTAAACTGTTGTCAAACGAATTGGCCACACTTCTTTCAGGTCGTTATGTTAAAATCAATTTGTATCCGTTCTCTTTTGCTGAAATTTTACAGTATAAGCAAGAAATTAATGGTTTGAAATTAAATGAAATGAATCTGAAAGAACTATTCAATGAATATTTGTTATTTGGGGGAATGCCTGGGTTGCTTCCGATTAAAGATGAATCAACTAAGATTAATATACTTCATGATATTTATGACTCCATTGTAATTAATGATGTTCTTTCACGATATAAGATTAATGAAATTGATTTATTCATGAGATTTTCTTATTATCTGATGAATTCAACCGGTCAAACATTCTCAAAAACAAGTATAACTAATTATTTGAAAAATGAAAATAAAAAAACTTCTAGAAATACAATATCAAATTTTACAAAATATCTTGAAGATTCGTTGTTCTGTAAAAAAGTAATGCGTCAGGATATTATAGGCAAAAAATTGTTAAAAACTGAAGAGAAATATTATTTGGCAGATCAGGGATTTCATCATGCTTTAGTTGATAATAATAGTGATTGGTTAGGTAGGATATTGGAAAATGTTGTTTATAATGAGTTGATTCGGAGAGGTTATTCTGTAAAAATTGGTAAAATTAAAAATAAAGAAATAGATTTTGTTTGTGAAAAACAGGATAATAAGATTTATGTTCAGGTAGCTTATCTCTTATCAACACCAGAAACAATTGAAAGAGAATTTTCTCCTTTATTTGATGTTCCAGATAAATATAGAGCATATGTTTTAAGTATGGATGAAGTTAACTTATCTGAAGGTGGGATTATTCACGAAAATATCATTGATTTCTTATTGGATTATGAAATTTAAATGGTTTTATAGCTTTTGTACGATGAATATATGAATGGGGTATATTATTAAAAAGCACTAAATAATTGTATTTAGTGCTTATATATAGGTTATTAATGTTTAAATTACCTCAATACTGAGGAAATTTTTTTAACTAAATAATTTTAATTCAATGATCAAATTGCTAAAGTTCAATCATATCTTATAATAAATTATTTATTGGGTGTGTTTCAATTGGTTCTGTGCTTAAATCTTTTGCTGCTTCAGCAATGAACATGTCTGTCTGTGCAATAGCTGGGAAGCATATTGTTGCATTGTCTATTGGGCCGAATAATACGAAATCACCACAGCTCATTACCTGGAGAATGTTGGCTCCAATATCGCATACTGTGAATGCAGTTTTATTGCCGGTCTCATTTTTATAATCTCTTAACCAATCCCATGCTGAAGGAATATTGTGGATACCGGAACCTACAGGATAACCCCATTTTGCTTTTTCTGCAAAAGAAGCTCTACCTGCAACACCTGCACCCTGACCTAATGGGGTAACGGCTGTATCCATCATGAATTTGGTGATGCCGCAATCTTCAGCGACTTCAAGCAAACCTTTTTCATAAGCGCCATCATCACCATTTTCCCACATTGCAATCTTACCTTGCACTGTGGAATTCATAGGGTTGAATCCTAAGATTATTGAAGAATCGATATTTGTTTCTTTTAGAGCATCCATTTCAGATTTGTCTGCGGACATATTGATGGAGTTATAAATTGCTCTTTCAGTTAATCCCACTTCATCCGCATATTGAGCACCCGCTACTCTTGCATCTGCTGAAGTGGAATCTATCAGGAAGGGTATATCACATAAATCACCAACAAATTCTAAATATTTCACAATTGCTTCTTCAGTTTGACCGAATACCTGTGCAATACATGGATTCCCAGTTATATCGGACATGCTAATCATATCATTCAATAATTTTTCAGCGCTTTCATGATCGAAATCACCGGTAAGTTCATCGTTGATTATGTTGTGTCCGCCATAAAAGATTGTACCACATAGAACTGTAGGATATTCTCCCGGTTGACCGCCCATTTTTACACCGGCAAAGTCAAACACATGTTGTTCTTTATCAAATTTGAACATTTTAATTAACCTCTTTAGTTTATTTCGATCTATGGATATGTGTTACATATCTGAAAAAAACATAATGTCATATAACAAATTAACTATTCATAAATAATTAATTATTTCATATCTTAGACCAATTAAATATATAAAAATAACTAATATATAAATATATGGATTTTTAATAAGTATTTTGTAATATTAACATATCTAATCCTATTTTTTATAAAATAAATGGAAAATAATCATTTTCAATTATAATGAATATTAATTAAAGTTGAAATGAAACAAACTTAAAAATATCTAATTCTCTGATTTCTGGTATTGAAAATGAAAAAAAATAAAATAATAAGAATTAATCATTATAAATTGAAAAAAATACATATTATCATTCAAAAAAAGACATCTGTTTTAAAAATTATCCAAAAATTTATATTTGATGTTTATAAAGTTAATTGGATTAATTTTTCTGCATGTTCGATGATTTTATTTAGATTTAACACTAAATAATCTGATTTCTCATTCGTGGTGTTTTTGATGATTTAAGGATTTTGAAGGTCTTTTTCTTTTTGTTTGATGAATGAATCTGCATATAATTTCCTAAATTGTATTCATCATAATACTCATCAAAAAAAGCCCAAATAATCAGGATGAATGGATTGCTGATAAAAAATATGTTTAATTGAATTAAAAAACAGATATGTAATCTATTTTAATATAAAATATTAATAGTTCTTAAATTGCGTATAAACAGTAATAAATGACTATAGAAAATATAAATGTCATACCATAATAACAATTTTAGACAGTGCCAATTAATTGATAAAAAATAAAAAAGAGTATAATGGATTATAATCTGCTGGAACAGGTGCAACAATACTTACAAAGATGAAATCTTCATTCCCTGTGTTTGTAGCTCCATGGCACAGTCCTTTTGGAGTTACCGCAACCTGTCCTTTTTTAATTGGAATCTCATCACCCAGTTCCGGATAGAATACTCCTTCCCCCTGTATGCAAATCCAGATGTCATCGGAATTGTTGTGGGTGTGGCAAGCTACTTCTTGACCTGGTTTTACACACCATACAGAACCGCTTGTGGAATCTGTTGTGTAAAATACTGTTTTTACTGCTTCTTCACCTTCAATTGCAAACTCTGAAATGTTATATGATCTTTCATCCATAATAACACCTTCTGTTTACATTTATTATCTCCAATAATATAAATATATAATAGGTTTAGGCTCTTTCAAAAATTTGTATGATTTAAATATCTGCAAGTTTTTTATTTAAAACATTTTCTTAATATTTGGAGTTATTTTTATAATTTAAAGCTAATTAATCCGTTATTTTGAAAAATTTAAATGAATAGATTAATCGAAAAATTAGTTATCGCACAAGTTTTTGAAAGAGCCGAAGGGCTTTATATACAAACCTTTATTAATGTTAATAAACATAGTTATTTTTAATATTCATATTAACCTAAGGTTAAATTTTAACTATGGTTCTTGTTTTAATTTGCGCAAATCATTTTAATCCAATCATGAATATTATATCCTAAAAAGAGAGGATATTTTGAGTAGAGGAAAAAGACCAAAGTGGATGATTGAAATAGCTAAGGAAAGAATGGAAATTCTTTTTAATCGTGCTGAGATGGAGTTCATCAACCATCCTGAGCGATCCAATCGATATGTCGAACTGGCATTGAAATTGTCTACCAAATACAATACTAAAATTCCTGAAAAATGGGGTAGAAGATATTGTAGGAATTGTAAAAGTTTCCTCTCACCTGGTCGCAATTGCACCGTCCGGCTAGTTAACTCTGAAGTTAACATTTTTTGTGGTGAATGTGATCATGTAATGAAAATTCCATATCATAAGGAAAAAAAGAATAAAAGGAGAGCAAAATATGAGTCAATCAAAAAAAGAAATGATGAATAGAGCTCTTTCCGCTATGACAATTAATATTGGTAAGAATGGCATTAATGAAAATGTTATTGATGAAATTAAACGCCAACTCGATTCTAATGAAATTGTCAAACTTAAATTTGCAAAAAATATCGCTAGAGATAAAGATAAATTCATAGATGATATTGTCTCTCAAACAAGAGCTAAGCTTATTGATGTTAGAGGACATGTCGCTGTAATTTATAAAAAAAAGCCTTAAACATTATAAATTTAGAGTTACGGGCCCTATTTTTTAGGTCTTAAATTTACAGTGGATTAAGCTACAATTATTTAATAAAATATTGGAGAATTAATATGACTACTGTATTTGATGTACCTGCAGATTTATTAATTAAAAAAGTCGCAGATGAATTTAAAAATAATGATAAGATCAATTCCCCTGCATGGTCCAATTTTGTTAAAACTGGTGTTCACAAGGAAAGAAAACCAGAAAACGTAGATTGGTGGTATGTAAGGACTGCTTCCATTATCAGAAGAGTGTATATGGATGGTCCTGTGGGTGTTATGAGTTTAAGAACTTTCTACGGTGGTAAAAAAGACCGTGGTGTACGTCCTGAAGTATTTAGAAAAGGTAGTGGGTCTATTGTTAGAACCTCATTACATCAATTGGAAGATGCAGGACTTGTTGAAAAAGTTGAAGGTGGAAGAGTTGTTACTCCAGCAGGAAGATCATTCTTGGATAAACTTTCTGCTGAAATCATTAAAGATGTTCCTGGTCTTGAAAAATACTAATTATATTTTGGAGAGTTTGATATGAGCGATTTAGATGAAATTCGTCAAAAAAGAATGGCTGAATTACAAGCTCAACAAGCTGCTATGCAGAATCAAGCACAACAACAAGCTATGGCTCAAGCACAACAGCAAGAAGCACAAGCAAAATTTGAATCTCAGAAAAAACAAATTATTGCTCAAATTATGACTTCTGAAGCTCGTAATAGGTTGTCTAATCTTAAATTAACTAAACCTGAACTTGTTAATCAAATTGAACTTCAATTGATTCAATCAGCTCAGTCTGGAAGTTTAAGAGGAAAAGTGACTGATGAACAGCTTAAAGTTCTTTTAAGACAAATTGCTGGTCAAAAAAGAGAGATTAAAATTACAAGGAAATAATATTGATGAAAGCTGGTGTATTATATAGTGGTGGAAAGGATTCGTCTTTTGTAGCAGTAATGCTTAAAAGATTAGGTCTTGACGTAGAACTATGCACTGCAAACTTTGGTGTTTACGATTCATACATTCCAGCAAGCAAATCTGCCGAAGCGTTAGGTTTCAAGCACAATGTCCTGAAAATGGATTATGGCATTTTGGATGATACTTGTGACATGATTATGAATGACGGATTTCCGAATGATGGAATCAAGTTTATTCATGCTAGAACTGTTGAAAAGCTTGCAGATGATTTTGATATTATTGCAGATGGGACAAGAAGAGATGATAGGACTCCAAAATTGAATATCAATCAAATCAAAAGTCTTGAAGACAGGAAAAATGTTCAATATATTAACCTTGACAGTTTCGGACACAAGTCTGTTAAACTAATAACTTCAAGTCTGTTTGAAATTTCACACGAAAGATCAAATAAGGACAACAGTTCCGATTTTGAAGTTGAAATAAGGACTTTGATTGATGAGAAAGGAGGAAACTCATTAGATATATTCCCAGAACATTATCAAACTCGTGTTATAGGATATAAAAAATAATTATTATATGTATTACAGGTGAGAAAATGAGTAGAAATAAACCATTAGCTAAAAAATTAAGAATGGCAAAAGCAAACAAACAAAATAGGAGAATTCCAATCTGGGCTTATGCTAAAACTAACCGTAAACTTAGATACAGACCAAAACCTAGACATTGGAGAAGAAACAGTCTTAAATTATAATGAGGGGTTATTATGGAAAGAGTTTACACAATTCCACTTAGAAATGTTAAAGAAATTAAAAGAACTATCAGAGCTCCTAGAGCTATTAGAGAAGTTAAAAATTTCTTAACTAAACACATGAAAGCTGAAGAAGTCAAAATTGATGAATCTATCAATCATGCTATTTGGAAAAGAGGTATCCAAAAAATACCTTCTAAAATTACTGTAAAAGCAGTTAAAGATGATGATGGTGTTGTAACAGCTACTTTAGCAGAATAGCTTTGTTCACTACCATACTATTGAGTAACGTGAGGTAACAATATGTTAAAAAGAGTAGATATCGTTGGAAATCCAAATATTGGTGTATTTATTCTGGCAACTGATGAGTATGCTATTGTTCCTTATAATCTTTTAGATGAAAAAGCCGATATTATTAAGGAAACATTGGATGTTGATGTTGTTAAATCCTCAATTTCTGGATGTAGTCTTATCGGATCTTTAGCTGTAGCTAATTCAAACGGAATGGTTGTTTCACCACATGTTTTAGATAGGGAAATTAAACAGTTTGAAGATTTAGGTATTAATGTAGCTACTGTTCCCGGTCAATATACTGCATTAGGCAATATCATTGCAGCAAATGATAAGGGAGCTCTTGCAAGTCCATTTTTATCTGAAAAAGCAATTAACATTATCGAAGAAACTTTGGATGTAAATGTTGAATCCACTTCTATGGTTGGAAGTGACATTATTGGATCCATGATTCAAGTTACAAATAAAGGATTTTTAATAAGTTCTAATGCTGTTAAATCTGAAATTAGTTTTGCTCAAGAAGTATTTGGTGTAGAAGGGGATATTGGTACTGTTGGAAAAGGTATTTCTTTAGTGGGTGCTTGTTCCATTGCTAATTCAAAAGGAGCAATTGTTGCTAAAGATAGTACTGGTCCTGAAATGGCTAGAGTTGAAGAAGCATTAGGCTTTTTAGATGATGATTTTTAATTAATATATCTTGAGGGATTTTATATGATAACAAAAATTTACAGAGTTAAAGGTACTTTTGTAATGGGTGATGAATATCATAAATTTACTAAAGAATTCAAAGCTACTTGTGAAGCGGATATCGAAGAAAAAATATACGAACGTTTCGGAAGTAAACACAGAATTAACAGGAACCAAATTTCTATTTCAGAAATCGTAGAAATTGCTCCTGAAGATGTTGTTGACCCTATTGTAAAAGACATTTTATAGACACTTTGAAGGTGTTAATATGGAAGATCAGCAAAAACTAAACAGTCTTCTTAACGAAATTAATGTATACAGACAACAAGCTGATTTAATTCAACAACAAATTGAATTAATCAGAACTTCTATGGCTGAAGTGGATGCATTATTCTCTGCTTTGGATGATATCGAAGGTAAAGAATCTGTCGAAGCTTTTGTACCTGTTGGTGCTGGTTCATTCGTTAAAGGAGAACTTAAAAGTACTGATGAAATTATTGTAAGTATTGGAGCAGGACTTGCTGTTAAAAAAGATGCTGATGGCGCTCGTGAAATTTTAAACGGGCAAAAAAAAGACTTAACTGATAGCTTAGACAAAATGTTAGCTAACTTGCAGCAATGCACAGACATTGTAGGCAGTCTTCAGGCTCAAGCTGAACAAATTGCAGCAGCGGCTCAAGGAAAAATGACCCAAATGGGATAATTTTTCCACTTATTTTTTTTATTTATATTTAACAAATTTTAATTGCTTGTTTTTTTAATTTAACTTTTATTTTACATTACTAGAAACTTAAGATTTTTTGATGAAATTTTTTTATTGGGTGTTGATCTATTTAGAAAGCTTCATAAAATTCGTAAATCATTAAAAGAGAACATGGGCACTGAAATTTCACATCAAAGTATAGGAAACATCATTTTTAATGTCAGTATTAATGAAATAAAAAGCCATGAAAAGTTGGACATTTTTCATGATTATTATATTTGATAGTCTTTGGGTTAAAGAATGGAAAATTGGATCTGCCTTTTGGTTTTATTCGACTTAAAATTAAATACTATAGTAACCAAATTAGTTGATTCAGAGACAATAAACAACATATACAACTTTTTAAACCAATCACTACATAATCAAGAGAAAAAATAAATTGATAATTCCTGAATTCAAAAAACTTATATATTACATCACTGACTCAAAAATAGTATTAATGTTTAATAAAATCGAAATTGATTCTTAAAAAATTTCTAAAAATACATTAAACAATTATTCAAAACAAAAAATGAATTTTAAAAATATTTAACCCAAAGCTAAAATATTAGGATAAAAAACACATTTTCCTAAAAACCACCTAAAGTTTTTGAAAGTACCAAAAACAGTAATATAAAATGTATTTTTAGGAGATCTTATCATACACAAGGATTTCACTCAAAAACCACCATACAACAAATATCAGAGAACTAAAAAATTCAAATGAATATTTATTTTTAATCAATTTATATTTAATTTAGTATAATTTAATTTTTTTCCATTTTATTTAAATAGTAATTAAAATAGATATATATTCATTAGTGTTTGGGTGGTTATAAATTGAAAAAAATATTGATATTTCTATTAATATTGATTTTTGCATTATCAATTAATATAACATTTGCAAGTAATACTACTAATAGTTCAGATATTTACATAAGTAATGAGGGTAGTGATTTTTGTGGAGACGGGTCTATTGATAATCCCTATCAAACTCTTAACTACACAATTGGGAAAGTCTCAAACAATTCAAATATTTATTTAAAAAGCGGAACATATAATTCTACAGGTTATGATATTGTAAATAAATCAATTTCTATTAATGGTATTGGTGATGTTACTATTGATGGATTAAATGGATTTATTTCACAAAGTATTTTTAAAATTAACTCTAATGCATCATTATTTTTAAACAATATTAAATTTAAAAATGGATATTGTGATTTAGACAATGAAACTCCTTCTTGTATTATAAATCAAGGACGATTGTTTATTACAAATTCCACATTTGATAATTTTAAAACAAGCGTTGGAGTAATTACTAATGAAAATTATTTATGCATCAGCAATGTCAAAACAAGTAATTTGTCTAATTCTCAGTTATTTTCAGCTCCATATAAATATAACATTCCTATTCAATTTATTTACAATATATGGTGTTGTGATATTTATAATTCATCTATTGGCGCATCGTATAATAATAAAAACATGACTCTAACAAATTCATTTATAGAGCGATTTGTTTCAAATAAGGATTATTCAAATCAAACTTCTTATGCTTACTTTAATAATTCAAATGTTCATTTAATAACAGCTAATGATTGTGACATGTTAATTTTTAATAATACTTATATTAATTGTTATTTTGATGTTGATGATACAACTCATACAATTGAATATTCAAATTTAATTTGGGATAATGTAACACTCTCAAAATATAATGATTTATTTTATTTTTCTTTAAAAATTGGTTATTCTAATTTAACAGCTATTTCATCATATTTTTTAACTTCTATTTTATTTTTATCTTCTAATGCAACAATTTCATATTCATGTATTTTATCTAATATTATTACTGCTGTCGTTTCTAATGTAAATGTTAATTATAATTGGTGGGGGGATAATAAAGGACCTAATGTAATGAATGGTGAGTTTTCAAAAATCACTTCAAATTATTGGGTAGTAATGATGGCGGATTATGATGATTCTTTAGTTAAAATAGATTTAAGTAAATATACAAATGGCTTAGATGTATGGAATTTAAATAATCCCTCTAAATTAAGAACTCGTTTAGTTAAATTAAGAACAGAAACTGGTAATTTAACAAAAACTTCAGGTTATTTGGAAAATGCTACTTTTTACTCTGAATTAAATGGAAATAACATTAATACTATGCTTTATGCGATGGTTGATAATCAAGTTTTAAGAATTGTTGTTGGTGAGGGTAATTCTGATTATGATTTATATATTTCAGATACTGAAGGTAATGATTATTTTTGTGATGGATCTTTAGAGAATCCATATAAAACACTTAAAAAAGTTGTTTCAAAAGCCATTAGTGGAAATAAAATTTATATATTGCCGGGATATTATACTTTAAGTTGGAATGCCAATATTAAAATATTAAAAAATTTAACATTTATTGGTATTGGAAATGCAACATTATCAAGATCAAATGCTCGAAATATTTTTATTGTTCAAGAAAAAGGTGTGTTGAATATCGAAAATCTCACATTTACACAAGCTACTTCTGGATATCACAACTACTATGATCCAATAATTCATGTAATTGATGGTGATGTAAATCTTAAGAATTCTAACTTTTATAACATTACAACTTATGGGGTTGTTTTTTCAGATAAATCTGAACATGTGACTGTTAATAACTTAACTCTTCTAAATGTTGAAGGTCCTGTTGTAGTGGGTAATTCTACTAAGGTTTCAATTTATAATTCTAAATTTTTCAATGGAAGTGAAGCATCCTTTTATGATTCATATTATTCATTTTTAATCCCAGTTTGTTCTAACTTGTCTGTTGTAAATTGTACTGTTGATGGATATAAAGGTGGTTTAATTAAACTAAATCCTAGATATGAACAAATAGCTGCAAGGTCATATATTTATAATTCAACATTTTTAAGAAATTATCAGTATAATTATGTTTATGCTCCTATGGTTTCAACATATTCATATAATTACATGACAGGATTTTCAATAATTGAAAACTGCACGTTTTGTAATAACATTGGGAATTTAGTTTTTAGTAATATAATAAATAATTGTACATTTGTAAGCAATAAAAGGATTCGTTATGAGGAAACTAACATACATTACAATGTAAATTATCCAAAAGCTCTAATTTATGCAAAAATAATTATTAATTCTAATTTTAATAATAATTCTTTCATCTCTAAAAATTATGAAGACATGGTCATTCATGGCGATGAAGTTTATTATTCAACCTTTATAAATAATTCTGCAGCATTTGGAGGTGCATTATCTGGTTCAAAAGAGATACATTATTCAATATTTATAAATAATTCTGCAGCATTTGGAGGTAATGATGTATTTGTTTATAATGGGGATTTAAATTGTTCTAGCAACTGGTGGGGGTCAAATCAAAAGCCAGATTCATCTAGGGTTTTTGTTTTCATCGGAACATTGGTATTGGATGATTGGGTTATATTGACTATGGATTATAAGAATGATAGGGTTATTGCATATCTGGATAATTTATTAGACAATAATGGAAACAGTTATCCTTTAAATCATGTTTTACCATCTAGGGCTGTTATTTTTTCAACTGAAGGTGGAGAATTAACTCCATCTAATACTTTTTTGGTTAATAATAAAGCTTCAACTTTTTTAATTAGATTAACTTCTAGCGATTTTAATGTATTTGCTCAAGTCGATAATCAAATTACAAGTTTGACTGTTTATAATAACACTACTCAAATATTAATGAGTAATGTTGTAATATATGGGAAAGATGTATTGTATAATTTGTCTTTGATAAATATTAATGGACATAAAATTTCAAATCAGGATTTAAATGTTATAATTACTCACAAAAATTCAATTATTGATTCATTTATTGTCACCACAGATAAAAGTGGGGATGCATCATTTAGTGTAGATTACGCAATCGGTATTTATCAGGTTAATGTTGTATATTTAGGAAATGGTTATTTTGAAGAATGTAACTCTTCAGCTACTATAAATGTATCTTCTATTAAAACTAAACTTCAATCTTATAACCAAACATATTCAGGTAAAAATAATAAATTTTATGCAATATTGGTCGATTATCATGGAAGATATTTGTTAAATAGGGATTTAATTTTAAGAATATTTGATTTAAATGATAATTTAGTTAACACAGTTGATGTTAAAACAGGTGTTGGTGGAAGAGCAGACGTGTTATTATCTTTAGATGTGGGAAATTATAAAATGAAATGGGATTATCTGGGAAATGAATGGTATGAAAAGAGCACTTGTATATCATTTGTTACAATAAGACCTATTGAAACTAATATCATACTTCCAAACACAACATTATATGGAAAAGGAAATGATTATGAGTTCACATTTAAAGATATGTATGGAAATTTAATTTCTAATGAAATGATTACCTTTAAAATATCAAAAGAAAATGAATCTAGTAAATTTAGTCTTATAACCAAGAAAGGAATTGCATCAATAAATATTAATCTACTTCCAGGAAAATATGATTTAGAAGCGGTGTATGCAGGTGATAAAGTCTATGGTTCTTCATTTGCTTCTGCAATTTTATATGTTGAACCAATTTTTGTAACAATGAATCACAATTCTTATCAATCCCTACCTAAAAATGGTGTTTTCACTGTTATTTTAAAAGATATGTATGGAACTAAAGTAAGCGGTGAAAATCTATCTCTTGAATTAATTAACAAAGATATTCATAAAGTTTATGAGGCTGTAAGTGATGCTAGTGGTCAAGCAAATTTCAAATTAGATGCTCCTGAAGGAGTTTATTTTGCGTTAATTAATTATGGAGGTAATATTTGGTATGGTTCTTCAGTTAGTGCTGTGACTATTGAAATAAATTCTAATGTGCCTATTAATCCAGTTTATATTAATGGTTCTAATTTAGTACAATATTACGGTGAAGATAAATATTATTTAATAAAGTTTAATGATACAAATGCATATTCATTAGAAGGAAAACTTGTAAATGTTTTAATCAACTCTGAAGATTGGTCTAACTCATATACTCTTGAAAGCAATGTCTTTGGTGAAGCTAGAATTCAAATAGCTTTGGAACCTGGAACTTATAATATTACTTATAATTATAAAAATGAATATTATGGTTTATTTGCTCAAAATTCAAGTACTATATTTGTTTATAAAATGCCTACAAGCTTAATAGCATCAAACATGATTTTAAAGAAAGGCGATTCAAAAAATTTAGAAGTTAAACTTGTAAATAAAAATGGAGATCCAATTGCTAACCTCCCAGTAATTATTAAGATAGATGATAATGAGTATAATATAACTACTAATCAAAAAGGAATTGCTAAATTACTTCTTAATTTAGATTTGGGCACACATAATGTTACATATTCATTTAATAATAAAAATTACATATCTTCAAAAGGTAATGTAACTATTTTAGTTGTTAATGACTCGAAAAAAACAACAACACTTGTAGGTAATGATGTTTATACTCGTGAAGATCAAACAATAAATTATACTGTTTTATTATCTGATTTATTGGATAATCCAATTTCATCTTCTGAAATTGTTTTAAAAATTATTAATTCAGATGATATTAATATAAAAACATATAAAGGATATACAGATGTAAATGGTGTTGCTACATTTAAGTTTAATTTAAAATTTGGTAACTATTTTGTTAATGCTTATTATAATGGAAATAGTGTAAATTTACCTAGTTTCACTACTAATAATCTCTACATTAAAGTTTTAGAAAATTACACAGAGACAATATTATTTGGAAATGATATTGAAATTCATAATGGTGGAGATGATTACTATTCAGTTGTTTTATCTACTGTTGATGGTGAATTTATTAAAAATCAAATAATCGAATTTATAATTAAAAATAATTCTTATTTTACAAATACAGACGAAAATGGGATAGCATATTTAAAAATACCATTTTCTCCAGGTTCTTATGAAGTATTAACTAAATTTCATGGTTGCGATAATTTAACCAGTTCATCAATTCACAATTATATTTCAATTTATGGAGATTTATTTAATTTTTACTCAAAAGATGTTGTTAAAGCATATAACAATGGTACACATTATTATGTTGCATTATATGATACAAACAATGAACCTTTGTCCAATAAAACAATTAATTTCTATGTAAATAATCAGACATATCAGGATGTTACAAATGCTGATGGTTTTGTTTGTTTTGAAGTATGGTTAAATCCAGGAAAATATATCATTAATGCAACTTTTAAAGGCGAATATCCTGATGAATTTACAAGTGTTGTAAATAACATCACAGTCTTACCAACAATTATGGGGGAAAACTTAGATGTTTATTATAATGAAAATACAGTATTTTCACTATTTTTATTAGATTATAATTGTAAACCATTAGAAAATACAGAAGTAGTAATAACAATTGGTGGAGCTAAATATTCTACGATATCTACTTTTGGTTCAGCAAGTTGGAAATTAAAATTAAATGCAGGGGTATATAATGTTATTTGTAAGAATCCTATAACAACAGAAAAAATAACTCGTAAAATTAATATTAAATCCACAATAATATCTAAAAATTTGGTAAAATATTATAAAGGGTCTTCTAAATTTTCAGTAACATTTAAAGATCGCTTCGGTAATTTTTCTCGAAATTCTAAAGTTAAATTTATTATTAATAAAAAAACGTATGTTAAAACCACAAATTCTAGAGGTATTGTGTCATTAAATATTAATTTAAAACCAGGAAAATACACAATTAAAACTTATAATTTAAAGACTGGTGAAATTAAAACAAATAAAATAACAATCAAAACATTAATAATTTCAAAAAATAAGAAAGTAAAAGCTGGTAAAAAAATTAATTATAATGTTAAAGTATTCAATTCTAAAGGTAAGATTGCTAAAAAAGCAACAATTAAATTTAAAATCAAAGGAATAACTTACAAAATTAAAACAAATAAAAAAGGCATTGCAAAGTTAAATATAGTTCTTAAAAAAGGAAAATATACACTTAAAACATCTTATTTTGGGTTAAGTGTTAAAAATAAAATAACTGTTAAATGAAGGTGTAGTTAATGAAAAATAAAATATTTATCATTGGATTAATTATTTTGATTTTATTTATATCAATTTCATCAGTGTGTGCTAATAATGAAAATTCAACATTAAATACATCTATTAAGATCAACAATGATTTAAATCAAATAAATTTAGGCAACGAAATAAATTTAATTGATGAAGCTCCAAAAGAAGTTTTACAAGATGAAAGTGAAATTTCAATCACTCCTCAAAACTATAATAAATATTTTAATGTCTATACTGGTAAATTTAAATCTGATATTGTCTCATCTAAAATAACTACTGTAAAAATAGGTAATGTTTCAAAATGTTTATTTGCATTTGAAAAACCTGTAAATTTAATGCCGATAGATTCTAGCTGTCAAATTACAAATGGGGTAATACATTTATTGCCTGGAAGTGATGGATCTACAATTTCCGGTTTAAAAATTATCAATAATGATTCTGTTGGGGATATTAAGTATGGAGGTATTTTAATTTCTAGAGCACATGGAATATGGCTTACAAACTCAAGTAATAATCTTATTTATAATAATACAATTATCATAGGCAATCAAAAGGGTTGTTATGCCATGCCTATGGGTTATTCGAATAATAATAGAATTTTAAATAACACTATAATTTCTGGTCTTACGTCTTGTATTGTAATGGGCAGATCTTGTTATAATAATATTTCTAATAATTATATTGAAATTTGTGGCTATGAACTTTTCACTACATCTAATTTAATTTTCTTTAACCCTTGGGGACATGCAGATTATGATGATGGTGTAGCCGAGTGTAATGGAAATTATATTGCAAATAACTATTTAAAAAATTATGGAACTGGAATTTGGGCTATAACTTTATCTCTTGGATATTACTCAGGAGATACACAAGTCATTAATAATACAATTATTAAAGGTTCATCAGGTATTTCAACTAGTGATATGTTGTTCACACAACCAAAAAATATTTTGATAAAAGATAATACTTTTATTGATTGTCCAATATCTATACTTACATGTAGTAATAATGTCACAATAGAAAAAAATAAAATTTTTGGCAGTTCTGAAGATAATGCAATCTATATTCAAGCTAATGATGCACAATTGTATAATCATAGTGTAACAATTTCGGATAATTATATAGAATTTGAAAATTTAGGTTGTGCGATATTAGTACATAGTGACAATGTAACAGTTGTTAATAATGAAATTCATTTATCAAGGTATGGTACTGGAATTGGTATTTCTCCAACCGATTTTCCTAAAGCATCATCTAATAATTGTAAAATAGAAAATAATAAATTATATCTCAGTGGTGATATGGGAATTCGTATACTTGGACATAATACAACAATATGTAATAATTACATCTCTACAAAGGATAAAGGCATTGTAATTTCATCTTCGGGTTATAAAATATATAATAATACTATAATTGCTAATATAATTTTAAGTGATGATGTGCCAATCTATATTGAAGGACATGTGGTAAATTCAACAGTAATGTATAATGAAATCGAAACTAATAATAGTGAAGGTATTCATTTCAATCCTTCTGGTGATTTAAGTGACTATTTTGGCAAGGTTTCTGAAAATACAATCAATGGAATTATTGAAAATACTGAAACTATAATTGTTAATGATACAAACTTTTATGATTATTTTGATTTATCAGGATATTTAAATTATGAATTTAAACCAAATTCAAAAAAAATTATATTTTTCACATTTTTAACTAATAAAAATATTTATTTCACAGATAAAATATTTTTAAGTAGTAATAAAATGTACAATTTATTGCATAATGTTTCGATTAAATTTTTTGAAAATGCAAGCGGATCATTAATTCAAGATTTAAATTTTTATAATATTGGGAATAATAGTATCATTTTAGATGGGGTTAATGATGTATCAATTAATAACAATGATTTTACAATTCTTTCAAATAAGGGAAAGAATATTTCAACAATTTCCGTTATTGGTGGTGAAAATTGCATCATATCTAATAATAATATTTTCATGAACTCTAAATCAAATTTCACTACAGCAATTTCTATTTCAAATCCTAATGGTGCCATAATTAAAAAACTTTCAAAAAACTTTAAAATTTTTAATAATAATATTTTGATTAAAACAAATGGAATTGCAAGAGGAATTTATGCTGATTCACTTGTTGAGACAAATATATTAGAAAATAAGATCAATATTATATCTGATTCTTCGGCTTATGGTATATCAATAGAAAATACAAATGAAATAGTATATAACATAACTATTGACAATAATTTAGTTGTTATTAATTCTAAAGAAATGAGTTATTTAATCAAACTTCAAATGATTGGCACTTCTGATATAATAAACAATTATTTAGTTGGATCAAGTAATGGTATTTGCGGTATTGGTGCTTATAATTCTTTGAATTTAAATATAAATAGAAATGAAATTTCTATTTCAGGCAAAAAACCAATTAATTTTCCTGTTTTTGATGAATTAGGTAGAAATAATGTGGCTATTTATTTAAAATCCACAGTAATAAATGGTTTTTCAAGAAATATTTTTGATATTGAAAATTCAACAATATTGATTAAAGATTCTTCATCGATTATTAAAAATTTCAATGTTAATAGTTATGTTATTGCAGATTATAATCATGATTTTTATTTTGATTCTCAAAATAAATTAAAAAGTAATATTATTAATGATAATAGTATAATTTTATTTAAAAACTTCACTTTTAAAAAAATAACCAATATTAATATTCCGGTAATTATAAAACCATATAAAAATCTTAATAATTTCACTGCTACATTAATTTTATCTGAAAATGCTAATAAATCATCAATTTATGGATTTAATTTTATTAATGCAAATATTAATTTAAATGGTGTAGATAATGTTAATATTTTTAATAATTCGTTCAAATGTAGTGAAATTACGGATAATAATGGTTTGAATAATATTATTTTTAATAATTCATTTGAATTTAAATTAAATAATGCAGATGGAATTATTTTTAATGGATGTGCAGGAGGTATTTTTACAAATAATTATATTCTAATTGATTCTAAAAAATCTAATTTTATTCTTATTAGAAAAGCTAATGGAACTAAGGTTAATAACAATTATATTAATGCTACTGGTGATAGTTTAGTATTAATTAAATCAGATTCGTCAGAAAATACTCAAATTTTAAAAAATATTATTAATGTTACATCTACTGGCGATTTTAATGTGTATAATGCTTTTAAAACTCATTTTGATAATATTTCAAACAATGAAATTAAATGTAGAGGTACATCAAATAGTGCTGTAATTTATTATGATTCTTCATCTTCATGTAATAAAATTGAATTTAATGAAATTATTTCAAGTTCTAGTAATGGTAGAGAATATGCAGTTGTATTTGATACAAAACACGCTTTATCCAATACTATTGCAAATAACTATTTAATTACTTCTAATGGGTATAGGAGAGGTAATGATGCAGTATATGCAATATTTGAATTGGTCTGTAATAATACTCCTGTAACTATATATGTATCTATTAATTCAACTGAAGATGGTAATGGTAGTTTTACAAATCCTTATTTAACAATCCATCAAGCATTAGAGAACAGTTTAAGTGGAGCTATAATCTACATATTACCTGGTTATTATAAGGAATCTAATTTAATTGTTAATAAAAATATTACATTAACCGCAATAAATAATGATGGAGCTGTTTATATTGATGCATTAAATAATCAGTTATTTACAATAACTGAAAAGGGTAGTTTGACTATAAATGCATTAAAGATTTTTAATGGATTTTCAGTTGAAGGTGGATCTTTGTTCTTCAATTTTGGTTCTTTAATTATCAATAATTCAGTTATTTATAATAGTTCTTCTTATTATGATAATTCTAACCCAACATTTAAATTTACAAATATACAAACTCCAACTCTTTCATATAGTTATGATTGTGAAAATCTTGGTTTAGGAGGGGCTATTCTTAATTATGGTAATTTATTAATAAATTCATCCACCCTATTTGATAATTTTGCACATAAGGGTGGCCTATTGGCTGATTTTGGAAAATCAACAATTAAAAATTCATTAATATTTAATAATACTGCAGTTCATGGCGGGGCAATTTTTACAGATTCATCTCATGAATTTAACATTGAAAATAGTAGTTTCTTAGAAAATTTAGCTATTCAAACATTGGATTACTGTTATATTCAAAGAAAATCTTTAGATTCTGGTGGTTATGAGTATCGTAGTTTATGTGATATGCGGCCGGGATATGGTGGAGCAATTTTCAGTAATTCTTCATTAATCATATCCAATTGTCTTTTTGAGAGGAATATTGCTAAATCTGGTGGCGCAATTGGTCACTACTCTAAAATAGAATTGAATTCAAATAGACAGGGGCCTAATTATTATGCTGTTAATCAAAATGTTTATAGTCAATTTAGATATGTGCCTAAATTGAAGATTGAAAATTCGATATTTAGATATAATGAAGCAAAAGATACAAGTTGTGGTAACTTAAGTATGATTTCTGATAGGATGTATAATTATTATTATAGTATTAACTATAATGGTGGAGCTATTTTTGGTTCTTTAAGCCAATTAACAATCTTTAATTCATTATTTGAGCATAATGTAGCAAATACTGTTGGTGGTGCATTATGTGTTCAATGTGAAAATTCAGTAATTGAGAGTTGTAAGTTTTATAATAATACTGCTGGGGAATATGGGGGTGCTATTGAGGCTTTTGGTACTTATAGGATATTTAATACTGAAATACTTAATAACAATGCAAAAAATGGTGGTGCTATTAAATATACTTCATATAATTCTTATGGTCATTTACAAGAAATGATGAGTTTATTTAATGTCACAGTTACTGGAAATAAAGCGTTATCTAGTGGAGGTGCATTTATTACACAAGTTGCTAATTTTGCAATCACTAATTCAAATATTTATGATAATAGTGCCCCATATGGTAATACTTTTTATGGAAAATATGGGTATGATAGTAGTTCCAATATTGATGCTCGTAATAATTGGTGGGGCTCTGTTGATGGACCTGATGATTCCGTTTGGAATAGTGCAAATAGTAAATTTAAAAATTGGTTGAATGAGAAAGTAAATTGGCATGTTCCTCATGTTAGTGGTGGAAGTTCTAATAATGATGAGTCTGGTATTGGAAATCAAAATAATGGTGTAAATTCATATATTCCATCTAGTGTATCAACTGGTTCGGGGGTCCATACAGGTTCAACATTAACAAACAATGTTAAATCTTCTGGTGCTTCTTCAAAAGGGTTCTCATTCACTGGAAATTGGCCTTCAGGAACAGCAAATGGTTTTAATAATGGTGGGTCTGGTGAAGGTAATGCTGTCAATTCAAAAGATAATTCTGGAAATAGTAGAACTTCTATTGCAGGCAATGTTAAAAATTTGAATAGTGTTAGTAAAATCAATAGTTCTAATGTTAATAATCTTTTTTCAGTAGGTATGGATGCAAATGCTGCAGATTCATCAGCTAGTTCTGCTTCATCATCTCAAGGGGGGGCTGATGAGAGTTTTTCAAATGCATACGAAATAATTAATGAAGTTAAAAAAGAAAATAATCAAAAATTTTCAATATTTAATATATTGCTTATTATAGCTTGGATTTTCTTTGTTGTTGGATTTTATAGAAAATACAACGATAATGAAAAAGAGATTTAATTTTCATTTAATATTTCTTTTTTATTCAATTTAATTTTATTTTTATTATTATTTATTTTATTAAAATTTTCTTTAGAAAAAATTAAATATATATTAATTAATATTCATTATTATGTGTTAAATTAATAATTTAGTTTAATACAATAATTGTGGTGAGGTTAAATATCATGAAATATTCTAAGTTATTTTTGATATCTTTTGTCTTATTGTTTTTCATTGTAAGTGCTGTTAATGCTTTAGATGCATCTGAAATTACTTTGAATGCAGATAATTCTATTGATGAAATATCTAATGAAGATATGGGAATACTTAATGAAGTTTCACCCTCAAATGATATAAAACATATTTATGTAAACGATACTGGGGATGATTCAAACATAGGTTCAATTAATAGTCCTTATTCTTCAATAAGCAAAGCAATTGGTGATGTTAATTCGTCTACAAATACAACGATATATTTAAGTAAAGGAACTTTTGGAAAAAATAATGATACTAATTTTCAATTTACAAATGAAATAAATACTTATTTTGATAATTGTAATGTGACTTTTATTGGTGAGGGAACTGATAAAACATTTATAGATGGTAAATCAACATATAAATTCATGACTATACTGGAAATCACTCCTAATTTAGTTTTTAAAGATATTACATTTGTTAATTTTAGAGGACGGGGGAGTTCTGTTTTTGAACTTTTGGAAGCAGGAAATTTAACAATTGATAATTGTGTTTTTAAAGATTCATATTCTACTAGTAATGGTGATACAATTTCATCTTCAAATAGTGGTGATTTAAAAATTATTAATTCTCAATTTATTAATTCAAATGGTGGAATAATTAGTTTATTATATGAGGATGTATCTCCCGGAACTCTTTATTTAGAAAATAATACTTTTGTAAATATTACTAATTCTGAAAATAATGGAATTGCAGTTACTAGTAATTATGCTAAAGCAGTGATTAAAAATAATAAATTTAATAATATCACTTGTATTAATCAAAATCAAGTTACCCTTTATTTAGAAGCTCCCGATGAAGGTACACTTGTTTTAACTGATAATAATTTTGTTAATTGTGAGTGTTTAAATGAATATTTTATGGCTCCAGTATATTTGTGGGCATATGAAGAATATGTAATATTTGAAAGAAATATATTCTTAAATTCTACTGGTGCTTCTGGATTCAATATATTGCTTAATGGTAGAATGGATAATTTAAATATTAGTATAGGTGCTGATGAGATTAATGTTCATAATAATGAAATTAATCATGGTGTAAATATTCCAATTAATATAACTGATGATGTAGGAAACTTAGTTTTAATTAATAGTGGAATTCAACTTAATCTTATAGGTGATAATAACAATTATACTCCATATTTAAGTTTAAAAAATAAAAAACTCACATTTGCTACTGTTCCTGAGAGTGGCATTTATAATGTAACTATCACATATAATGATGGGTTATCAACTACTGAAGTGTTAACTATTATAAAAATTAATATCTCTAGTAGTCCTGTTAATATTTGGGTATCTCCTAAAGGTTCAGATTCAAATAATGGTAGTGAAGAAAACCCATTTAAGACAATTCAGCATGCAATAGATACGGGATTTGAAAAATCATTCAATGTCATAATATATTTAGATGAAGGAATTTATTATGGTGAAAGTAATGTTAATTTAATAATTACGAATAAAGGTAGTCTTCAAATTATCGGAAAAAAATATAATAAAACTATTATTGATGGGGAACATTCAAATTGGTTTTTGAGTGTTGATACTTGTGATGTTGAAGTTAAAAATTTAAAATTCATTAATGGTGCTGGAAATAAAAATTTAATTTCTGGTTCAAATTTACTTAATCTTAAAGATTGTATTGTAGATAGTAATATTGCTTCAAGAAATTGTTATGTTTTACATCAAACATTATTTGATAATTTAACTTATACAAACAATACTGGTACAATTTATTATAATTATAATAGAAATATTACAAAATCAAATTTTATTAACAATAAAAATATTTATGATTCTACTGGTATTATTTATAGTTCTTGGGCTCCTATAATTATTCTTGATTGTAAATTCATTAATAATACTGCATTATATGATTATGGTGTAATATACTCTAATAACAACATTATGAGTCTTAATAATTACTATTATGGAAATAAAGCTAAAAATTATGGAATATTCTATGCTTCGTCTTATTCTAGTAATAAAATGATTTTAATAAATGATACATATATTAATAATCACGTAGATGGATCATATGGAATTGGAATTTCACCATATTCCTCTGTAGTAAATTGTAAATTTATTAATAACTCTGCTGGTACAGATGCGGGCATAGGTAGTATAACAATTACCTGTTCATTTAAAAATTGTTCATTCATAAATAACAGTGCTACTAAGGGCGGTGTTTTTGTATTAAATGCTGTTCAACATGCATTGGGCACTACTTATGAAGAACTTATTTCATTTGACAATGTAACTTTTGAAAATAATAAAGCTAGCATGGGTGCTGATATTTATCTGCCTCCAAGAAGTTCAAATTCCTATTACTCATATACATATCCTATTGAATTAACAATTACCTTTGATAATATTACTGTTACTTCCTTAACTGATAATTTAACTGCTAGTGTTTATGGAGTTAATGGAATAATTGTTGGAGGTGCAATTCTTGAATTTTATTTAAACGAGTTATATATTGGTTCTTCTCAAATTGTTAATAGTAATGCAATTTTAGAATATGATGGTTTTAGTAATGGAAAAGCTATTGTTAATGGAAATATTATTCATCCTTCTGTAAAAAATAATATAAATAATGCAACATTAGATATTAAATTAGATAATGTATTAAATCATATTGATTTCTGGGTTTCAAACATAGGTAGTGATGAAAATGGCGATGGTAGTAAAACTAAGCCATTTAAAACAATTCAATATGCTGTTAATAAAGCATTTGAAAATTGTCGTGATATTACTATCTATCTTGGAGAAGAAACATATTCTGGTGAGAATAACACTAATTTAACTATTTCAAGTGCAAGTAATATAACAATAATTGGTAAAGGAATTGGTAAAACAATTATAAATGGTGGTAATAGCAGTTATTTTGTAAAAATTCTCATAGGCATTAATAAAATTATTATTAGTGATTTGACTATTATTAATATGACTCCAGATAATAGATTTGATCTTCCAATTGGTTCTACATCACCATCAGGTATACATAGTATTATTAAAAGTGGTTCCACATCACCAATCACTGTTGATAAGGGAGCAACATTATATTTAAATAATGTAAATATCACAGAATGTCGTGGAGGTAATGCTATAATTGATGGTGAAGGAAACATTTTCATTGATAATTCCATATTATATAAAAATGGAGTTTCAAAGGGCATTATTAAATGTGAAAATTTAGTAATTAATAATTCAATAATTGATAAACATTTAGTTGGAGGTTATCCAATAATAGGAACGAACATTATAATAAATAATACTAAAATTACAGATGTATTTAATATTATTAGAAATGGATTTTATTTTATCTCCAATGCTAAAAATACTACTATTGAAAATACATGTGTTTTAATTAATAATTGGGAAAATCCATTAAATATATTGGATATTATTGAATATTATGATACTCAAATATGTCCTGCAGCTTGTATTGCTTCAACTAATGCAATAATTAAAAATTCATCATTTAAAAATGAATTTGAATTAGTGTATTTATGGCAATCAACTACTGATTATTCATATCATAATGTTTACTCAGGATCTAATATTGAAGCAGTTAATTCTTCATTCGAAGGTTATCAATTCATTATATATTCTAGAATGCTTCAAAATCCAATATATAAGTTCGATGGATGTACATTTAATAATATTGCTAATTTGATGATTATGATGCAATCTAGAAATTCTATAGTATCTTTTTCAAATTCTGTAATGTTCATATCAGGCAATAAAATTGCAAGTAATAATGCATTTAATAACTCTTTCCTGTTTAACAATAATTATTGGGGTAATAATTCAAAACCCGTAATTCCAAACTCTGTATCTAATTTCCAAATACCTTCTCCAGATAATTGGATTATTTTAATTTCTGAAGGAGAAGAACCAGTATTTAAGCTTACAGATGGGAAAAATGTCACTGAGTATATATGTAATTTGCCAGCTAAAATATCTTATGTTGCCGATGAAAATGGTGAAATCATTCCTGTTTTAAATTTAAACGGTAATGGATATAAATTTAATGTGGATGAAAACGGTAATGTTGTTCTTAATATCAGTGCTCCGATGAAAAATATTGTTCCTAAAGTTCCAGTTGATGAAACTGTATTCGCAAATGATATTGAAGTTATTGTAAACTCTTCTTCTAACTTTAAGGCTAAATTCACTAATAAATGGGGCGATTCATTAAAAGGTATTAATGTTTCATTCATCATTGGTGAAAATATTATCAATATAATTACTAATGAAAATGGTACTGCAATATTGCCTGTTGACTTTGATTTAGGAGTATATTTTGTTAAAATTGTTAATCCAGTTACTGGTCAATTTATTTTCAAAACTATTGATGTGATACTTGAAAACACGGTTACTGCAAACGATATTATTGTAAAGTACAATGATAAATCTAAATTCTCTGTTATTTTTACTGATAAATTTGGAAATCCGTTAATTAACACTAATGTCAAATTTAAAGTAGGAAAGTATATTATTAATAGAACTACTGATGAAAATGGTATTGCTTCATTTGTTATTAACTTCAATGTTGGTAATTATGCTGTAAATACTATTAATCCAGTTACTAATCAAAGTATTGATAAAATAATTACTGTTAATAAAATAGCTACTAAATTAACTTCTCCTAAATTAACTGTAACTTATAATGCTGGTAAATATTTAACTTTAATTTTAAAAGATTTTAATGGAAAAGCATTGATTAATCAAAAAGTTTCTATTAAAATTAATGGTAAAGTTTACACTAAAATTACTAATTCTAAAGGACGATCTAGTTTAAAAATTAATCTCCCTGTTAAAACATACATTACAACATTAACCTATGCAGGAGATAGAAATCATATTAAATCCTCTGCAACTACTAAAGTTATAGTTAAAAAAGCAACTCCTAAAATGACTGCTAAAAAAGCAACTTTTAAATTAAAAACAAAAACTAAGAAATATTCAATTATTTTAAAAGATAACAGGTATAAAGTTATGAAAAAAGTTAAAGTATATCTTAAAGTAAAAGGTAAAACTTATAGAGCAATAACTAATTCCAAAGGAAAAGCAACCTTTAAGATTACAAAATTAACTAAAAAAGGAAAATATTCGGCTAGAATAAAATATTCAGGTAATAAATACTTTAATTCAATAACAAAATATGTAAAAATAACAATTAAAAGATAGAGGTTCATCATAATCTCTATTCTATTTTTTTATTTTTCCTTGGTTTTTTGTGTTTGTAAAATTTTATAGCTTATTTCAAGTTATTTTTCTTATAGTTGAAATCTCATTTCGATGAAAGTTTGTTATTATTTATATTTATATTTACTAACCAAACTTTTATTATAAATGGGTGACAAATTATAAAATATGTCTGGAAAATCTAAGATTAATGTTTTTAACAAAATGACAAAAACTGCTTTGGATGAAGAAATTAGTGCTTATGTGGCTTATCATAGGTACTATCAAAGGCTAATTGCAGTTAAAATAGTTAGTGAAGGAAATACAATTCTTGATGCTGCAAAGATATTGGGAAAATCCTATCAAACTGTTCATAGATGGATAAAAACTTGTGAATCTGAAGGATTGGAAGGTTTAAAACCGTCTTTTGGTGGTGGAAGACCATCAAAATTAACTTATGATCAACTGATGGAATTGGATAAAATTATTGAAAAAACACCAAACATGTCAATGAAAGACGTACATATTCTTGTTAATGAAAAATTCAATGTAAATTACAGTTTAAAACAAATAGGAAAAATTGTAAGAAAATTAGGTTACAATTATAGCAAAGCATGCCCAAAATTTTCAAAATCCCTTGAAGATGCAGAAGAACAGTTAAAAAAACTTAAAAGAACATAATGTAACATCAAACAATATTATAGTCTTATTTGATGAAGTATCATCTTAAAAGGAGCCTTGCACTTAAAAATCATTATATGAAAAAAGAACAAAACACACAAACTGTAAATCCGTACAAATTCAAAATAAAATGCCACATGATCATTTAGCAATTAATGGAAATTCAACAATCACAATTACAAATTCCTCAACAGCACCAGAAATAGTAATGGTCATTTTAGAATTAAGATGTGCTAATACAAAAAATAAAAATTCCACAAAATCATTAAATAAAATAATTGAAGAAGTTAAACTAACAAATGAAGAAATATATAAAATTTTAATGGAAAATAATGAAAATAACATAGTTTTCAGAGAAAAATTATAAAAATATTTGAAAAATATAAAAGACAATACAACATCAACAATAGCTAGAATAATTGGAAAAGACTGTAATAGGGAATCAATAAATAATATTAAAAAAAGAGAAATAAGAAGAAAAATAACTTTAAATATACTATAAAAGAAAATATAATAACAAAAATGTAAACAGAACAAAGAATATGTTTGATTCTCGATAATTATAGTGCCCCAAATCAGAATTCATCAAAAAAATAGCACTACGCTTCAATATTACATTAATATGCCTTCCACATGCTCCCATCACTTAAATCCAATAGAAAAAATATGGAGACAAACGAAACGAGAAATAAAACATCATTATCTCAAAAGAATTTTTACATGAATTAATTATAAAAACATATAATAAATCGGTTTTGAAAACAAAAGTTCATGACAAATGGCTCGAAACATTTATAACAAAAGTTTTGTAATTAACTATAAGTGTTATAAAATAGATAAAAATTAAATATATTGGATGTGTTTTGACTTTTTGTTATTAATTAACTGTTTATCTTATCATATAATTATAATTAACTATTTTTAAAAGGAATAATAATAAAATAAGACTTTTAAGTTGAATTCAAATAAAAAATAAAAAAATTAGAAAAAATTATTTATTTGACAGTCTTCTAATTATTTTTTTATTCATAGTTTTTCATATAAATATAACTAAAATTCTTATTTTTTAAATATTATAATAAATATAAATATGAGTAATTAAATTTTTTAACTAACTAATAGGTTGGATTAATTTTGTTTGAATCATTGAAAAAGAAATTTTCACGTACAAGTGAAAAGCTAGAAGAAGAACTTATTGAAGAGGCTGAAAAAGAGGACAATCTTCAAGAAGAAGAGGGTAAAAAGTTTTCTTTCTTTTCATTTGGAAGTAAAAAAGAAAATATGGAAGAAGATGAGTCTAATTTACTTTCTGAAGCTGAAGGGACTGTAGGAAAAGAAACTGAAAATGAAATTCCCGGAGGAGACTCTATTGAAGAGGATGTTGATGAAAAATCAGGTTTACTTTCCAGATTGAGAGGTTCATCTGCTAAAGAAAATATTGAAGAAACTTCTGATGAAGAAAAAATCATTGAGGAATCGCAAGATGAGGAAAAATCTCACTTCTGGAGCAGGAATAAAGACAATGAAGATAATTCTGTTGATGGTGAGGCTGGTGGTGGGATATTCTCTTTTGTTCGTGAAAAAACCATTCAGGAAAAACATGTGGAGGATATATTATTTGAACTGGAAATGGAGCTCTTACAAGGTGATGTTGCAATGGAAGTGGCTAATGAAATTGTAGAAAGTGTAAAAGAAGACCTTGTAGGTAAAAAAATCAAAAGAAGTAATGATATTACTGAATACACATTTTTAGCTTTAAAAAATGCAGTATCTGATATCATCAGTATTCCAAGTAAGTCTATGACTGAAATGATTGAAGATAAAAAAGCTGAAGGGGGGCCGTTAGTTGTAATGTTTGTTGGAATAAATGGTACTGGAAAAACAACAACTATTGGTAAACTGGCGAATTTCTATATGAAAAAAGGTTATACTCCCGTTATTGCTGCTTCAGATACTTTCAGAGCAGGGGCTATTGAACAAGTGACATATCATGCTGATAATGTTGGCGTTAAAATAATTAAGCATAAAAAAGGTTCAGATCCGGCGGCTGTTGCATATGATGCTGTTGAACACGCCCGTGCACAAGGAAAAGAATTAGTCTTAATTGATACTGCTGGTAGGATGCAGACTAATACTAATCTTATGGATGAAATGAAAAAGATTAAGAGAGTTTCAAAACCAGATTTAGTAATATTTGTAGGTGATGCTTTAACAGGTAATGATGCAACCGAACAAGCTAAGAAATTCAATGAAGCTATTGATATTGATGGCGTAATATTGACCAAAGCCGATGCGGACAGTAAAGGAGGAGCCTCACTTTCAATCGGTTATGTAATTAAAAAACCAATTCTGTTCCTTGGTATGGGTCAGGGATATGATGATATCATGGAATATGATTCTGAATGGATGTTAAATCAGTTATTCAGTGATAATGATGAATCTGAAATCATAGAGGATTAAATGAAAATCAGTAAGATTAATTTAATCTTAAGCGTGGTTTTAGCTATTTTAATTACAATGGCTACAACTGCATCACTTTTATCAAATGCTAACGATTCATTTTCAAAAGCAGAGCCAAAAGGGAATGTTTCAATAGCTATCACAGGGGATGTTATGTTTGCTCGTAACATGCCGGGTGTTTTAAGTGCTGATTCATCTCCTTTTTCAGGTGTCAGTAATGTAACTTCCAATGTTGATTTATTACTGATTAATTTTGAAAATGCGGCCACTTCTTCTGAAAATGCAGTTAAGGGTGATGTTCCACTTAAATGTGACCCGAGATATGTTCCACTTGCAAAGGGGAACAATAACACAATAGCTTCTCTTGCAAATAATCATGCATTTGATTATGGTATTGATGGAATGAAGGATACAATTGAAAACCTTAAAAATGCAGGAATAACGCCCATCGGTGCTGGTGAAAATGAAAAAACAGCGCATAATGCAGTAACTCAGGAAATTAATGGTAGAAATATAACCATATTAAATTATATGGATTCGGACAACTTTGCAGAATATTCTTATGATGTAATGCCTTATGCAAATGGTTCTAATCCCGGTTACTCCGTATTTGACCTAGCAGATGCACAAAAGCAGATTAAAGAAAATAATGGCTCTGATTTGATTGTAGTTTATATGCACTTTGGAAATGAATATTCAAACTCTCCAAATGACAATCAAGTTAAAATTGCGCATGAATTAATAGATTCTGGTGCAGATGTGGTTTTAGGATCTCACCCTCATGTGACTCAGGGAATTGAGATGTATAATGGAAAACCGATATTTTATAGTTTGGGAAACTTCATATTTGACCAATCAAACCCCGCAACGCACTCTGCTTACTTTGTTCAAATTGATCTTGTAAATAATACTGGTGAATGCAGTGTTTATCCAATTGTAATTTCGGGATACCTGCCGCATTATATGGACTCAGATAGCGGTAATTCATTATTAAATGAATTGAATCCTAATGCTGATGAATTAGAAGTTTCAAATGGTGTTGGTAAATTAAGATTTAATTTAACGGAAGGCGATTCAAATTAAGTATAAATATTTGGGCATTCTCACTTTTATTTTATTGGCACTGATGATTTCTTGTGTTAGTGCAGGCGATAGTGAGATGCAACAAGTGAATAATGATAGTGTTGACTCAGCTAATCAGTATGTGGAACCAGTGAAGAATGCTTCTTTTAGTAAGGTTAGTAATACTAATTATCTAAAGGATTCAAATTTCACTGTAAGTTTAAAAGATGAAAATAATGAAGTAATTGTAAATAAAACAGTTTATTTCACTATTGATGATGGATTAGTAATAAATACAACAACCGACGGGAAAGGCAGTGCAAAACTATTATTGAATATCTCAAAAGGAACACACACTGTCAAATACATATTTAATGAAACGGGATTTACTCCATTTAAATCTTCAACTAAAGTTCTTGTTATTACAACATCAAATTCTAAGATAAAAGCGTCAGCTTATAAATCTTACATCGGCTTTAAAAAACATTATTCCTATGCTAAACATATCAGCTTTAAAAATACATATAAGATTACATTGACTGCTGATGGAATTCCGTTATCAAATAGGATTGTTAAATTTACAATCAACGGAAAATCTTATAGTAAAAAAACAGATTCAAAAGGAGTGGCCAGCCTTCCTATTGGTTTAAAGGCAGGCAGATATCCTATTAAATTTTCATATGCTGGTGAAAAAAATATTAAAAAAGTCAGTGGAAGCTCTATTGTATATGTAATTAAGGGCATGCCTAAAAAGATAATTAAAGCAAATTCACTGACTTATAAAAATAAAGTTTCAGCCCCATTTAAAATAAAATTAGTTAATGGGCGAGGAAACATACTTAAAAATAAAAAAGTAACATTCACTCTTGATGGCAGAACATATACAAAATACACGGACAATAATGGTATTGCAACCATATACCTTAAATTAAGTTGGGGAACTCATAGTTTAAAAGTTTCATCAGCCAAGACTTCTTATTATAAATCTGTTTTAAAAAAATATTCTATCCATATAAAATCTAAGGCGGTTAATAACGGACTTTGGATGTTCAGTTCGGATATGAAAAAAGCAAACTTAGCATCACTTAAAAAGGTTGGAACAAAACATATTTTCCTTTATGCAAAAGCAATTGATGTATGGGGCAGATCGGATGTTGAGAAATTTATCAAAACTGCATCTGGTTATGGTATTAAGGTTCATCTCTGGATGAAAGTGTTTAATGATGACAATGATAAATGGATTAATCCGGTTAAAAAGGGCAAAATCAACTATGGTCTGATAAAATCAAAAATTAATCTTGCTAAAGAATATGCGAAAGTAAAAGGGGTTGCTGGAATTCATTTTGATTATTTGAGATATCCCGGCAATGCTTATAAATATTCAAATGGTGTAAATGCAATCAATTACTTTACAAAAGCTGCAACTAGTGCAATTCATGCAATTAATTCAAGATTCATTGTCTCAGCAGCAGTAATGCCGGAACCATCAGATATGAAATATTACTATGGTCAGGATATTTCAACAATGGGCAAGTGTTTGGATGTAATCATTCCAATGATTTATAAAGGCAATTATAATGCGGGATCTTCCTGGATTCAAAAAACGACTCTAAAATTTGTTAAAAAATCAGGTCATGCTAAAATATGGTCTGGAATTCAGACTTACCATTCTGATAGGTCTCCGATAAAGCTGACTTCATCTGCTTTACTTAAAGATGCTGATGCGGCGGCTGCAGGTGGAGCAGATGGGGTAATTTTATTTAGGTATGGTCTAACTAATTTGATTAACTTTAATAAGTTATGACAGGTAATCTTATGATGAATAAATTAAGTGTATTTATTGTTATAATTATCATAGCACTATCTATTTCTTCGGTATGCGCTGGTGATAGTGATCATAATAAGACGGACGATTCAATTCTTGGGGAAGCTGATACGTCAACTTCTTCAAATATTACTCGCATTGGTGTGAATTCAATATATGATGATGGGGTAAATGAAACAATAAAAACTAATTCCTCTTTTGTATCTTCTAACGTAGTAACTTATGAAACCTTTTCAACCAAAATAACTGTCAGATTATTGTCGAATAACAATCCATTAAATGGAAAAAATATTATTATTTCTGTCGGTAATGTTTCATACAATAAAACCACTGATGCTAATGGTAAAGTTGTTTTAAATGTTAAACTCGCAAAAGGAAAGTATAATGCAATGTTTTCTTATGGTGGGGATGAAAACATTAATCCTTGTCAAAAAACAACTACTGTAATTGTTAAAACTCCCATCAAAACAAAAATTTATTGTGCAGATAAAAATATTAATTATAGGCAAGATTTAAAGAATACCTTCATTGTCCGTTTGATTGATGGGAATGGAAAAGCTCTTAAAAGTCAAACTGTAACTTTTAAAGTCAATGGTAAGATGTATATTGCAAAAACCGATAAAAAGGGTTATGCTGAAGTTTGTTTAAACTTAAAAAAAGGGTCTTTCACTGTCGGATTTTCATTTTATAAAAAATCACCGTATTCACATTCTCACGGATCTTATAAAATAAAGGTAAAAGCTCCAATTGGAAAAGGTAACGGGTATTGGCTTTGGCCAGCTCATATGAAACATTTGAATCTCAAATCCCTTTCAAAACTTGGAACAAAACATATTTTCTTACATGTGCAGGCTATTTCAGTTTATGGAAAATCTTCTGTTATTTCTTTTGCTAAAAAAGCACACAGATATGGGATTAAAGTTCATCTGTGGATGCAAGTATGTTGTATTCGCGGGGATAAATGGGTTCGTCCTGTTAACAAAGATGGTTCATTTAAATATTCATTTATAAATAAAAAAGTCAAAGAAGCAATCAGTTATGCTAAAATACCCGGCATTGATGGGGTTCACTTGGATTATGTCCGTTTTGGCGGAACTGCTCATTTGTATAAAACATCTACACAATCTATAAATTATATTGTTAAAAAAACAAGTTTGGGAATTCATAAAGTTAAACCTAATTGCATTGTTTCTGCTGCAGTCATGCCCGAAATTTCAAAGATGATTTCTTGGTATGGTCAGGATATTCCTACAATGGGAAAATATTTGGATGTGATTGTTCCAATGGTTTATAAAGGTAATTTTAATCAAAAAACTGCTTGGATTACAAAAATTGTAAGTAAATATAAATCACAATCAAAAAGTGCTGTAATCTGGGGCGGTCTTCAGACATACCACTCAGATAATAATGTTAAAAAATTGTCTTATTCCGCACTATTGAAAGATGCAAAATCCTCTAAAGCTGGCGGAGCTACTGGTTCTATACTGTTTAGAATTGGACTAACTCATTATTTGAACTTTAAAAAAGTTTAGTGGCAAACAGCATTTACCGCTCACCATTTTCTTTTTGAAATTGCATTCAATCTCTTTTTTTCTATATTTTTATGTTTTTGGGACTGGTATTGTCTTTTCTGGCGCTCGGTTGTTGTTTCATTATTTCTCATTATCGTTACAAGGTCAATCGAGTTTCCACTAACAGCCATTAAAATTCGAATTTCTTTATAATCCTTGTTCGATGGAGCGTCATATACTGCAGCATAAGTGCTGCTGTCAATATGTTCATATTTAATTGGTTCTTCGTTCATTAGACAATCAACAACATACTGTCTGGAGATTCCATTATCTTGCAGCCTGTCCAGGAAATGGCGATTTTCAAAACACCAATTTATTGATGATGTGTCTCCTATTAAAAATTTATCGAATGCATTCATTACAAATTTGTATGTGTAAAGTTTATTATATAGATTTTTACAAATGTAATATGTATGTCTGAACAACCGCAATGGGATTCATCTATATCGTTTATTTTTGCAATGATTGGAGCGGCAGTTGGTCTTGGTAATATCTGGCGTTTCAGTTATGTGCTTTATTCTAATGGTGGGGGATCATTTTTCATTCCTTATCTTATTGCAATAGCTATTATGGGGATTCCTTTTTTAATTTTAGAATATGGTGTGGGATTTTCATTTAAGGAATCTTTTTCAAGTATTATGAGAAAAATCAAGCCGGAGTTTGAAGTGATCGCCTGGATTTTGGTATTATTTGTATTTGTTGTTACAATTTATTATCTGGTAATTCTAAGTTGGGATCTGGTATATCTATTTAGTAGTTTCACATTTAATTGGGGAACAGATACTGCATCTTACTTTGTGAACACTGTTGGCGGAAGCTCTGATTTAACTAATGCGAACTTTTTATTAATTCCTACTACAGTCTGTGTGTTATTATTATGGATTTCAGTATGGTTTATATCACACAGGGATGTTGATAGTGGTATTGGTCGGGTATCTAAGATTCTTATTCCTGCTCTATTCGTTATTATGGGAATTATTATTGTTTATGCATTAACACTTCCCGGATCTGTGGTTGGGATAAATGCCCTTATACATCCTAACTGGAATGGTCTTTTAAATGTAAATATCTGGCTTGCGGCATTTGCGCAGATTATATTTTCATTAAGTATGGGACAGGCTATAGCAATTACATATGCCAGTTATTTGCCTAAAAACTCTAAATTAATTGATAATGTACTGATTGTTGTGTTTGCTAACTCTGCTTTTGAAGTCTGTACTGCATTCGGGGTATTTTCAATATTGGGTTATATGTCTTTCATAAATGGAACGCCCATAACTGACTTAATTACTGAAGGCACTGGTTTAGTATTTATTGTTTTTCCAATGATTTTCAATATTATGGGGTCAGTTGGCCGTATTTTAGCTCCAATGTTATTTTTAGCAATATTATTTGCAGGTATTACTTCAGCTTTAGGATATTTTGAACCAATGTTGAGTTCAACTTCAGCAAAACTAGGATGGTCCCGTAAAAAAGCGGCTAGTGTACTGTCAATTATTGGTTGTGCATTTTCAGTTCTTCTAACAACTGGAATTAGTAGCTATGTAGTTGGTATTATTGATTCATTTGTAAATGAATTCGGCATTCTGCTTTTAATTGGTGTGCAATGTATAATATTTGCATGGGTCTATGGTGTTGAACACTTTTTGCCGCTTTTAAATGAATATTCATCTTTTACAGTTGGTAAAAAATGGATTTTTGTAATTAAATACTTGCTCCCATTTGTTTTAATAATTATGTGGGTTGTGGGTATTGTGCAACTGTTTACAACTGCAGATGTCTTTGAGATAGCAATTGATTTGATAATTATCGCTTCAGTTTTGGTATCTGCTGTTTTCTTAACTAAACTCAAACCAAGTGGGGAATGATTTTCCCCATTTGAATTCTTAATTTTAACTTTAATAATTTAATAGTTTAAGAACTTTAATCATAAATTATTGAAGCTATTTTCTATTTAATTGATTTAATACTTTAATTTTAATAATCACTTTAATTTCATCTACATTTCGCAGGTTTTGTATGCATCATAAGCAGAATATGCATGGTATAGTGTTGAAATCATGCTTCCCACTACATTATTTAAAGCATAATAAATCACTATATGGAGTACAACCATTCCGATAAGGAATTTTATTCCTCTTTTTTCATCACCATTTAATATTTGACCTAATCCCGGAAGTATAAATGAAATTACTGCATTTAAACGTTTGTTTCTTACCATCTTATCACAATCCAAATAATATTAATATAAAAATCACGGCATCTGTTAGAAGATGACTTAAATAGGGTACAAATAAGTTTTTAGTTTTAATGTATCCATAAAGCTCAAATAATGATCCAAGTCCCTGAAGTAACAGCACTGAAATAATTGATGTTTCAAAATCATAGTGGAGAAGTCCAAAAAATATTAAAACGATAAATGTGGATGTTATAATTGATAATTTACGATTGCTGGTACTTTTATAAACTAATCTCATTATAAATACAAATGGTATGAATTTAATTAATTCTTCAGCCATCATTGAAAATACAAGCGAAATTAATGATTCTGCATTAACTGTAAGTTCGCTGGTTGTTGTAGTAATGCTTAAAAGTGCTTCTATAACTCCCCCCAGTATTATTGCATAAATTAAATAACCAATAAAAAGAATTAATGCAAGTTTAATTTCACTTTTTGTCGGCCTGTGAAATATTAGGGAGAAATCCCAGTCGGAATAATACATTAAAGGAACGAGTAAAATAGCACAGAATATAAAACTTGCAAAAAATTCAGATACATCTTCAAAAAGGGCATAGAATATGAATGATATTAATACACTGGAGAGTAACACAATCCAAGCGTGCTTTGTGAGTCTTGGATTATGATTATAATATGGAATGTCACGTTCTTTATTTTCAAAATTAAAATATTCAACCATCATATCACTTAAATTAAAATACTTACTAGTATTTTGCATTGAAGTTATATTTTAATTTTACATTGTTCACGGATTTTCAATAACTTTATTTATCAAGATAACATAATATTAATCACTCTTAAATGGGGGTAGTATTTTGAATAAAAAAATTATAGGTGTATTATTAGTTTTAATAGCTGCTGTTGCTTTTGGTTCAGTTGTTTATGCTGCTGAAACTGTAACTATTGGAGGATTTGATTTTAATGTTCCGGACGGTTTTACAGAAGATAAAAGTCATGAAATCGTAAACATGGAAAAAGAGCAAGGTGGAATCAAATACATTAACAATGGTAAATTATTTGAAAATGACAAAGGGGATGTTGTAAATATTCTTGTTGCAAAATATGATGGTCATAAAGTAACCAATAAAATTGCAAAGGGTATTGCTGATGAACCTAAAACAATTGGTGGTGTAGATGGTTACATAGTACATAATGGTACTTTTACATCATTTGATTATGCAAAAGAAGGTAAATTAGTAGTAATTACTACCAATAATGAAGATGCAATTGAAGGATTTATTATAGAATAATATTTTATTCTATTTTTCTTTTTTTTAAAACTAATATGCATATTTTTATCAAATAGTGAGGTGATTATTTGAATAAAAAAATAATTATTGCAGCTATTATTGTTGTTATTATAGCTGTTGTGGCAGGTTTTATGCTTACATCATCAAATAGTCAGGACAATAGTAAAATAACCATTATGGGTAATGGATCCATTCATGAAAATGGCACTATTGGAATTAAATTGACAAATGGTGAAAACACAGCTTTAAAAAATAAAACTGTCCATGTTTGCGTTAAAGACTCAGAAGGTAAAATCGTAGTTGATAAAACTGCTAAAACATATGTTAATGGTGTTGTTGGAGTTAGATTGACAAATGTGAGTGCTGGAGAATATGATGTTAATGTAACATTTGAAGGTGATGAAAATTACACTTCAAGTAGTGTATCTCAAAAATTAAAAATCATTGCAGGAGAAAGTGATGATGATCCAACATATCCTGTCGACGAGGATACGGTAACCACTACTGCTGATGCAAGTAGTACTCAGTCAAGTCAATCCTCATCTCAAAGCCAATCTTACACACCAAGTAGAAGTAATGATTATGGTGGTAGTAGTAGCAGTGATGATGATGGTGGTTTGGATGCTGACTATGATGAAAATGGTAATGAAATGTTGCCTACAGTAGATGAAGAAGGAAATGAAGTTTCAAATTAAACTTCATTTATTTTCTTTTTTAAACAATAATCTGTATCCATACTATTAAATGAGGGATATTATGAGTTTCAATAAAAAAACAATAATAATATTTTTAATTTTAATTAGTGCTTTCTTAATCATTGGAAGCGTTTGTGCAGAAAATTTAAAGGATTTTAAAGCAACAAAAATGCTTAAAAAATTAACCAAACAAAAAACACTAACTGTTAAAATTTATAACTTTAAACCTGGTGTTTTATGGGCTCCAAAAGCAATAAAACTTAAAAACGGCGACGCAATTGCAGGCTATGTTGAATATAAAGGAAACATGCAATTTGAAAAAGGTACTGGGATAACTTCCTGGTATATCGGATCTGGTCTTGATGGAGACATAGAACCACACCACACAAAACTTATTAAAGCAAAATTCTTCTTTAAAAACAAAAAAGGAAAAGTAAAAACAAAAACAGTTAAAGGAAATGGTGGTGGACATATTTCTACTTCACTAATAAAAGGGTATGTACCATATAAAGCTAAGGTTTCTTATAAAACATATTAAAGTGATGAACTTTGCTGTATGGTGAATAATATTATAATTGCTTTCTGTTGGTGTGTTATAAGTGTATAATATTATACGTTATTCATATCTTATAGGGGGTTATAGAAAAAAATTAATAATATGTTCAATCTTAAGTAAAGAAGATTTTATTTTAATATCTTATATTTTAAGGTTATAGTTTGATTTTCTATTATTCATAATATAACTCTTATATTACTATTTTTCATTATCTTTACAATTTAATTGGATTATCCAAATAATGTGTTATTTTATTCTGATTTTTCAGCGTCTAGCGAGGAATAACAATATTGCAATTACTAATAATAAAATAAATAATATTGCTCTTAAATCCATTTTATCACTTTATATGTCTCTTCTTAAATTTTATTATAAATGTATATTTAATTAGATTACTTTTCACTGATTTATTTATTTTTTGTTAAATTTAAAATAATGCTCTCTATTTATCAACAATTAATAGATTTCATGTTTGTTTACCAACTTTAACTGGTGGTAGTTTGGGGATAAGTTATTTGTTCACTTTTTAGAATTTGCTTGTGAAATTGAATACGGGAAATTTAAAGTAATGTTAATTGTATAAAAAGCACTATTTAAAATTAATCATATGCAAATATTATTTTAAATTTATTATTTATATCTATATTTATTGAAAAATTTTTTAATAATAAGAATATATTTCATTTTTTTTAAAATTTATATTATAGTTTATTGTGAAAAATAATTATTATTCAATTTTTTATATTTATTTTAGATAATATTTATATACAGTTTATTCAAGATATTAATACATGAATTTTGAAAAGTCCATTGGTGCTCATGTCATATTCTTTGATGGGAACTATTGTGTTAAGGGGTATAATGATAGTTTTGCAAATTTTTTTGACATTGAAGAGGATTTGACAGGAAAACATATTGATGATTTAGAAATGCCTGCTGATTTTGCGGATTTCATTCTTTCTGGGGAAGAGGAAATTGAATTATCATTAAATGTTAAAAATCGCTGGATTGATGTAAAGAAAGAGACAATTAATACTAATGGTGCTTTAATTGGTCATTTCTTTATTCTGGAAGATGTAACTGATCAAATAATTAATAATCAGGAATTAATTGCACTTAATTCTGTTATTGGGGATGTACAGGATGTCATGTCCATGTCAATTCATTTTAAAGATGCTGAAGGTAAATATCATTGGACTCCTGAGACTTATGCTTTAATTGACCGTGAACCTAGGCTTGGAGATGAAAATAATAATATTTTTGATTCTATAACTGTTCAAAATTTGGATAACATTGCAGATAATCGTCCCAACATCGATGATGATGTTTATGTGGAAGATTTTACAATTATTACTGAATCAGGTAAAACTAAATATCTGAGAGGCACTGCCCACAATGTTTTTGATGATGAGGGTAATTTTCTCCGTCTTATCATGACTGCACAAGATCTTACAAAAGAACATTTGCAAGAGGCAAACCTAAAAATTTTAGATAGTTTAATGTCTGATAGTAATTATCAACTTGGTGTTGGTAGTTATGTTCATGAGATAGGCAGTGATTATTTTTGTATTTCGAAGGAGGCAGTTGATATTGCTGAACTTAATGAAAATGAAGATTCACACATGCAGTTAAAAAGCCTTAGTGGAAATTTTGTTGATTCGGATGCCTTTAAAAAAGAAGTGGGCAAATTAATATCAGGTGAATTGGATAAAATTGACAATGTGTGGGAATACAAATCACCAAAAACAGGCCAAATCAAAAAATTACATGTAATTAATTCTATAAAAGTCGTTGGTGGGCGAATATTTTCATTTGGTGGAATAAAAGATGTTACAAGTGAAATGGAAAAACAAGAGAAACTGAAGCATCATAATATGGAACTGGAAATGCTCATACGTGAAAGCAACCATAGGATAAAAAATAATTTAAATCTGCTACTTAGATTCATATCTCTTGAAAAAAGGTTTAATAAGAATAATCCTGAGAAGATTATTGAAAATACTGTTGGAAGAATCGAATCATTTTCCTTACTTCATGAAAAAATTTATAATGTGGACAATTTTAAGGATATTAATGTTGAAGAATACTTGAATTCTTTAATTAGCGGGTTGTATTCTATATTTGGTGATGACGGCAGTATTAATTATAATTCAAACAATAATGAACTTATATTGAACAGTGAAATACTTGTTCCATTATCTTTGATAATCACTGAACTTGTTATTAATTCAATCAAATATGGTTATGTTGATTATGAGTTGGATAATAAAGCAATTAATGTCTCTGTTGATAAATTTGATAATAAATTAATATTGCATTACTCTGATAATGGTAAGGGATTGCCTAAAGACTTTAACCCTCATAAAAGTATTGGTCTTGGTTGGAGAATTATTAATTCTTTAATCAGTCAGTTAGAAGGGGAATATGAAGTATTTAATGATGATGGAATGCATTTTAAATTAACATTTAATATTTAAATTCCCAAAATAAATTTATAATGGATGCTGCTAAATATAACATCGAGGAAAATGTTATGAAAACATTAAATGTCGTTGCAGCAATTATTAAAAAAGATAATAAAATTTTAGCAACCAAAAGGGGTTATGGTGAATTCACTGATATGTGGGAGTTTCCAGGTGGAAAAATAGAAAATAATGAAACAAAAGAGGAAGCTATTATAAGAGAAATCAAAGAAGAACTTGACTGTGTTATTGAACCTACAAAATTTGCCTTGGACTTAGAATATCAATATCCTACTTTTTATCTTAAAATGAGTTGTTTTGAAGCTATAATTAAAGAAGGAACTCCAAAACTCATAGAACACAATGATGCGAAATGGTTAACTAAACAAGAATTGGATTCAATTAACTGGATTCCAGCAGATATTCAGATAATTGACTATTTAAAAGAAACAATGAGGGATTAATATGATTGATAAAAGATTGGAACTTGCAAAAAATAAAAAAGTTGAATTAGAGCTTAAACTTAAAAAAGTTAAAGGAACTCCAAGAGAAGAAGATTTTAAACTCCAAATTGAAAAACTAGAACAGTTAATTGAACATCTTCAAAAAGAGTAGATTTAAATGAATATGGATGAAATCTTAAATGGTGCAAGAACTGCTTTTATTGATGAAAAACTGGATTCCAGCCTAGATTTCAGACCAAAACTATTGCATAATGGCAAAGAAACAAAAGTCATTAATTCAATTCGTGATGAACTTCAAAATTGTGATGAATTTATAATATCCTCAGCTTTCATCACATTAAGTGGTTTGACTCCCCTTTTAGAAGAGTTTAGGAACTTGGAGCAAAAAAATATCAAAGGTAAGATTCTCACAACTGATTATTTAAATTTTACAGAACCAAAAGCTTTAAGAAAACTTCAACAATTCGGTAATATTGAAGTTAAGATTTACAGTCAGGAAAAAGAAGGTTTTCACACTAAAGGATATATTTTTAAGAAAGATGATGTTTATAAGGGTATTGTTGGAAGCTCTAATTTAACAATGAATGCATTATCTGTAAATAAGGAGTGGAATGTTGAATTTACTTCTCTAAAAGAAGGTGAAATGTTATCTGAAATTAAAAGCGAATTTTTCGCATTATGGAGGGAAGCTGATGATTTAAACAATGTTCTTCCAGAATATGAAAAAATTTACAATGACAATAAACGTTTCACTGATTTAAGGAAAATTACAGCTGAAATTAAAAAGAAAAATATCACATTAACTCCAAATATTATGCAGGAACAGTTTATTGAAAACTTAAGAAAACTCATCAAACAAGGTGAAAAGAGAGCTATTTTGGTATCAGCAACAGGAACTGGTAAAACATATGCATCTGCTTTTGCAGTAAATGATTTTAATCCTAAAAAACTTTTATTTTTAGTTCACAGGGAACAAATTGCAAAACAATCAATTAATGCTTATAAAAATGTCTTTAAAGATCATGAAAATTTCGGATTGTTGTCTGGAAATTCCAAAGATTATGATAAAAATTATCTTTTCTCAACAATTCAGACAATGTCAAAAGATGATGTGTTTAGAAGATATGATAAAAATCATTTTGACTATATTATTATTGATGAGGTTCACAAAGCCGGTGCATTAAGTTATCAAAAGATTTTCCAATATTTTGAGCCTAAATTCTGGCTGGGGATGACTGCATCACCTGAGAGGACTGATGGATTTAACATCTATGATCTGTTTGATAATAATATTGCCCATGAAATTAGACTTCAGGAAGCTCTAGAAGAGGATTTGTTATGTCCATTTCATTACTTTGGGATTGCTGATGTTGAGTTTTGTGATGGTGAAATTGATGATTCTTTTGAAGACTTTAATTTACTTGCATCTGATAAACGTGTTGATTATCTGATAGAAAAATCAGAGTTTTATGGATATTCTGGCGATAGAAGAAAAGCATTGGTATTTTGTTCTAGAAAAAAAGAAGCAGAATTATTGTCAGATGAATTTAATAGGAGAGGTTATAACTCTACTGTATTAACAGGGGATGATTCACAGGAGAAAAGGATTGAAGCTATTGATAGATTAACTAATGATGAAAATCCGGATAAGTTGGAATTTATTTTCACTGTGGATATTTTCAATGAAGGAGTTGATATTCCTGAAATTAATCAGGTATTGCTTGTTAGGCCAACTGAATCTCCAATTATTTTCATACAGCAACTTGGAAGAGGTCTTAGGAAATATGAAAATAAGGAATATGTTGTTATAATTGATTTTATTGGTAATTATAAGAATAATTTCATGATTCCCATTGCACTTTCAGGAGATAGATCGTATGATAAGGATAAAATTCGTAAATACTTAATGGAAGGAAATAAAATTATTCCCGGTGCTTCTTCAATTAATTTTGATGAAATTTCCAGAAAACGTATATATGAGTCAATTAATAATTCTTCTTTTTCAAAAATTGGCGTATTTAAAGAAAAATACAATAATTTAAAATATAAGTTAGGTCGTATTCCTTCATTGCATGATTTTGCAATTAACGGCGAATTTAATCCTGAACTTATCTTAAATCACTCCAGATTTGATTCATATCATAATTTTTTAGATTATGTTGATAATGATTATAATTCAACACTAAGCGATGCAGAAGTTGCATCTCTTAAATTCATTTCCAAAAAGTTAATAAAAGGAATAAGGCCTCATGAACTTGTTATTTTAAGTTGTCTTAAATTTAATAATTATTTCACTGTTAATCAAATTGAAAAGTATTTAAATGAGAAATATGGTCTTTCAAATCAATTTAAATCTATTAGGAATGCTATTAATTATTTAAGTATGAATTTTTACAGAAAAGAGACAAGTGATGATTATCAAGCCAATACTGTCACTAGTTTTGTTTCAAAAGAAAAAATCATTGATTATGAGGACATTTTCTTTAACTTTGATGAAGAAATCTATAATGATTTAGAAAATAATAAAGATTTTAAATTTGAGATTTCACATTATTTCAAATCTTGTTTAATCAATCCAGTTTATTTAAATCATTTTGAAGATGCTGTAAAATATGCGATATTTAAATATGCTCAAGTTTACAAAAGCAATGATAAATTTAGATTATATGAGAAATACTCAAGAGAAGACGTTTTAAGACTTTTAAATTGGGAAAGATTCATGAATGCTCAAAATATTGGAGGATATAAAGTCAAATACAACACTTGTCCAATTTTTGTAACTTATGATAAAAAAGATGATATTTCAGAAACTATTAATTATGAAGATCAATTTTTATCAAAACAACTCTTTAGCTGGATGAGTAGAAACAATAGAAAAATATCAAGTTCGGAACTAGAGCCAATTGTTAACTACACAGATTTGGATATTGAGTTATTTATCCAGAAAAGTAATGATGAAGGCATTGAATTTTATTATGTTGGTAAGCTAACACCATTAGAACATGATCAGCTTTATCGTGAAATTGAAGGTAAACAACATCCAATTGTTAATTTTAAATTTAAAATTAGTCCTGAAGTTAAAGATGAACTTTACAGTTATTTTATAAATGATTAACAGTTTCTATTAATATTTTATATTCATTGTCAATGTTTAATTTCATTAAAATCTTTAATATTTCGTAATTCTACTTTTAAGTTATTCTATTTTGAAAATACATTGATTTGGCTATTTTTTCCAATTTTACTTTTTATAGTTTACTTTTCTTGAAGAGAATTTTTTTACAATAACTTTATAAGCATTATTCAAATGTCAATTTACAATCAGATAAACATTATTTTTTAAATTTGATATTTCACTGTCAATGAAATAACTTATGGGTATTTTTTTAATATGGATAATTTCCTTTTTCTTCGTATTCCTTTTTTAGCCATGCTTTGAAAATAGAATCATATATCATATAACCATCTTTATCTAATTCTATTAAAGTTTTATTTTGCAATGATTTTAGGGAAGCACCAATGGCTCCACTTGTTACTCCTAATTTATTTGCTATTTCAATTCTTTTCAATGGTTTTTCAACAAGAGCAGTGATAATTCTTTGTTCTTGATTATTTAGTTTATACCATTCATTGGTCAAATGAATCAATAAATAAGGTAAGGCTTTTTTAAATTCAGAAATTATTTTTTTTTCATTTAATTCTTCATTAGGAGGTAATAATCTTGCAAAACTATTAACATAATATGGAATTCCATTTGTACATTTATAAAACCTTTCAATCCCATCATCAGTAAATTTAAGATAGTTTGCTTTTTCTTTTAAATAATTTTCTGTTGTATTAAATGGGAATGTCTTAAGTTCATAATTTAATATTCTACCTCCAAAAGCTCCTTTTTGACCTGCAATATCTGCAATCAATTCATCTTTAACGCTCATGCTTCCGGAAAAAATATAACCAATATGTTTTTGTGATTGAATAACACTTCTGATGTACCATAAAAATCCGTTAACATCTTCATCAAGTTGTTTTAACATTTGAAATTCGTCCATAAATATTAAAACACCATCAATATGATCTTTGCAATCATCATATATCTGTTGGGGCAAATCCATTACAAAAGTAGTGAATTTTGCATAATCCTCTTCTGATTTAAGAATAGGGATGGGAATTTTATCAACTGATTTTAGTTTATCTAATTTAAAATTGCGTGTTTTAAAATATTTTAAAATCTGTGTATCAATAGTTATGATATTTGAATGCCTTAATGCTTTGATAATAGACTCGTAAAATAATTTCATAAAGCTAAAACGGGTTAGTTCGTTTTTTTTAAATTTATCCATTGCTGATAAGTCCATATAAACAACTAAATAATCATTTTGAAAATCTTTTTTTAATTTTTTCATTAATGCAGTTTTACCTACTCCTCTAATGCCTGTAAGCAGTATTGTTGGAGTTGATCCTTTTTTAGTTAGTTCTAAATTATCACATATGAATGAAATCTCCTCTACTCTATTATAGAACTGTGTGTCATCTAAATCATTGTCATTTCCTAATGGTAAACTTGCCATATTAGCACCTTAGTTAATATTTTTAGAAACATTTTATATAAACATAATGGAAATTCCATTATAATGCATAAAACACACATCACCTTATGTAATGGAAATTCCATTATAATGCAGAAAACACATATAACATTACCAATAAAACTGAAGGTTTTAACGGACTTCCAAAAATTTTATAATTTCTAGAAAATTCTTTATTTGAGTTTAATGATAAAAACCGTAAATATAAGGACTATTTGCACATTTTATCTGTCTATAATTCAGTAGGCATAACTCTTGTTAAGAAACTATAAACTAAATTTTAAATATTAAAATAATTTATATAATGGATGTAATATATTTTGATGAAAATTTCAAAAATCATCATATCCTTAAAAAACAGATTCCCATTAATTAATTTTTAATAAACTCCATAAATCATAATAATTAACTAAAAAAATAAGGATTTTTCAAAAATTTTCAATTTTAAAGCAGTACATTGTATTTACAGTAAAAAGTTTCTCTGTGAGTAAGTCACGATTTTTCATGCGATTCGCGTTTTAAAAGTAAATTTCACAAATTTATCTAAAAACAATTATTTAATATTATTTGACATTAAAAAACAATATCTAATTAATTTTACTAAAATATAGCACTAAAATCCATTTACACTTGAAATTCACCTTTAAATAGGTTGTGTTTCAAGTATATTTTTTTCAACTGTTTTCCATAATTTTTATTAATTTTAAAAGAAAATGTATTATTATGGATAGGAAATATCTGCGGGAAAATAAAAATTCTTTTAATATAGTTAAAAATTCTAAAATTTATGCAAAAATAACTGCATATGAAGATACTATTTTTATTAGGGATTTATTGATCAAATATGATTGGAATTTGGATAAAATGCCATCTATTATTAAAAACGAAGAAAAGTATTTGGTTTTAGCCGTAATTGATGAAAAATTACGGTTACTTGCGAAATACAATACTCGACCTGATTCTCAAGTAATAACAAAGCTTATTAGAAAATTCAAAAGAAATCCAAATAATTCAGCATATGGTTTAAATATTACAAAAGTATTTGATACATATGTAATTAAAAAGCAGATTGCAGGTGATGAGTATATATTTGGATATTATGATAATTTAGATGATGCTCAATTTGTTAGAAATATTCTGTTGGATAATAATTGGGATGTAAACATATTTAATGAAATAGAATTTGATGATGAAACACTTAATTACAGAGTTATTAGTGTAATTGATAGCAATGTTTATGTTTTAGGCAATTTTAAAGCTAAAGATGAAATCGATATTAAAAAGATTCGTGAGGAATTTTTAGCCAAAATATCAAAGCATAAATATGGTCTTGCAAGTTATCCTCACTTGGATCTTCTAAAAGATAAAATCTCTGAATTGGAAGAAAAATTCAATGTCAAAACAAAGGATGGGATATGGTCATTTGAGAATATCAGTGAAAATGAATCCGTTTTGAATCAAATTATTTTTAATTTAACTCCATTTCAACAAGCTGTTTTTGATGCAATAGATAAAAATACATCTTACGATCAAATTAAAAAATCATTAATCAGATATAATTCTAAAAATTTTGATAAAAAGATATTGAGAAATTTAGATGGTTTAATTGAATTAAAGCTCATAGAAAAAATAGATGATGGTTATTCTAAAACAAATTTATAAATACAAAGCAAAACTAATAATCAATTGTATTTGAGAAATTAAATACAAAGTTCTTTTTTGGTTTGAACTGAGGGGAGTTTTCGTCACTCTCCCCTATTCAAATACTTATTTTCTGTCACTTAACAATTCACCAGCAACTCCAATATCATCAAAGTCATATTCTTGAATTAATACGGTTATTGCTTCTATTGGCAGACCATATGCTTCAGATACTACTTCAGATACTTTTTTGACCATTTCTCTTTTCTTTTCTATAGTTATTCCTTTATTTCCAGCTATTGTAATTACGGGCATTTTATCACCATTTAAACTATATTAAGTATTGGATATAAATAAATTATTAAAAGGTTTTGATATAATGCTTGGTGAAAGAGAACTTGTTAAGTTATTTCCAGACTTCGCTGATTTAGTACAGCCTTCTGGAATTGATTTGGAATTAGATAAGATATATACACAAGAAAGCGGCGGGTCTTTAATTGATAATGAAAAAAACTTGCCCGAAATTAAAGAAATGGATGGAGGCATCTACACTTTAAAACCACATACTGCATATCTTGCAAGTATTAAAAGGAAAATTAAAATTCCAAAAGGATATGCCATGCTTTATCTTCCAAGATCAACACTTCTTAGATCTTTTGTTTCTGTTCAAACAGCAGTAGGTGATCCCGGATTTTATGGGACTCTCATGTTCATGATTTACAATCATGGGGACTATGAATATAAAATCAAATCAGGGGATAGAATCGCTCAGGCTGTTGTATTTCCTGTTGTTGGTTCTGGTGAATATAATGGATCTTATCAGGAGGTGGAAGAGTGAATGTAGCAGATAATATTGTTAAAATTCTTGAAGAAGAAGGAATAGAAAATATCTTCGGGATACCTGGCGAGCAGATAATGCCAGTTTATAAAGCATTATCTGAATCTAACATTAATCACATTTTAACAAGGCATGAACAGGCAGCAGCTCATGCAGCTGATGGATATTATAGGTCAAGTGGCAAGATTGGTGTCTGTATTGCAACTGCATCTCCCGGTGCTTTGAACTTTACAATGGCAGTTGCTACTGCGTTTAAAGATAATGTCCCATTACTTATATTGACGGGGGATAATGAATTAAAATACAGGGGGTCTGATCATTTTCAATCCACTCCTCAAGTAGATATTTTTAAAAACATAACTCGGGCATCTTACAATCCTTTAAATGGAACTGAGGCAATGTATGTTTTAAGGGCAGCTATTTATGAGCTTAAAACCATTCCAAAAGGGCCAATTCATATTAACTTATCAAAAGATATATTGCTTCAGGAAGATTTCGATGATTTTGAGTTATGTTATTTATGTGAGGAGGATTTGTCAAATATATCTAAAGCTCAAGAGTTAATAAATGCATCAGAAAAACCTTTGCTTATATTAGGTGCAGGTGCAATTTCACAAAAAGAAAACATTGAAATGCTTGCACATATGTATCAAATCCCAGTCACTACAACATTTCACGCAAAAGGAATTATCTCAGAAGAAGATGAGATAAATTTGGGTATTATAGGGATACGTTCCACACCAAGGTCAAAATATGCAATTGAAAATGCAGATTGTGTTATTGCGTTAGGTATAAAAGCATCAGAAAGGACTTTACCCGAAATCCCAAAGAATTTGATTCATGTAAATATTAATAAAGATGTTTTAATTGGTAATTGTCCAATTCAGGGAAAGGTTGAAGATTTTTTACTTAAAATTAGCTTTAAAAAAGCTGAATGGTTATGTGAAATTTTAGAGATTAATAATAAAATCGAAATCGAAGGTTTGGATGTAGATTTTAAACCTCAAGCATCTATTAAACGAATTTTAGACAAATTTAATGATAATATCATTGCAGCGGATGCAGGTTCACACACTACTTGGACAACACTTCTTAAAAAATCTTTAAAACCGGGCCAATTATTGTTTTCAGGATCTATGGCTCCAATGGGGTATGGTCTTCCAGCAGCTATTGGTGCTGCAATTGCAACAGATGAAAAGATAATAGTAATCAATGGAGATGGGGATTTCCATATGAATCTTCAGGAATTGGCTACTATTCGCGAAAATAACTTGAATATAATTATATTCATTTTAAATAATTCAGAATATGGGATTATACGGCAATGGCAGGAATCCATATATGGCATGAAACCATACCAAGTTAAATTAAATAATCCTGACTTTACAAAATTAGCTTCAAGTTATGGAATTGATGCTATTAAGGTAGATAATTTAGCTGATTTGGAACTAATTCTAGAAAAAGAGTTAACAGGACCCCTTGTAGTTGAAGTAATTGTAGAAAGTGAGGACATTCCATTACCTAAAAATTAATTATGGGACATTGTAAAGATAAATAAATAGCATTCTATTCTTTTAAAATTTTTGTTTAATTTTTTTGTTTTATTTAAACTTGATTTTGGTTGTGTTTTTTAAGAAATCGTTTACGGATCTTGTTTTATAATATTTAATGTTATATATGGCTTTTAATCAATTTTTAAATTTCAAATAATTTTTGACAATGATGTCAACATTAACATCATTGGCTAACGGGGCAAAATAATATTCTTCATTTTCATAATAAATTATTCCAATAGGTGCAATGGTTGCAGAATTTATTTGATTTTTTACTTTGAGAAATTCACTTTTAAACACGAATGTAAAACCGCAGGTTTCATAAAAATCATATTCAATAATTTCTTTAATGTTTGCAATATCTAGAATGAAACTTTTGATATTTTCTTTCATTTTTTAACCTCTTTGATTAATGTCCTTACTTCTTTTTTAGAAATTAATCTCAAAACTGGGGGGATTAATTTTAAGATATTTATCTCAAGTTCATTAATGCCATTTACATCAAAAACAATTCCATTAAATGAAGGTTCAGCACTTAGTTTTGCATTTTTATGAGAAGAATTTATAATTATGATGAAACTCCAAATGTATCCAATATATTTTGCCGTATCTGTGTATGAGTCCATGCCAAAAATGAGATGATTTTCAAGATTTTGAACTTTAATACATTTCATAAATGATTTTAAAAATAGTTTAAAAGGTCCAAAACAAGGTTTAAGTAGTTTAAATAGTTGTTTTATATCGTTATTTGTTTTTTTTTCATTTTCATCATTTTTTTTATCTTTGTTTAATGATGAGAGGTTTAATGTGTATATTTTAATTTTTCTTAAAATTGATATTTGTAAACATCCTTCAAGTTTACTGTCTGTTTTATCATAAATAAGTGATATTTTAACACCAAAATAGAGTAAAACAATAATGGAAAAGAAGATTATTAAAATAATCATCAATAGGATGTTTAACATGTTTATTCATCATCAGCAGTGGTAAATTCTGGTTCAATGTATTCTGATTCGTCAATTTTTTCATCATTATTAATATAATTTTTGACTAAATCACTTATTAATAAACCTAGATCGGATAATGCTTTGTTGGTTTGATTTCCTTTACTTAAGTTGAGCACACGAACTCCTTCAGAATCATTTCCTTTCTTAGGAATTACTACCATGGAAATTGGTTCAACTCCAGCGCCAGCACCTGCGGCATCACCTTTGTCAGCACCTAAGATATTTTCCCCAACGCCAAATCCAACGCCCATTCTCATTACAGGTATTAGAAGTTTGTCTTCGGTTTCAATAGGTTGTCCAACAACATTTTCTACATTAATAAGTTTACGTAATTCTTCTACTGTTGTTTTTATATTTTCAGACATATTTTCACATCCTAATTTATTATTAACATCTTTTGTTGTTATTATTTAAAATATTTTTAGTTTTGTCTAGTTTTTAAATTACTTATGGATAATCTTTTCATATTCTAATTCTAACAGCCTTGTAAGCACAGATTCTGTTAATTCATAATGTTATTTAACATTTCTTGGTTTTGATTTAGAATATTGTTGAAATGGCTTAAAAAAACAGTCCATTCCATTAGATGTCTATTTATTTTTGAGGTTCATTTAATAATGAAATGATTACATCCGTTTTCTTGAATTTAATCAGTACAACATATTCAATTGAATTGATTAGTGATGTTGAATCTTAAAATTCTTTTAATGTCATTTCATATAAGTTTGATGTCTTGAGGTAATGATTTGTCAGGAAGTTAATGTATTTCAAGAGGTATATTTCAAGTGTAACTTTTAACTTATAACTTAGTTCATGTTTATTTGTACTGGGTTTATAAATAAAATCTGAGAGGTGTATTTCAAGTGTAACTTTTAACTTATAACTAATGTAAAAAATATATTACTAAAATTGAAATTTAAAAAAATAGAAAAACAGAATCATAAATATGATTCTGCGATGGATGCTACACCAGCACCAGCATCTTCAATTACACCTAAACCTTTTAAGGTCATACCGATAGCAGCAAACGCTTGAGTTAGTTCTTTGTAAGAAATGTTTCCCATGTGTCCGATTCTGAAGATGTTTCCTTTTAGATGATCCTGTCCACCGGCTAATTCTACACCATATTTATCACGGGTGGTTCCTCTGAATTGATCATCACTGATTCCTTCAGGCATTTTTACGGCAGTTACAGTTGCAGATGATACTGCTTCATCAGCAAATAATTCTAAACCTAATGCTTTAACAGCTGCTACACTAGCTTCAGCAGCTTTATGATGACGTGCAACTCTAGCTTCAAGTCCTTCTTCCATAACCATATTCAATGCTTCGTTCATTGCATAGGTTAATGATACGGCAGGAGTGTATGGAGTTTGAGGTGGAACTTTGTTTCCACTTTTTCTTGCAGCTTTCATATCTAAGTAGAATGTAGGTGAGTCAATTTTATCTGCAGCAGCCCAGGCATCATCACTTAAAGTAATGGCGGCCATTCCAGGTGGTGCGGCAATACATTTTTGAGAACCAGTTACGCAGACATCGATTCCAAATTTGTCCACATCTACATAATCTCCTCCAAGGGAAGATACAGTATCTACGATGTATAATGCATCGTAATTTTTCATTACTTTACCAATTTCCTCAATAGGTGCAGCTACTCCAGTAGAAGTTTCGTTGTGAATTACAGATACTGCTTTAATATCTTCATCTGCATCTAAAGCTTCTTTAATTGCTTCAGGAGTTACAGCAGTTCCCCATTCTACTGCTAATTCTTGCGCATCAATTCCATGGGTCTGAGCGATTTTCATGAAACGTTCACCGAATTTTCCTCCCACAATGTTGAGCATTTTTTCACCAGAAGCAACGGTATTACTGATACCTGCTTCCATAGCTGCAGTTCCAGATCCTGTTAATAAATATGCATCATTAGAGGTTTGGAAAACATCAGCCATTAATTTATTAGTTTCTGATAAAATTTCTCCATATTTAGCTCCTCTATGGTTAACAACAGCTCTAGACATTGCAGCAAGCACTCTAGGATGTACTGTAGTTGGACCTGGAAGCATTAATAAAGTTTCGTTCATTAAATTTTCCTCCATTATAAAAATAATTTGTACAATAGCTTATTAAAAGCTAATTAATTTTATAATTTTTATTGTTTTTAAATATATGTATGTTCATATATTATATGTATGAATTTTTTCAGTTGGGGTAAAATAAATTTCAAAAGAATGTTCAGATATGCTGTTGGTCTGTTTGTCATGAACATTGGAATTGCATTATCAATCAAATCCAATTTAGGTTCAACTCCTGTTGTGGCAGTGCCTTATGCTATTAGTTTAATAACTTCAGTTGATCTCGGTTATTGCAACATGATATTTCAAGGTTTTTTAGTTTTAGTGGAGTTAATTCTTCTTGGAAGAGCATTTAAACCAAAACATTTCTTACAATTTTTCGTTGGAGTAATATTCGGAATATTTACTTCACTTTCAATGTTTATATTGAGTTTTTTGCCTCTTGCTAATAGTTTAACCTTTCAGATTATTTTCTTAATTTCAGGCATTGTTCTCTTGGCATTTGGTTTATTCTTATATGTTCCAATGAATGCTGTTCCAGTTTCCGTTGATGGTGTAACACAAGCATTAGCTATTTTAACTAATCAATCATTTGCAAAAACCAAAATTATTTTTGATATATCTATGATAAGCATCTCATTGATTGTATTATTCACCTTCACCGGACATATTAATGGGAGTGTGGGTATTGTAACTATAATTGCCGCAGTCTCAATTGGAGCAACTGTGAAATTAATTAATATTGTTTATGCTAAGATATCTGGAAATGAAGCTGATTTAAAGAAAATGTAGTGGGATTATGTGGGTTAAAAGAATATTGTCATTTGTTATTGGTTTATTAATAATGTCATTCGGTGTTGCATTTTCAATTGTGTCACTTCTTGGAACAACTCCTATAAGTTCTATTTCTTATTCGCTGGCATTAATTACCAATATCGATATTGGAATTACAACATTCATATTCAATGCAGCATTAATTGTTATGCAATTATTAATCTTAAGATCAAAATTCCATAAAAAAAGATTGCTTCAATTGATTAACTGTGTGTTATTCGGATACTTTACCGATGTAGCACTTTACTTTGTTGCATTTATTCCATTTGACTCATCATTATGGATGTCTGTTTTATTCTTGCTCATAAGTATCTTTTTAACTGCATTTGGAATATTCATTTACATGCCGGCTAATATCGCACCACTTCCAGGTGAAGGATGTGTTGAGGCAATTGCAATTGTTACTGGATGGAGATTTTCAACTATAAAAATTGGTTTTGATGCTTCAATGGTTGTGATGTCATTAATAATGTGCGGATTATGGTATACAGATATGTTTGGTGCAGTTTACATTGGAACAATTATCTCAGCCATCATGGTTGGTTTTACTTTAAGACAAATTAATAATATATATGCTCACATTACTGGAGCTCAAATTAATGTTGTAAATAAATAATAAATTATTTAATTAATTAAAAGTTAAAATTATTATTGTAGTGAGGTTTAAAAATGGAATTCGGACTCTGGGAAAAATATTATAAAGACATAATTGAGGATTTTGGATTTTCAAGAAGTGGTGATGAGAAATCAGCAAAATTACTCGATGAAATTTTATCAACAGAAGGCTGCCTTACATTAGATGATTTATCACAAATTGTAGGTTTTTCAGATAAATTCATTGTATTTGGAGCAGGACCATCTCTAAAAAATCATGTTTTAATGTTAAAGGAAAATCATGATTTAAAAGATTATGTTTTGGTTGCAGCTGATGGTGCAACAACCGCTTTAATTGAAGAGAAAATCTCTCCAGATATTGTGTGCACGGATTTAGATGGAAATGTTGATGATATACTTCTTGCAAATCTTAGAGGGGCAAACATGGTAATCCATGCTCATGGAGATAATATTGATAAAGTAGCTACACTGTCCTCACTTTTCAGCAATGTCCTTGGAACTACACAAGCACAGCCTATAGGGAATCTTTACAACTTTGGGGGATTTACTGATGGGGATAGAGCATTATTCCTTTCAGTTGCACTTGGGGCATCTGAAATTATACTTGCGGGAATGGATTTCGGAGATAAAGTAACTAAATATTCAAGACCGGACCTTGAAGTTAAAGTTGAGGGTGCTGATGAATTTAAACGTAAAAAATTATTGTATGCTGAAAAATTCACTAATTGGATAACTGAAAATGAACCAGTTAATGTGATAAACTTATTAGAATAATAATAAATAATACTTAAAATAAAATTAGATAATATGGGAATCGAAGATATTTTAATGCATGATGAAAGTCTTTTTCAAAATATAAATGCTTTTGATCCAGATTATGTACCTCAAGACTACAATTTCAGAGATACACAAATGGAAGCAATGGCAATATCAATAAGGCCTGCAATGATTGGTGGTCAACCGTCAAATGCTATTGTTTTAGGTTCACCTGCAACCGGAAAAACAACAGCTATAAGAAAGGTATTTGAACTTGTCGAAAAAAGCACAGAAAAGGTTGTTTGTGTTTATATTAACTGCCAGCTTCACACAACTCGTTTTGGAATATTCTCACAAATTTATAAAAAGATATTTGGACATATTCCACCTGAAACTGGAGTTCCATTCTCAAGAATTTATGATCAAATCATGCAGAATCTTCAGAAGAATAATAAATCTCTTGTTATTGCCTTAGATGATGTCAATTATTTATTCCAATCAAAAACAGCTAATAAAGTATTTTATGACATGCTTAGGGCATATGAAGAATATCCTGGAGTTAAAACAGCTATTTTTGCAATTTTGTCTGATTTGGAATTTAAATATGCATTTGATAAAAATGTAAACTCAGTTTTTATTCCGCAGGAAATTAATTTCCCCCTATATACTTACTCAGAAATTGAGGATATATTAAAAAATAGGGCAAAAGCAGGTTTTTTTCCAAATGTACTGCCTGAGGATATATTGGAGCAAATTGCAATGTATACTTATGAAAATGGAGATTTAAGAATTGGGATTAATCTTTTAAAATCTTGCGGTAATTTCGCAGAAGCAAGTGCTAGTCGTGAAGTAACACAAGAACATTTTGAACAGGCTATTGATTCATTAGTTTCAATTAATATTCGTGAAACATTAAATTCACTAAACGATATGGAAAAAGATCTTCTAAAAGTAATTAGTGGTTGGGAAGGTGTTTGCAAAGCTGGTGAATTGGCTGAAATGTATAGGGAAAAAACAAATTCCAGTTATGCTTCTTTTAACCGTACATTGGATAAATTAGAATTTGTAAGATTAATTGATACGAAATTTACAGGAAAAGGGGTTAGAGGAAATTCTAGAGAAATTATATTGCGTTTTAACCCCGACGAATACCTTATTTAATTTTTTCCTGTATGAAATTAGTTCTGTTAACATTAGATTATTGCATGGTAGGCTTGTAGAATCTAATGTGCAGCTAAGGGTTTGGTATTTATAAAATTCGTAAAATCCATTAGATAATGTATGGATTTTGGGCTGCTACAACAGAAATAACAGATAAAAGTAATGCTGCTATTACTACAAGCATTACCATGCAAGATTGAACATCGATATTTTTATACATGATTTCTTCTTTTAAACTATTTTTTTTCCTTAAATCTACTTGAATTGTGGTGTCATTATTTTCGAACATGTTAATCACTATATTTAAAATTGTTAAATGACTAATATAAAAAAAGAGTAAGAGAGCATTTGAAAAGTAATATTTTTGAGGTAAATTATGAAAAAATTTGAATATTTTGAAGTAACTGCGGATATTGGTTTTAAAGCTTATGGAAAAAACTTAAATGAAGCTTTTGAAAATGCAGGTTTAGCTATTTTTAATATAATTTCAGATACAAATTATATAAATCCGACAAAAGAAATATCATTTGAAATAACCTCAGAAGATAATGTATCTATGTTGTATGATTATTTGGAAGAATTATTGTTCTATCATGAAGTGGAATTCATGTTATTTTCTGAATTTAGTGTTGAAATTTCAGAAGGATTCTCATTAAAAGCAACAATAATGGGTGAAGAAATTGATTGGGATAAACACGAGAGGAAATCTGAAATTAAAGCGATAACCTTCCATAAGATGGAAGTTTTAGAGACCAATCCCGTAAAACTCCAAGCTATTGTTGATTTATAACTATATATATTGTTGGAAATATATTATTTATCATGAAAAGAACTAGAATCGTATCAAGAAATTTTGAAATGGTACTTGGTATTATAGGATCAATTATTGGGTCATTCTCTGGTTCTATTTTATTATTTTTAGGAACCTTTTATAATGTCCCTACTCCTTTTTTAGGTTTTGTAGCTATAATTGCGTCCTTTTTAGGATTAGCTTCAAGTGTTTATGTCAAAAAGGATACTGAAATTGCTGGTGTAGGATTCATAATCGCAACTATGTTTGTTATTGTCGGATCTGAATATATTAATATAATAAGTGCAATTTTTTTACTTGTTGCAGGTGTATCCGCATTATTTAGGAAATAAATTAATTATATTATAACATTCTTAAAATTTTAATTTTGTTTAGCTTACCAAAACTTTATTTATAATATTACGAATAAATATTAGAACATAATGATTTTGTGATTTTTATGAGTATTAAAGATGAAATTAAAAAAATTAAAGATAATGTTTATGAGATTCCGGGATCTTTTAATAAAAAAATGAGGGCTTCTGGAAGGTTTTATATTGCTGATGAATATTTTGATGAACTTGAAGAGGGAGCTGTTGAACAAATTGTCAATGTAGCTTGCCTTCCGGGTGTTCAAAGATATTCCATTGGTCTTCCTGATATCCATTTTGGTTATGGATTTCCAATTGGTGGTGTTGCAGCATTTTCATTAAGAAATGGAATCGTATCACCTGGAGGAGTTGGATTTGATATTAACTGTGGAGTTAGATTAATTAAATCCAATTTAACTATTGATGATATTGATGGCAAATTAGATGAGCTTACAGAAAAATTATTTAAAAACATTCCTTCTGGTGTTGGAAGTAAAGGTAAAATAAGATTGGAAGAGAATGAAATCAACGATGTACTTGACTATGGTGCTGAATGGGCTGTTAATAATGGATATGGATGGCCTGAAGATTTGGAAGTTCTGGAAGAAAATGGAAGAATGGTTGATGCTGATTCAAGTATCGTATCTGAAAAAGCTAAAAAAAGAGGAATTCCACAATTAGGTTCTCTTGGTTCAGGCAATCACTTCTTAGAAGTTCAAATTGTTGATGAGATTTACAATGAAGAGGTGGCTAAAGTATTCGGACTTGAAAAAGGAATGATTGTAGTCATGATTCACTCAGGTTCTAGAGGATGCGGTCACCAGGTATGTTCAGATTACTTAAGAGTAATGGATAAAGCTTATAAAAAATACAAAGTTAACATTGATGATAGACAATTAGCCTGCGCACCACTTGATTCAAAAGAAGCACAAGAATATATCCAAGCAATGGCAGCGGCTGCTAATTATGCATGGGCAAATAGGCAAATGATGACTCATTGGGTTCGTGAAACCTTCGAAGAAGTACTTGGAAAATCTGCAAAAGAAATGGAAATGGATATTGTCTATGATGTAGCTCATAATATTGCAAAAATGGAAACTCACAAAATTTACAACCGTGAAGAAGAAGTATTAGTTCACAGAAAAGGTGCAACTCGCGCATTCGGACCTGGATGTGAAGAAGTGCCTGAAAAATACAGGGCGGTTGGTCAGCCAGTATTAATTCCCGGAACAATGGGTACTGCGTCATACATTTTACACGGAACTGATGTTGCAATGGAAGAAACATTTGGTTCAACTGCTCATGGCGCTGGAAGAATACTTTCAAGATCTAAAGCTAAAAAAGATTACAATGCGGATGAAATTACTGAAGATTTAGAATCAAAAGGTATTAAAATTAAAGCTACTAGTAAAAATGTAATTGCAGAAGAAGCGCCTGGAGCTTATAAAGACGTGGATAGTGTAGTTAGGGTGTCTGATGAAACAGGCATTGCTAAATTAGTAGCTAAAGTTAAACCGCTCTCAGTTTGCAAAGGATGATTTCATGATTGGAATTATTGGGGGTAGTGGAGTATATGAAATTACTCAAAAAGCTGATTCATGCTCAAAAAAAGTAGTAAAAACCGATTATGGTGAAGTTACAGTTTCAATTTTAGAAATTTTTTCCAAAAAAATTGCTTTTATTCCGCGTCATGCTCAAGGTCACTCAATTCCACCACATAAGATTAATTATAGGGCAAACATTGATGCATTAAGAAATGTGGGGGTTACTCAGATAATAGCTACCAACTCCGTTGGATCAATGAATATTGATATGGCTCCGGGTTCATTCGTTGTTCCAAATGATTTTTTAGATTTCACACAAAACAGAATTAAAACATTCTATGAGGATAAGGTTGTCCATGTTGATGTGACAGAACCATATTGTCCAAATTTAAGAGATATTTTGGACAGATCTGGTGATGTAATTTTAGGTGGAACATATGTGTGCACTGAGGGGCCACGTTTTGAAACTCCTGCTGAGATTAAAATGTTTAAAATGCTTGGAGGGGATTTGGTTGGAATGACTGGAGTTCCAGAAGTAACACTTGCACGTGAAAGGGGAATTTGTTATAATTCAATATGTATTGTATCTAATTATGCGGCGGGCATTTCATCAAATACTTTAACGATTGATGAAGTCTTCGATATTGTTAGTGAAAAAGAACATGATTTGCTTGAATTAATTTATAATTTTATAAAAAATGCAGAAGATTCACCAAACTGTGAATGTCATCATGCATTAAATGGTGCTGAAGTATAGGGGATAAAAAATGAGATTAGCTGTAGTGTCTTCCGATGGTGAGAATGTTGATTTGCACCTTGGAAAAGGAAAATCTGTTTATATTTATGAATATGTGGAGAATAAATTAAATTTTATTGAACGCAGGGATATTGAAATATCTGATGATTCAAAACATCAGGGTGGTAAAGTTATTAAAACTTGTGAAGACTGTGATGTTTTAATTTCTCTTCAATACGGATTTAAATCTAAAATTAAAGCGGATGATGTGGATTTAAAGCTGGTTATTGATGAAGGTCCAATTGATGAAGTTCTACAAAGATATATTGATCATTATAACTTCATGCATAAATAATTTTTTATCAGAACAATTTTTATATTATTATTTTAAACCTACGATTTTTTATTTTAAATAATTGTGTAAATTATGGAGTTCTACTTTATATTTTGTTAAATGAATTCCATATTTATATTAAAGTTTATATATTTTGTTCACTTATATTTTAAATATGTCTAAATATATAATTGTTACCGGAAGCCCACGTGTGGGAGCAAATTCAGATGCTATTGCTGAATTCATCAAAGAGTCATTAGGAACTAATGATGTCGAAATTTGGAATATATATGAAAAAGATTACACTTACTGTCATGCAGACAATGCTTGTAAGGAATTAGGGCACTGTTCAATAGATGATGATGCTACAGATTTAGTGGCCGATTTAAAAGAAGCTGATGGTGCATTTTTAATCTCCCCCATCTACTTTGGACGTTTGCCGGGTCCTGTTTACACTATAATTGACAGATTTTATGGTGTTTTTAACCCTGCTAAAGGATTGGATGTGCCTTCTCCAGATAAAAAAATAGGTTTTGTTCTCACTATGGGTGGGGATGAAGAAGCAGTTAAAAATGCCGAACCTGTAGCTGCTCAAGCAGGTTTTGCATTTTCAGTTGTTGGTTTTGGAGCTTCTGATAGTGTTATTTTAGGTGGCAACAACGATCCTACTGCATTTGCAAATAGTGATGAGGAACAAGCAAAAGTTAAAACTTTGGTCGACTGGATGTTATAAGTGTAACATCTTTTTTTATTTTTTTTAAATTTTGAGTGTTCGCCAAAAGTAATTTTTTTGATGCAAATTTTTCTTTGTTTTTGAATTGGAGTACTTTTAATTAGTTACAAAAATTAATTTTAGATTTTTGGCGGACACCCTTTTAATAACTTTTTTACTATTTTTAAAATTTCAAAAATCTTTATATATTATGAATAGAATAACTAATAATAACCTTTATGGGCGGATTTTATAAATTAAAACTTAATTAAATTTATTCTCTTTAAACAACGTGAGAATAATTCATAATAGTCAAATCAACGATTGTAAACTTATACTTATTTAAAATCATTTTTACAATTTAGTTTAAGTACTATACTTAATTTAAAGACTATTTTATAAAATTTTAATGGCATAACGCTAAATTACTATATAATATATAATTTTAAACGGTTGATATAATGGCAAAAGCAAAAGCAAGACGTAGAGTACGTGATACATGGAAAGAAAAATCCTGGTATACTATTAAAACCCCAGTGAACTTTGAAGATAAAGAAATTGGAGAAACTCCTGCAAAAGACCCTGAACTTCTTATAGGAAGAGGTGTAGAAGTTACTATGAGAGAATTAACTGGAGACTTCTCAAAACAGTACATCAAACTCAGATTTGAAATTGATAATGTTGCAGGTGAAGTTGCAAACACTAAATTCACCGGACACAAAACTACTACTGATTATGTAAGAAGCATGATTAGAAGAGGAACTTCTAGAATTGATGCTTCTACTATTGCAACTACTAAAGATGGTCGCAAAATCAAACTTCAAGTTCTTGCTGTAACTGTAAGAAGAGCAAAATCTTCCCAACAAAAATACATGAGAAAAGTAATTGAAGATTTACTCAATGAGGCAGCAGCTGAAAAATCATTCGACGAATTAATAAAAGTTGTTGTAAATGGTAAATTAGCATCTGAAATTTATCACAATGCTAAAAAAATATATCCACTTAAAAGAGTGGAAATTATCAAAAGTAAAGTAATCAAATAGGATTACTTATCACTTCTTTTTTTATTTTTCATCAATTTTGTTCGTATTTATACAAACATATTATTGTCCGCTACTTGATAATTATTTATTTTTGCTTGTTTCGCTTTATGGTCAATAGGGTTTAAATTCAAGGGGAATGATGTTACAGTAAATAATTTAAATGATGCTGCCAATCCAATATTTGCAATATTAATGGTGTTAGTTGTTTTAGTTTCATATCTGGGTTGTAAAATTAAATTTTGGAAGATTTTTTTCATTTTCTTTTTTTTATTTTAATAAGTTTCATTGGTCTTTTCATCTGTAAATTTAGTTAATAATTGATATTATTGATTTATTGATGGGTTAAGTCCGTTATCTATCAATTTATTCAATATGTTCTTTAATTGTTTTAATTCGATGTTGAAAATGTTTTTTTATTTAAGTAACATATTTATAGAATTCAAACAAATATATTATTGTGATTGAAATGTATGGGATAATGATTAACTGGTTATATGTAATTCTTTTATTTATTTTAGGATTTATCACTTATAGAAGACAATCCTTAGATTTATTCGGTTCTGCAGTAATGATTATTATGGGTATTGTGATTATTTTTTCAGCTGGAACCAACTGGTTATTGTTAATTGTTTTATTCCTTGTTTTATCTTTAATTGCCACTAAATTTTCTAAAAAGTATAAACTATCTTTAGGTGAATTTGAAGGAAGAAGAACATCTAAAAATGTTATTTCAAATGGTGTTGTAGCTTGTTTTATGGCTGCATTTGGAGGGTATTACTCTCCATTTGTTGGAGGTTTCATTGGAGCAATTGCAACAGCAACAGCAGATACATTGGCTTCTGAGATTGGGGTTTTGGATCCTCATCCTCGTTTAATAACCACTCTTCAAAAAGTAGATCCGGGAACTAATGGTGCTGTTTCAGTGTTGGGAACTGTTTCAGGAATCGTTGGTTCAGCTATTATTGGTATTGCAGCATATTTCTTAGGAATAATGCCAAATCCATTTTTAGCAATTTTAGTTTCAATTATATCTGGTACTATTGGCTGTTTTGGGGATAGCATTTTAGGAGCTTTATTTGAAAACAATGGGTGGCTTACTAATGAACATGTTAATTTACTTGCAACAATCTTCGGAGCACTTGTTGGAATTTTACTAATTTAATTTTTTTACAATTTTAACTTTTATTTAAATAAATTATTTAACTAATTAAATAGAAATGATATTATTATAATTTATTAGGTGATATTTATGAAAGGACTTATTTTAATTATGGATGGTATGGGTGATCGTCCTATTAAGGAGTTAGGTAATAAAACTCCTTTGGAAGCGGCTAATACTCCTAATATGGATAAAATGGCTGAAGAAGGAATTACTGGTATTATGGATTCAATAGCTCCAGGTATTATTCCTGGAAGTGATACTGCACACCTTTCCATCTTAGGTTATAATCCTTATGAGGTATATACTGGAAGAGGTCCGTTTGAAGCAAATGGGGTTGGAGTAGATGTTCTTCCAGGGGATATTGCATTCAGATGTAATTTTTCAACTGCAGATGAAAATTTAATTGTAACTGATAGGCGTGCAGGAAGAATCAAAGAAGGTACTGAAGAAATAGTTGAAGAATTAAACAAAATGGTTTTGGAAGACTATCCTGAGATTAAAATAATCTTTAAAGAATCCACTGGTCACAGAGCGGTTTTAGTTTTAAGAGGTGAAGGGCTTTCCGGTAAAGTAAGCGATGCGGACCCTAAAGTTGAAGGCAATAAACCTAAAGAAGTTAAGGCTTTAGATGATACTCAGGAAGCTAAAAAAACTGCAGATATTTTAAACAAATTAGTTTTTAAAACTTATGAAATGGTTAAGGATCATCCAGTTAACTTAAAAAGAATTGAGGAAGGAAAACCTCCGGCAAACATTGTCATCCCTCGTGGTGCAGGTGAAGTTCCTGTTGTCGATTCATTAAATGATAAATATGAAGTAAACTCAGCATGTATTGCAGAAACAGGACTTATCATGGGAATTGGAAGATTTGCAGGAATGGATATCATCGAAATGGAGGATGTAACCGGTGGAATAGATACTAACTTAGAAAATATTCGTGATACTATCATAGATCAAGTTAAGAACTCCGAACACGACTTTTTCTTAGTAAACATCGATGGGGCTGATGAAGCAGGGCATGATGGTCAAACTAAAGAGAAAAAAGAGTTCATAGAAAAAGTCGATTGTGTTATTATGGGCGAATTAATGAAACTTGACAATGTTTATATTTATTTAACAGCCGATCATTCAACTCCAATTTCAGTAATGAATCATTCAGGAGATCCTGTACCTGTGCTTATTAGAGGTCCTGAAGTAAGGGTGGATGATGTTAAAGAATTTTCTGAGAGAGCCTGTGCTAAAGGAGGCCTTAATAGGATTAGAGGATCAGATGTAATGAATATTATGATGGATTTAATGAATTATGCTCATAAATTCGGTGCATAGGTGGTATTATGGTAGCAAAAAAACTATTTGGAACATCAGGAATCAGAGGAAGAATAGGATCTGAAGTAACTTGTGAACTTGCATTAAATGTAGGTAAATCTTTAGCTTACTATTTAGGTAATTCTGGAACTGTAGTTTTAGGTTATGATACAAGAACAACTAATCAGATGTTGGATCAAGCAATTTGTGCAGGTTTGCTTGAAAGTGGTGTTGATGTTATAAAAATAGGTATGGTTCCAACTCCATTAGTCGGTTATGCTACTGAAAAACTTGATGCTGATGCAGGAATCATGTTAACCGCCTCCCATAATCCTTCACAGTATAACGGAATTAAATTATGGAATAAAAATGGAATGGCATACACTTCCAAACAAGAAACAGAAATTGAAAAAATTTATGCAAATAATGATTATATTTCAGTTAACTGGGATAAAATAGGTAAGTTAAGTGTCAATGAAGAAATCAAAGGGCAGTATGTTGATGATTTAGTTAACCTGGTGGATATCAAAGAAGGTTTAAAGGTAGTAATTGATTGCGCGTCTGGTGCAGGTAGTGAAATATCACCTTTAGTATTTAGAAAAGCAGGATGTGAAGTTACAACCCTTAACTCTCAAGTAGACGGATTTTTCCCAGGTAGGAATCCTGAACCTAATGAGGAAAACTTACAAACATTAATGAAAACTGTTGTAGCTATTGGAGCAGATTTAGGTATTGCTCATGATGGTGATGCAGATAGAATGATTACGGTTGATGAAAATGGTAATGTTTCCCCCTTTGATTCTCTTCTAGCATTAATATCAAAAGAATTTGATGGAGATATTGTAACAACAGTTGATGCAGGATTATGTATGGATGAATCCGTCAAAGGTAAAGTAATAAGAACTCCAGTCGGTGATGTAAATGTTGCTGAGGCAATAATTGAAAAAGATGCTAGTTTTGGTGGAGAACCTTCTGGAACTTGGTTGCATCCAGACTTTTGCATGTGTCCGGACGGAATCCTTTCAGGTTTAAGAATAGCTTCAATTGTTTCACGAGATGGTAAATTATCTGATCTTTTGGATTCGATACCATCCTATCCAAATATCCGTGAAAAAATAGTATGTTCAAAAGAAGCTAAAATCAAAGTAATGGAAAACATGGAAAATTTACTTATTAATGCATTTGATGATGTTGCTGATGTAAATCCTCTCGATGGAGTTAGATTAACATTTGAAGATGATAGCTGGGTACTTATAAGACCTTCTGGTACTGAAGATTATATTAGAATTACTTTAGAATCAAGAGATGCTAAAAGAGCTGAGGAAATCAAAGAGGTTTGTGTGAAAATAATTAATGAAAATTTATGAAGATATAATCTTCAAAATTCTTTTTTAACTCTGTTTTGGTGAGTATTTATCAAAATAAGCCAATTTTTAAATTTAAAATAAAAAAGTTTTTAAGAAGAAGAAATTTATTCTTCCTCTTCTTCTGCGATAAATGCTTCAATACCTAATGCAGCACATTCTGGGCAAACCCAATCATCAGGCATATCTGCAGGAGTTGCTCCAGCTGGAATGTTGTAAGCAGGGTCTCCTTTTTCTGAATCAAATCTGTATTCACAGTGTAAACAAACGTATATTGTCATTTTTCAATCTCCTTTTTTATTTTATGCATTAGCATGGCTAATATGTTTTGAGTTTATGTGAACTATTATTTAAAATTAATTATTCGATTAGCAAAATTAATTAATAAGGAACAAGTTAACTATATATCATTAATATAAACTTTTAAAGGGGATAATAAAAGTGAAAGCAATTATTTTATGCGCTGGTGAAGGGTCTAGGATGAGACCATTAACACTTACCAAGCCTAAAACTATGTTGCCTGTTGCAGGGAAACCAATCATGCAATATAACATAGAATCATTAAGAGAAAATGGTATTGAAGATATTTTACTTATTGTTCGTTATAAAGAGGAAATGGTTAGAAATTACTTTGGTGATGGTAGCGAATTTGGAGTTAATATTATTTATCAGAGGCAAAAAGATTTCTTGGGAACTGCTGATGCAATTTCTTATGGAAAAAACTTCATCGATGATAGCTTGATAGTTTTAAACGGAGATATCATTTTGGATGATGAGATTATTAGTGATTTCATTAATAAATATGATGAGTTAAAACCAGATACTTTAATGCTTTTAACAGAGGTAGAAAATCCTTCTGCATTCGGTGTCGTTGAAATTGAAGATGGATATATTAAAAATATTGTTGAAAAGCCTAAAAGAGAAGAAGCGCCAAGCAATTTAGTTAATGCGGGAATTTATATTTTCAATAAAGATATATTTGATAAAATTGATAAAACTGAAATTTCCCAAAGGGGGGAATATGAAATTACTGATTCTTTAACTATGCAAATTGAAGATGGATTAAAAGTAATGGGTCATAAAACTGATAAAGACTGGATTGATGTAGGTCGTCCATGGGAATTGATTGAAGTTAATGAAGAACTAATTGGCAATCTTAAAACTGAAATCAGAGGCAAAGTGGAAGATGGAGCCCATATTCATGGGGAAGTATTTTTGGATGAAGGAAGTGTAATTAGGGCGGGAGTTTACATTGTAGGTAATGTGTATATTGGTAAAAATTGTGATATAGGTCCTAATTCTTATATTCGGGGTAATTCTTACTTCGGAGATAATGTTCATGTTGGAAATGCAGTTGAAATTAAAAATTCAATTATTATGGAAAATACTAATGTTAGTCATTTAAGTTATGTTGGAGATTCTGTAATTGGTTCTAATTGTAATATTGCAGCAGGAACTAACATTGCTAATTTACGTTTTGACAATAAATCAGTTAAAACAAAAATCAAAGATCAAATGATTGATAGTGGAAGACGTAAATTCGGTTCTATCATTGGGGATTCTGTAAAAACAGGTATTAATTCAAGTTTCTCTCCAGGTGTAAAAGTGGGTCATAATTCCACTATTGGTTCTGGAGTTCTATTATATAATGATGTACCATCTGACACAAGGGTGTTAGTAAAACAAAATTATATTATTCAAGATAAAAATATAAAAAATGATATTCAAGATAAGAATATAAAAAAATAATGAGGCGATATTATGGAAAATATTGAAGACTCTATTGTAATATGCCCTGGCGCACAAGTATTTGGTGATGTTGAATTAGGTGAAAATGTCTCTATATGGCATGGTGCTGTAATAAGAGGAGATACTGACTCAATTACTATTGGAAATAATTCTAATGTTCAAGATAATTGTGTTATTCACTGTACTAAAGGATTTCCAGTTGAAATCGGGGACAATGTATCTGTTGGTCATGGTGCAGTTGTCCATGGTTGCAAATTAGATGACAATGTTTTAATCGGAATGAATGCAACTGTTTTAGACGGTGCACACATCTCTAAAAATTCTATTGTTGGAGCAGGTGCTGTTGTAAGTGAAGGTAAAGAATTTCCTGAGAATAGTTTAATTTTAGGAATTCCTGCTAAAGCGGTTAAACAATTATCTCCAGAACAAGTTGAATTGATTCAAAATAATGCGGATAATTATGTAAAACTTTCCAAACAATACATGGAAGATTAGAATGAAAGCAAGAAAAATTGTAGATGAAATGGATTCCTATGTTCCGGGCAAATCTCAAGATGAGATTGCTCAAGACTTTAACTTAAAAAAAGAAGATATTATTAAATTAGGTTCTAATGAAAATCCATGGGGGCCCTCTCCTAAAGCTATGGACGCAATTAAACAGGAAATTAACACTATAAATAGATATCCGGAATCACAATTGGGGGAATTGGCATCAGAAATTGCCAGATACTCCGGTGTAGACGATTCTCAAGTGATTATTGGTGGCGATGGTGCTGATGAAATAATTGATGTTTTAGCAAAAACATTCATAGATGCTGGAGATGAATTCATTGTCCCTTTACCTTCCTATATGTATTATGAGTACTTATTAAAACAATATGGAGCCAGTCCAATTTACGCAAGATGGGATATTGAAAAAAATGAACTGGATGTTGATTCAATTTATAATGCTATAACTGACAAAACTAAAATGATTTTCTTGTGCAGTCCTAATAATCCTAATGGCGCTTTAATTGATCAAGAAGTATTTATTGACATCGCTTCTAAAAACCCTAATATATTGATTGTTATTGATGAAGCGTACTTTGAATATTCAGAAGTTACTAATAAAGATTTAATCAATGAATTTAATAATGTTTTTATTATTCGTACATTTTCAAAAGTTTTGGGGCTTGCTGGAATGAGAATTGGTTATGGTCTTGCATGTTCTGAAATTATTGAATATATGCACAGAATTAAACCTGTATTCTCTATAACAAGATTATCTTTCATTGCGGCCCTTAATACTCTTAAGGATACTGAATATATTGAAAATTCAATTAAAAAAGGTATTGAATCAAGACAGTATCTATATGATGAAATTTCAAAAATAGATGGTCTTTTTGTATTTCCATCTAAATCTAACTTCATGCTAATCAATATTAAAGAAACAGGTTTTACAGCCTCAGAATTAGCGTTAGAACTAATGAAACAAGGTATAATTGTAAGGGATTGTACTTCATTTAAAGGATTGGATGAGTATTGGATTAGAATAAGTATTTGCACTCTTGATGAAGATAAAAAATTCATTGAAATCCTAAAAGAGGTTCTAGGATAATGTATATAGGTGGAACTGTTATTTCTTCCGTTGAATTTCATGGAAATATGTCATTAGTCATTTTCATGTCTAAATGCCCTTTGGCTTGTAGATATTGTCATAATGTGGAACTTTTAGAAGACAATACGGAATGGCCTTTTGATAAGGTAAAACAAGAAATTGATTATTCTGCTGATTTTTTAGATGCTGTTGTCATTTCTGGTGGAGAACCCCTGGTACAAGTAGATGCAGTAATAGAAATTTTAACTTATGTTCGTCAAATTGGATTAAAAACAAAATTGGACACTAGCGGCATATATCCGGATAATCTTAAAAAGATATTGGATTTAAATTTACTTGATTATGTCTCCCTTGATGTTAAAACAACATTTTCTAAATATAAAAAAATCACTGGAGCTAATGTAGGTTTTCAAGTTAGAAAATCAATGAATTTAATAAATGATGCGGGAGTTCATTTAGAAGTAAGAACAACTTATGTCCCAACATTACATACAAAAAAAGACATTATTAATTTAGTGGATGACATCAAAGCGGATATTTACACTATCCAGCAATTTAGAAATAAAAATGTATTGGATCCAGCTTTAGAAAAGGTGGATGTCCCAAATCCGCATGATTTGGTAATGCTGGCTCAGGAAATTAAACCATATTTTAATGGGATTGTTAAAGTTAAATCAGGAGAATTTGGAGAACAAGTAATCTAATGAGGTATATCATGCCGATTTTATCATTTTCAAGTAATGATATTGATGTTATTACAGGTAAAAAAACCAGAACAATTCGTAAAGCATGGAAAACTCCACTTAAAGTTGGAGATAGGCTTTATTGTTATTGGAATTTAGTATCAAAAGAAAAAATGAAGATTTTTGAAGCGTTTGTTACAAAGATTGAAGACATTTCTTTTGATGAACTTAAAGGTAATGATGAATTGGCTCGTCAAGAAGGATTTAAAGATTCAAAAGACATGCTGAAGGAATTTAAAAAGATGTATGGTGGAAGAATTGATCCTTCTGATAAATTCCAAATAATCTATTTTGAAAAAATTCATATTGATGATTGGAAAGGCGATAAAATTGATGAAAAAGCAATGATTTCTAAAAGAGCAGATATTCTATTTGATAGTGGTAAATTTGACAAATCCACCATGTGTTATGATGCTGCTTTAAAATTAGATCCTCATGATGTTTATTTATTGAATAAACAAGGAGATAACTTATCAAGGTTAGGTAGATTTATGGATGCAATTGAGTGTTATGATAAAGCATTGATGATCGAGCCTGATAATGTATATATCTTAAATAATAAAGCTATTGCACTTCTAAACTCTGGAAATATCAATGAAGCATTAAAAGTAAGTAATATTGCTTATAATTATCGTCCAAGTAGTCCGATAGTTCTTTATTGGAGAGGTTTTATTTTAGAGATGCTTGGAAGATATGATAATGCTTTAAAAGTTTATGATAAACTTATAGTTATTGATGGGGATAATCCTGAGGTATGGAATTCCCGTGGGAATTTATTAACTGATATGGGCATGCTGGAAGAAGCTATTGAATCATTTGATAAGGCAGTTGAAGTTTGTTTAGATGATTCTGAAATGGATGCTTCAGCTATTAATAGGATGGGTAATGCTTATATTGATTTGGGAAAACTTGATGAGGCTTTGGATTGTTTTAATAAAGCTATTTCTTTAGAAAAAAATAACATTGATTTTTTACTTAATAAAGGAGTGGTTTTAATGGAACTTGGAAAATTTAAAGAAGCAATTGATAGTTTCAATAAAGTATTACTTAGAAATCCTGATAATGAGGACGCATTTTTCTTAAAAGAGGAATGTTTGGAGTATTTGTGAGTCCACTTTATTTTTTAAAATTTCGTTAACTAACAATCATTAATTTCACATTGTTCAGCTAATACGTCTTACTATGGGAGAAAAAACTACTAAGGAAAAAATTTTTGATGCATCATTGGATTTATTTTTACAAAAGGGATTTAATAATACTTCATTAAGGCAAATAGCTCATGAAGTTGGAATTAAAAAGAATTCAATTTATAATCATTATTCCACAAAACAAGCTAATGGATGATTCTGGAAACATTTTCTGATTATTTCGATAACACATCTGGTAGAAGATTCTAATATGCAATCATTGCCTGAATCTGATTCAGTATTCTTTTATCAAGCTGGTTCTGAAATATTTCGATATCAATTAAGAAATGAAAGAATAATGACAATTTTCAGATTCATATTTATTCAAATGTATCAAGATGAAAAGATAGCTAAATTTTTCTACAGCATAACTGAAATTTGAATATGATACATCTGACTATAAGATGATAAAAACTAATTACACAGTTTATGACGCCATTTAAAAATTTTACAGTTGAAATCATTATGAAAATATTAAAAAGTATATTTATTTTGAAGTTATCTAGTTTTTGTAAAATTCATCAAAATGCCTTGGCACATATACACTCAGATTTAAAGAATATTTTAAAAATAATCATTGTGTTCATAAATTAAAATTAGATATGGTATTTTTGATATTTATGAATAAACTTATTATTTAAACATGCTTGAATCCAATATAATGAATGGAATAATATGAGCGGATTTTCAATTAGGATAAGCAGATTTCTACATTAATGTGCAATATCTTAAAACATTTTTAAAGCAGAAAATGCTGGTCTCGGATTGGTATGTAATAAAAATTGCAATATGTGTCTAATATCTAATGATTTTCCACTTTGATTATATTTAATGAATTGATTCTGATTTTTCAAGAATTTCAATAAAAAAATATTTAGAAGAAATTGGAATGTTATGTTGCTTGTGTTTCAAACAGTTTCAATCATGTTTTAAATAGAGTTGATTACTCTAAAAAATTGGATGGATGGAATACTCCATCAACAACTGGTGTTCAAGAACTAACAGAAAAAATCTAATCTCTGTATTTTTTAATTAAGCTGATTCCCCATTGGGCCATTTCATCAGCTTGTTCTTGAGAATTCCCTTCTGAATAACTTCTGAAAATTGGTTCTGTTCCGGATGGTCTGATAATGACCCAACCACCATCTTTAAAGATTTTAACTCCATCTGTTGTGTCAAGTTCATAATCTGTGGTTTCTTTAACTTCTGCAGCTATCTTGGACATTATTTCTTCTTTTAAATCATCAGAACATTCAGTTTTCATTTTAGCAGAATAATAAACTGGTAATTCTGAAACTAATTGGGATAATGTTTTATTTTCTTTAGCTATTATTTCTAGGATTTTAGCAACAGTTAAAGCGGCGTCTCTTCCATAAACGAAATTAGGGAAAATTAGGCCACCGTTTTCTTCTCCTCCAAAAAGACCATCAGTATCTTTTAATTTACGTGCTACAAGTAAATCTCCAACTGCAGTTGCTATTACTTCTCCATTGTATTCTTCGGCTATGTCATAAATAGCTTGTGAAGTTGCAACGGTTGTTACAATAGTTCCTCCACCATTTTCTTTAAGCATTTGTTTTTCTACTAATGTGAATGTTTTATCTCCCAGGACAAAAGCACCGTTTTCATCAATACAAATGGTTCTGTCTGCATCACCATCATGAGCAAGACCGATATCAGCATTCAATTCTTTTACAACAGAAATGAGTTCTTGTAAGTTTTCTTCTATTGGTTCAGGATCCCTGCCTGGGAAAAATCCATCAGCTTGACAATTTAGAGTAGTTACTTCACATCCAAGTTCTCTAACTAAATAAGGTGCTGTAAAAGAACCTGCACCGGATCCACAGTCTAATACTACTTTTAAATTAGCTTCTTTAATTGCATCGACATCAACATGGGACATTGCTGTTTGAATGTATTCATCAATGATGTTGTCATTTGTATATTTCTCACCAATCTCATCCCAATTTGCTCTAATTGGTTCACTATCAAAATAAAGACTTTCAATTTCTAATTCAATATCGTCAGGAAGACCAATACCGAATTCATCTAAAAATTTAAGTCCATTAAATTCAGGAGGATTGTGGCTGGCTGTTATCATAATTCCACCATCATAATATTGTCTTACTGCATATTGAACTGCAGGTGTTGGCAATGTTCCTAAATCTACAGCATCACAACCAGCTGAAAGCAAACCAGCAATAACTGCATCTTTTAACATAGGGCTAGTTGTTCTGGTGTCTGCACCAACTGCAATTTTGCCTTTAACAACACTTCCATAACATGCAGATAATCTTGTTGCAAATTCTGGAGTTAACACATCATTTGCAGTTCTTCTAACTCCAAATGTTCCAAATAATCTTTTTTTGTTGGACATAATTTAAATTCCTATTTATTTATTGGGTATTATATTTGATGTTTTTTAAATAAAAATATATTGTTAATTAATTATGCGCAAACTGTCTCCGCTCGATAAAATTAATTCTAAATCAGATTTATATTCTGTTATGGTTCCTACAACTTCAACCTTTTTATTTTTAAAATCTCCAATATCTAAATTTCTAGAAGTAATCTCTGAAACTTGTTTTTCAAATATAATTAATGTAATTCGACTTTCCCCATCACTTATAGTCAAAAAATAATTTGTTTTTGAACTTGATTCTTTAATATCTGTAATTATGCCACGAACAGATACCTTTTCATCAATCATTGATCTTGTAATATCTTTAATGTCAATTTTTTTGACTTCAATTGATGGTGTGAATATAATTAATCCAATTATTCCAATTAATGCAGTTATTAAGGATATTCTTAATAATTTTTCATCTGTAATTCTCATGATTTTCTAATTGGGTTTTGAATTAAAAATAGTTGATAGGATTTTAAACTGTAAAATTTAGCTATTAATAAAATGATCTATAAAAAAAGTAAATGGATTTAATTTCCAGTATTGTACATGGAAATTAATCTTTCAACAGTATCAACATCCATCGGACCTTTATCTTTTCTTATGTTTTTAACAACAGGGAATCTTAAAGAATAACCCGTTTCATATTCTGGTGATTCAACAATTTCAGAAAATGCGATTTCTAAAACAATTTTTGGTTCAACTTTAATTTCACGCCCTTTAGTTGAAAGTTCAAGTTCTTTCATTTTGCCAGTCAAATATTCTAATGTTGCATCATCAAGACCTGTTGCAGCATAAGCCACACTTTTAAATTCATTATTTTCATCTCTAAGTGCTACCAAGTAAGAACCAACGAAATCTCCTCTTTTACCAATTCCGTAGGTTCCACCTATAACAATCATATCGAGGGTTTCAGGTTCTGCTTTGTATTTAAGCATTTTTTTTCCTCTAAGTCCTGGAATATATGGTTCTGATGCATCTTTAATCATAATTCCTTCGTGACCTTCTTTAATTGAAGTTTCAAATAGTTCTTGAATTTCTTTGATGTTTTCTGCTGTTCCAATTTTCATGGTACTTAAATTCATTTCATCAACTGAAGTATCAACAATTGACTCTAAAATTGTTCTTCTGTTTTTTAAAGGTTCATCAATCATTGGAACTTGGTAATACATTACATCAAACAGATATACTTTTAGAGGAACATTTTCTATAGCTTCTTCAACATTATGTTTTCTTCTAACACGATGTAATATATTTTGGAAAGGCAATGGTTTTCCATCTCTTGTAGCTATTACTTCACCTTCTACGATGTAATTTTCATGGGGCAAATGTTCATCAAATAATCTAACGATTTCTGGAAGAGCATGAGTAATATTTTCAAGTCTACGGGTGAATATGTTAATTTCATCATTGTTCCTGTGAACCTGCAATCTAATTCCATCATATTTGGTATCACAAATTGCCACACCCATTTCAGGAATGATTTCTTCTAATGGTGGTGCAAGCTGTGCAAGCATTGGTTTAACTGGAGTTCCGGGAGTTAAATTAAGTTTTTCTAAACCAGAACTGCCTTCTTCTTTCGCTGTTTTTGCAACAACAGAAAAATCATTTGTAAGCATTTGGGCTCTTTCAACCACTTTTTTATCAATGTCAAAAGCTTGTGCTATTGCATCCCTAACTACTCCATCCCCTACGCCAATTCTTAACTCTTCTGTAATGGTACGGGTTAAATATTTAGCTTCTGTTGCACTGGCTTGGCTTAATAATTCTAAGATAACAGCAATTTTACGATTAGTTGATCTAGATCCGCTAATCTGAGATAGTTTGCGTAAGCTATTGAATACAAAATCAATTGTTAGTGGTTGTGAGAAAAAAGTCATTTGGGACTTTTTAGCATATAATTTAATACATGCAAGACCAATATCTCCTTCATCACGAACAGCATCTTCTACAGTAGCTTGTGTTGTTCCAACGGCTTCTGCTACTGCTCTTTCAACTAATTTTCCTCCAATTCCTATCTCTTCTGAACTCCATGCTGGAAATACAACACCTAAAATTAATAATCCTACTTTTTCAATTGTGCCTGTGTCTAATTTTTTTAAAAATTCAGAAATTATTTCGGTTTTTTCGAGTCTTTTTGTAGTTGCTTCAAGTGCTGAGTAAACATCTACCAATTCTTGATATTTCATTAAAAATCGCCTTTAGCTATTTTAACTGCACAATATTCTCCACACATTGCACACATTTCATCATCGTCAAGTTCACATTTTTCACGATAGGTTCTAGGTTTGGATTTATCTAAAGCAAGATTGAATTGTTTTTCCCAGTCAAATTCTTTTCTTGCTTGTGCCATAGCACGTTCCTGAGTCCATGAGGATTCAAGACCTTTTGCAACATCAGCAGCTTCTGCAGCAATTTTGGACGCGATAACTCCTTCTTTTACATCTTCTAAGCTTGGAAGGGATAAGTGTTCTGCTGGTGTTACATAACATAAGAAGTTAGCACCGGATGATGCGGCTATTGCTCCTCCTATCGCTCCTGTAATATGATCATAGCCAGGTGCAAGATCAGTTACGAGTGGTCCCAGCACATAAAAAGGAGCACCATGACAAATGGTTTTCTGAAGTTCCATATTTGCTTTAATCTGATTTAAGGGCATATGTCCTGGACCTTCAACCATTACTTGAACATTTGCATCTTGTGCTCTTTTAACAAGGCCACCTAAGTTTACAAGTTCTTGAATTTGAGGGATGTCACTTGCATCAGCTAAACAACCTGGTCTTAAACCATCTCCTAATGATAATGTGATGTCATATTCGTAAGATAATTCTAAAAGATAATCATAATTTTCGTACAATGGATTTTCCATATTGTTATGGTTAATCCAAGAGGCCATAAACGTTCCGCCACGACTCACAATTCCCATCATCCTATTGGAATCTTTTAATTTTTGAACTAAATCTTCAGTGATTCCACAATGGAGCGTCATGAAATCCACTCCTTCTTTCGCTTGATTTTCTATAGCTTTAAATATATCATCAGGATCCATATCAATTATTTCTTTATTTTTACCAAGGGTAACAACACCGGCTTCATATATTGGAACAGTTCCGATACAGATATCAACTGCATCCATAATTTTTTTTCTAAATAATTTTAAATCAGAACCGGTGGATAAGTCCATTAATGCATCAGCACCATATTCTTGTGCTAATTTTGCTTTGTTAATTTCTAATTCAATATCGTCAATTTTAGATGATGAACCAATATTTGCATTAATTTTAGTTTTAAGTCCTTCTCCAATACCGCATGGTTTTGAGTGCCCGTTAATATTTTTTGGAATTACGATTTTTCCTAAGTCCACTAATTTTACTAATTTATTTATGTCCATGTTTTCTTGTTTTGCAACAATTTCCATCTCCGGAGTAATATTACCTTTTTGTGCTTCACTTTTTTGAGTCAAGTTTATCCCTCATATTGACTAGTCATAATTAATTATATTAATTTAAATATATAGAATTAATTAAATTATATTTATTTTAGGTTGTGTTTACTATAAAAGTTATATTTTTTGATACTGAAACTACAGGTCTTGACTGTTCTAGGTGTAAAATTATTGAACTTGCAATGTTGACAGTTGAAAATGGTATTGTAATTGACAAGTATGATGAATTTATTGATGTTGAGGAACCAATTCCACCAAAAATATCTGCATTAACTGGAATTACAGATGACATGATAAAAAATGAGGGAGTTAGCGAAGAAAAAGTCGCTAATGATTTAAAAGAGAGACTAACAGATGATACATTAATGATTGCTCATAATTGTCAATTTGATTTGCAATTTATTTATTATTTATTAAAACGTCATTTTCCAAATGAAGCGGACAAAATTGTTTCTAATTTAAATTGGTTGGATACTGTATCAGTTTTAAAAGATAGAAAAAAATTTCCCCATAAATTAATCGATGCTGTTAAGCATTATAATATTCCGGAAGTTAATTTTCATAGAGCTATTGATGATACAAAAGCATTATATAAAGTAACATTAGCAATGAAAAGTGAAAGGGATGATTTAAGAGATTATATTAATATTTTTGGTTATAATCCAAAATACGGTGTAAGCGGAAGAAGATTTGATTTCATTGAATATAAATCACAGTTTTATCATCAAAGAATTGTTGCACAAGAATTTACTTTACCAAATAGGAGATAATTAAATTAACGGGTATGGCAAATCCGGATTATCTATTTTAGGTTTTTCCCCACCAATTTTTTTCAAACGCATTTCTAAAAATCTTTTTCCATCTTCGGTGTGTGCGAAAATTGGTATGGATTGACCAACTGTTTTTATACTTTCTTTTTTTCCGATTTCACGCACATATTTGGATGCACAAGAGGTTATAACATCACATCCATCAAATAATTTTCTAGCATCTTTAGCATTTCTTTTAGTTGTGTGAACGACAAAAACATAGATGGACACATTGGGGTTTTCAGATTTTATTCTTTCAATTTCATCAATATCACTTGCTAAGGTTATTGTAACTGCAATATTTTTAAAACCTTTTTTAATTGCAAGTTCTAATCCTTTAATTTGGTTTATTTCAGCGGTTTCTGGTTGAACAATATTTTCTTTACCAATTTTATCTATTAATTCAGGAATTGGACTGGTTTTTACAAGGCCAGACACTCTTCCACCTATTCCTTGAACAAGTTCTGATTCTGTAACAATTAATGTTCCACAACCTTCTAAAACCATTACAACAGAATCAATTATTTTTTCATCAAGTAATGTGCACATAATTTCAGAAATTCCAAAGTTTAAAAAGTCCTTCATTCTTAACTGGCGATTTGGCATGCACATTCCAAAATCATCTATTCTGAACTTTATATTTTTAGCTATTATTTCAGATGTTAATTTTTTAATTCCCCTGTGGTGATCAAAAAGAGGACAATATTCAACTTGGGGTTCACTTACATCAATAACTTTGCCATCTTTAATAATTACTTTACTTAATCCTAATGCTTCAATAATATGTTCGCTCATGATTATGATATTGTCAAATTTCTTATTTAAAAGATATTGTTAAAAATAGTATTATGGAGGTTGTGGGAAGATTCCATATCTTCCCTACGGTAGAAAATGGGGTAAATATTATTTGGAGGTTTGGGAGAGATTTCTCTATCTCTCCCTTAATATGGTCAGTTTATTATAAGGTTATAATGAAAGGAAGAATTGATGATTCTTCCTACATGTATTGGACTAATTGCTCCTCATTGGAGCTATATCCAGGTTTTACTTTATCGATTGCTTCTTTGAAGTATTTATATGGGATTTCTTTGGCATCAAGATCTTTTCTTAAAGTAAGCATTGCTGCTTCTCTACATACTGATTCAATGTCTGCTCCAACATATTTTTCAGTATTTTTGGCAAGTTTTTTAAGATCAACGTCTTCCGCAAGAGGCATATTTTTAGTGTGTACTTTAAAGATTGCAAGTCTTGTTTCTTCATCTGGTTCATCGACTTGTATGTGTCTATCGAATCTTCCAGGTCTCATGAGTCCAGCATCTAAAATGTCTGGTCTGTTGGTTGCTGCAATAATTGAAACATCTTCAAGCTCTTCTAAACCGTCCATTTCTGTTAACAGTTGGTTTACAACTCTTTTAGTTACACCACTATCAGTATCATTTCCGCTACGTGTGCTAGCTATTGCATCAATTTCATCGAAAAATATTACTGTTGGTGCTGCTTGTTTTGCTTTTCTAAATACTTCTCTAACACCTTTTTCTGATTCTCCAACCCATTTGGATAAAAGTTCAGGACCTTTCACTGAAATGAAGTTTGCTTCACTTTCACTTGCTACTGCTTTTGCAAGTAAAGTTTTACCAGTTCCTGGAATTCCATAAAGCAATGTTCCTTTTGGAGGTCTTATTCCTAAACGTTTGAATGTTTCTGGGTGTTTTAATGGCCATTCAACAGCTTCTTTAAGTTCTTGTTTTACGTCTTCAAGACCACCTATATCATCCCATTTAATATCTGGAATTTGAACAAGTACTTCTCTTAAAGCTGAAGGTTGGATTTCTTTTTGCGCATTTTTAAAGTCATCGCCTGTAACAACGATTTTTTCCATCACTTCTTTTGGAATTTCCTCATCGTTTTGGATTTCAGGTAAGATTCTTCTAACAACTCTCATAGCTGCTTCTTTACATAAGGATTCAAGATCGGCACCTACAAATCCATGGGTTGTATTTGAAATTTTATCGAGGTCGACATCCTCTGAGAGAGGCATATTTCTTGTGTGAATTTCAAGCACTTCTTTTCTTTCTTCAGAATCCGGTACTCCAATTTCTATTTCACGATCAAATCTTCCTGGCCTTCTAAGTGCAGGGTCAAGAGAATCTGGTCTGTTGGTTGCACCAATTACTACTACTTGGCCACGGGATTTAAGACCATCCATTAAAGTAAGAAGTTGAGCAACGGTTCTTCTTTCAACTTCACCGTTGGTTTCTTCTCTTTTTGGTGCAATTGCATCAAGCTCATCGATAAATATGATTGAAGGAGCATTTTCTTCTGCTTCTTCGAAGTATTCTCTTAAGTTTTCTTCAGATCCACCTACATATTTGCTCATAATTTCAGGCCCATTTATTGCAATGAAATGAGCATCACTTTCACTAGCTACTGCTTTAGCGAGTAATGTTTTACCAGTACCTGGTGGACCATGCATCAATACTCCTTTTGGAGGTGCAATACCTAATTTTTCAAAGAGTTCTGGTCTTTTTAGAGGAATTTCAATCATTTCTCTTACTTTTTTAACTTCTTCTTTAAGACCGCCGATATCTTCATAGCTTACATCAACAAGGTTTCCTACACCTTCTATTTTACTTACATCAACTGGGGTTTCGTAAAGTTGTACTTCGGTATTTGGACCAACAATAACAATATCTTTAGGGTTAGTGGATACAACAGCGAATTTAATTTCTTTCATTGCTGGTGTGAAATCCATTAATTCATCAAATAAGCTACCAAAACCCATATTCATACTTGGTTTTGGTGCTCTAATTTGAGATCCAATAATGTCTCCTTGCACCATTACTTTTCCAGCAAATAAACCACGAACATCTCCTTGTACACGGATGTTATTTTCAATTGGGGCTAAAACAACTTTTTTAGCTTCTACTGCCTTAATTTTTCTAATTTGAACCTCCCCACCGATAGTTGCACCAGAATTTTTACGTACTAATCCATCAATTCTTATAACTTCAAGTCCAATGTCGGTTTGTGAAGGAAGAGCGATTGCGGCAGTTCTTTTTTCACCTATGATTTCGATTAAATCTCTTTCATGAATATTTAAGTCATCCATAACATTAGGGTCAAGTCGTGCCACGCCCTGACCTACATCTTTTTGTGAAATTGCTTCTGCAACTTTTAGAGTAATTTCATTTTCTGCCATGATAACCATCTCCTTTTATGACAATAATTTAGTAATCATTATTTCATGTCAATCTTTTTGTTACTTTTTGTAACTTTATTGACAAATATACCTGTGTATGATTTACTATATAAAGTTTTCGGTCATAAAATTTTTTTAAAAATCTTTTAAATATATTTATATTCGTAATGAAAATAATCAGTATTTTAATTTAATAAAAAAAGTAATTATATTTTATTTTAATAAAAATAATAAATTTTAAAAGTGTAATTTTTTAATTAAAAGTTTAATTACTTTTTGACACTTTAATATATGTTCGTATTGTTTAAAACAATTATCTTATAACTCCACCAAAACCAGTGAATAACTCTTTAATTTTTTCAATATCTTCTTTTGATAGTGCAATAACTTCAAAAGTCAAACTTATAGAATTTTTACTAATTTGGGGACCATTGTATGTGTCAGTTAATTTTATATCAATTATATTTGCGATATTCATAACTGTATCTTGTATGACTTCGGCATCAACTCTCTTTGGAAATACACAACTGATTGATTCTCTTTTTTTATCTAGATTATTAATTTTCCATTCATAAAGTTCATTATCGCTTAAAACCTCAATATTAGCTATACGTAATTTTTTAACCTTATTTCTTTTTCTTAATATTGCAGTTTTATTTTCTATTTTCTCTAAAATTCCAACATGGATTTTTCCAGAGTAAATATGCCTTAGGCCAACTTCAGTACCTATTGATTTATTTAATAATGTAAATTCGTGGTTTAATCCATTAATTGCTTTATCACTTCTACCTAATGCATTTTTAATGTCCCCCATATGTTTTGTTGCTTTAATTGCTATTTCAACAAATTTTTCATCATCTTCATTATTAATTACATCTCTTAACTCAATAACTGCATCTGCAAATGTATTTCTAATTTTTGGACCATTATTGTTCATAGATTGAATGTGATAAGTTAAGTAAGGGTTTTGTGCAACAATACGGGCAATCATATCAATCATAAGATTATATATTGGACTTTCATAATCTTCAGTTTCAGAAATATCTATTTTTAATTTTTCAATAGCTGATGCAGTTGAAATAAATGAAAAATGAGTTAAAACTTGCACGATACTCATCATATAATCGTGTTTTTTGGCAGTAGTTTCAATTATTCGCATATGTTGTTTATTCAGATAGTCATAAACTTTTCTGTACCATTCGCCTTTTTTAGTAGCGGTTAAAACAATAACCTGGTTATCTAACTCTGTTGTTCTCGGACCAAAAATTGGGTGTGTTGGAATATATTCTACGGTGTCAGGCAATACTTCTTCCATAGTTCTAGAGGGCTCTTCTTTAACTGATGTTACATCAATCATCAATGATCCTGCTTTCATAAATTGAGCAACTTCACGTATAACATCTGATGTATGATGTATTGGTACTGAAACAATTATAATATCACTAATTTTTGCTAAATCAGTATTTGATTCAATATAATTAACATTTAAATTACAAGCAACTTCTTTACCTTTTTTATGATCTCTTCCAGTTATGTATACATCAAATTCATCCCTTAAGTAGTAGACAATTGTTTTACCTAAACCATCGCTACCTCCAATAATTCCAACATTCATTTTAATCATTAATAATTTTAAATTAGTAATAACCTTGATTTTCATTTAATTACCAGTGTTTTAGGCATACTTTATACACAAGTATCTCAAGTATGACATTGGTAAAATCATATGAAATCAATTAATCTTACTTTTAGTAACTATATTTATTTTCATATTCTTGCTATATAGTTTCCGATTTGGAAAATCGAATACATACCAAATGGGGACTGTCAATTTGTTAGGACTTTTGTTGGTATTTAGTGTTTATTTTTTTTTAAAGTCGTTTTTTCAGTCTTCTTTTAGTTTTTTATTTTTTTTAAGATTTTTTTCTATTAATTCTACTTTGATTTTAATGTTTGTTTTTAATAATTTTGTAAATTAATTATATGTTTGGTATTGTTTTTTATTTTTAATTTTGAGTTTGATTAAGTATTTATATGATGAAATACAAATAATTATATATGAAATCCGAAATTAAATGCCTTCCATATCTTAGATTGGTCGGCGAGACTTATATATTTATCGGTGCATTTAAGGATCCTAGTTCGAAAAGGATTTTTGGTTGAAAAAGATTTTGATAAAAAAATTTATCCTCAGTTAATTTTACCTATTGAGTCTATTCTCGATGATAATTACTTTTTTAATAATCAAGGGAATTGTAGATGGAATGTGAGCCTTTATTGTAAACATCTTGGTTCTAAAAAATTTTCTAGAAAAGGATATAAATTGGAGATTATTATATTATGGATGATGGAATTCCAATTAGAGTTAAATTTAAGCGATATAAGTGTAAAAAAAATGTAAAAAAAAGTTCCAAGTGAAGTTCACAGAATACTGGGAAAAATTCTGCAATTATTCCAATAAAATAAAAAACAAAGCAAAAATTCTATTGCAACATAGTTTGGAAATCATTAAGAAACATTGTAAAATGATTTTAAAGCATTGTTAAACTTTGATATATCGCATGAATCTATTAGAAAAGCTTTAAAAAATGATGATGGAGTATTATTGGTTAAACGAAGAACTAGAACTCTCCGGATATTATGGTTAATGACGCCCAATGGATTAAAAATGAAGGTAAATGGATATAACAGGATTAGAATTATTCGATATAAATCAATAACATGCCCGTAGCATGCTTAATATCAGAAAAAGAAACACCAAAAAATAATTGAAGATTTCATCGACATATCAATCCCCTTAAAAAACCGCAAAGCAATAATAACCGATTTAAAAGAAGATTATGAACAAATAATGAGAAAATTAGGCTTTGCACATCAACACTGCACATTTCACCTAATTAAAAATATGACTACCAATTTAAAACCAAAAATAACCGAAGAACTAGACAAATACGAAGCAGAATTAAGAAAAACCCAGCCAAAAATCTCCGAAACCAAATCAAAAAAATGCGCAAAACTAAAAAAGAAGAAATTAACAAACGAAATAAAAACATATATAAGATTATTTTTACGAATTATTCCACCAACAATCATTTAAAAAAGCAGAAAAATACATAGAACTCCTTAAATATGAATTAACTAATTTTCCCATGATGATGCAAGACTACTTAAACAAAAATTTCTTCCCAGTTTTATAGAAAATATCTAGTTTTCCTTGAAAAACCGTTCATCGGAAAATTAGAAAGCACAAACAATAAAATAGAAAATTACTTCGGAAAATACACTAGATAAACACACAAAAAGAATTTATAGAACGCCAGAAGGAATATTCGACTACATTATGGCAAGAAAAGATGGTTGGATAGAAAATCAAAAAAAAGTCCTAACAAATTGACAGTCCCTGGCAGACACAAATAAAAAAATATATGTCATGAAATAAATATATTATATTTTATTACTATTCAATTATAATGGAGTGTAAATTTGAAGAATTTAAATAAATTTTTATGTAGCTTATTTGAAAAACTCAAAAGGCAAAGTATTAACTGGGAAAAAGATTACAGTCAATTATTCTGGTAAAACTTACTCACGTACAACAGATTCCAAAGGTTGCGTTAGTTGGAATGTTCAAAAAAAACCGGGAACATATTCGGTGAAATTTACTTTCAAAGCAAAAGGATATCAAACAAGCAGTAAAACAGCAAAAGTAACGGTAAAAGCAATGCCAACATCATTAACTGTGAATAATCTTGCTTTCACATATGGTGACGGCAACAATAAGTTAAAAGCGACACTAAAAGATAAAAAAAGAAAAGTTTTAGTAAATAAAACTGTTGTTTTTAATTTTAATGGTAAAAACTATAATCAAAAAACAAATTCGAAAGGAGTTGCAACTCTAACAATTGGAGCTGGACCAAAAAAATACACTACCACAATTTCATTTACAAATGCAAATTATTTGAAAAGTAAAAAGACAGTAACTGTAACTGTCAATAGTATTCCTACAAGTTTAACTGTAAATGATTTAACTTGTAATTATGATGACAGCAATGCATACTTATATGCAACTTTAAAAGATACTAAGAATAATAAATTTTTAAGTGGACAAACAATCACTTTTAAAATCAATGATAAAAGTAAAAATGTAGTTAGTGACAGCAATGGAAAAGCAGGGATTAAAATAGAAGAAAAATCTGGAACATATAATGTTGATGTTTCATTTGCTAAAAGTCCATATGCAAGCATTAGTAAAAAGATTAATTTAAATGTTCAAGGAGCTTTAACACCTGAAATCAATATGCACAATGGTTTTTATAATGTATCTAATTTATTAGTTGATTTTACTGGTGATAATGCTGAGTACATTGTCTATTGTAGTTTTGATAATGGTGCTTCTTGGTATAAAGATAATCACAGTTTATCTTTTAATTTAACTACATGTAATTGGAGCATAATATATTATTCTTCTTTTAGAGGATTCAACAGCACAATTAACCATGTTAATTATGTTCTAGATGGGGATGTTCCATTGGTTTGGGCAAGTCATGGGTCAGGAATTTATAATACTAATTTTCAGGTTAATTTAACAAGTGTTGATTTATTTGATGAAAAACCAATAATATATTACACCTTAGATGGTAGTGACCCTACAGTTCAAAGCACTATTTACTCAGAACCCATTAATGTTGTAAAAAACACCAATTTACGTTTTTTTGCAATGGACACATTTAACCATAGAAGTGAAATAATTAGTGTTTATTATTTCATTGGAAATTGCATAGCTAATCTAAACAATGGAAAAACATATAATACCATACAAAATGCAATCAATGATGATAAAACAAAAAAAGGAGACATTATTGAAGTTAATAAAGATATCATAATTGAAAATGTTGTTATTAATAAAAATATTTATTTAATTTCTAATAATGTGATTTGGCAATCTAACAATAAGTCCCCTATAATTTACATGAAAAATGTAAATAATACCTTTATTGAAGGTTTTACTTTTAAATCAGATAATGGGTCAGGTATTGAATTAAATAATGTTTCAAATTGTGTTATTCAAAATAACAATTTTTATAATAAATATGGATTTAGTATTCATAATGAAAATAAAGATAATGATAATCTAAATAATATTTGTATTCAAGGAAATAATTTTTATGATAATTATTATAATTATATTAATTTTGAAGTTTTAGAAAATTCAAAAATTATTAATAATAATTTTGAATCTAATAAAAATGTTTCTGCTATAACCATTTTAAATTCAAAATCCAATATTCTTATAAACAATCAATTTACTAATTTAAACTACGGAATTTTAATTAATAAGTCCTATGATGATGTTTTCTTTGGAAATAATTTCTCTATAAATAATATTGGGCTTTATTTAAATTGTGTTGATAGTAAAGTAATTAGTAATACTTTTATTAATAATCATTATGGTATTTACTCTATAAATGCTTCTAATTTAAGAATTAATTTCAATCGTATTGTAGATAATTCTAAATTCGGTGTTTACTGTAAAAAGGGTATTGTTGATGCAAATAACAATTGGTGGGGTAAAAATTATATAACTAATAATGCCTTAAATTCAGGAGATATAAATAATAATGAAAATATTGGAATAAATTGTTCTGCTTATTTAGTTTTGAATGTTTATGAAACTAATTATAAAATTGATAATGGAATTGTTTATAATGTTTCTTATGTTGCTAATTTAAGATCAAATAATTATGGGGAAATTTTTAATCAATATTTTATTCCAAATTGTAAAATTGTTTATAATATGTATTGTGAATATTTATATGATAATGGTGTTGTGTATAGGGGTGTTAATAGAATAATTGACTTAATGTTATCTGAAGGTAGTTCTATTAAAGAATATAGATTAGGATTTTTAAATAATCTAACTGTTACATTGGATCATCAAAATATCTCATTTTTCCGTGAAAGTTCATTTAATGCATATGCAACCATTGATATCGTTAGTTCTGCTATTTTTAATGGTTCAAATCTTGATATTAGTGTTAGAGTTCCATTGGTTGATAATGTAGATTGGTTTAGTATTGTATGCAGATATGTGGGGAACTTTAAAAGTGAGTTATTATTAATTTATAATGGAGAAGTGCGCAATACAATAGTTATTGAAAGTTCCTTTTATAATGAAGCAAAGAATGTGTTTTCAAATAATTTTTGGAATGCTTTAGATACATATCACTCTTGTTTTTCAGGTTATAGAAATAAGCAAATATGCGCATATGCTTATTTATATTTAAATGACCCTAGTTTGAATACAATTGAATTATTGGATAATAAACTAAGTAAAAGCAATATCCAATTTAAGTTACAAGATGTTTATAATTTACTAGCTAATAATAATATTACTCTTAATGATATTTTATTAAATTTAATCAAGAATTCTTATAGCTTGTCTGATTTAGAGATGTCATTTATTGATTATGCAAATGGAAATTTATTTGATACAATGAGTGTTTCATTAAAATATCCTGGAAATGACAGATTATTTTTTGCATTTGAAGACACTATCAACAAAACTTTTGTGTGGAGAGGGGATTCTTCAGTTAGTTTGTATAATATTCATTATGTAAATGGAGGATATTTTGATTTGACTGCACCATTCCCTATTGGCGATAATGGTGATTTAATTTATGACAATGGAAATATTTACTCCATTAACTATAACTGTATTTATACATTTTTATCTTCAGATTATGATTGTTTAAAAACCTATACCTTTGCAAATAGCAAAATTAATAATAATGCTCTAAATTATTGGTTAAATCAGAAGAACCGTACTGATGTTAATGGGGAATTATATTATAATATAGGTTATATGAAAGCAGCTTATGGTAGTTTCCTTGAAGGTTTACTAGTAATTTATTGTAATGATGTTGTTGCTGACGTTAGTGCAGATAAGTTCAATGTATCCTGGACTCGTGTAAACCCTATGGTTATGAGTGTTTGTGATAGTTTGGAAGGTTATTATCTGACTGGAGAATCTGATTTTAACTTTGGTCGTGAAGTAGTTGGTGATGTAAATAATATTAAATCATTTAATTTTGCTTGTTCAGCATCATTTTCTATTATTGAAAAGTATGTTATTGATGCATTATTCCCTAATGAAGGAAATAAATCTTCAGCTATGTTTTCTTTGATTGATAGTTTATTTAATAATGGAACTTTAGAATTTATTGTTGAAGGAAATTATACTTTGATTCGTAGCTTAAATGTTAGTAATGTTGTTTTTGTTTACGATGAAACTACTGGAATTTTACGTGATTGTATTAATGGATGCTATGGAGCATATTGTTATGCCAGCCAACAAACTGAATGGGGGCATAATTTTGGTGAAAATTCATTGAAATTAGAAGATTTAATTGTTGGTATTATAAATGGAATTGATACCTCGTTGGACAATATGAATAATGATTGGTTAGGTTTTGCAGGATGTTTGGCAATTACTATTGGAACCGGATTGTTTTTAGTTTCTAATCCTGTTGGATGGAGTATTGCAATTGGAGCAGGTTTGTTAATTGGTTCCGGAATGTTGGCCACATATTACGCAGATGATTTAAATAAAGGTTGGAATTATAATAGGGGTGCACACTTCATATTTGATGTTGGTACTTCAATGATTCCCGCAGGTGCTCCATCATCTTTAATAAAATGGAATGTTGGCAGTTTAGGTAAAATTGTTTTAAGTGATGGTCATTTGGTTAGGCATGTTACTAAAAATTCCATTAATAAAGGTTTTGACAAATATTTAATGAATTTAGCTAAATCTCATGGAGGAACTATTGATTACGGTTCTCATAAAATTATAAGATATGGAACTATAGAATCAATATCAAATACTATGTATGGTACAACAAAAAAAGATTTTATATACTATTCCATTCAATATTATATTAACAAATATATTATTGGAGACATTGTAATTAATAAAATCTTTAGCAGGTAAAATTATGTCTTTTGATACAAAAAGAAAAAAATTGATAAGACATACTATTTTAATAAATATTATCGTATTTTTAATAATGTTATTTTTATCAATATTTTTAAATAATGAAGTGTATCTACAATCCTGTCCCTTTATTTTATTAATGATTGGAGGTTACATATCTCGTGAATACACTGAATTATATTTTAAATATAAACATAAATATTCATACTTCCAAGTTTTTTTTAAAGTATGTTTATTTTCAGTAATTGTGAGTATTATTTGTTGTGAAGTAATATTGAGATTATATTTCGGATCAAGTATTTTTTTGTTTATTTTAAATAAATAGTGGAGTTAAAATGTCATTTAATGAAGAAAGAGGCTGTTTAATGAAAATTACTATTTGTATATATTTGTTACTTTTAGTTATTTTTACTAGTTTATCCATATTATTTAGTAATAAAATTTTTTTAGAATTGTTACCCATAATTATTCTGGTCATAAGTATTGAACATGTTAGAGATTATGCATGCATCTATGAAAAATATTTTAAACAGAATTATTCCTTGTTTAAACTATATTTAAATGTCTCTACTATTCCCACTATTTTATTTGCAATATGTTGTGAAGCGTTATTGAGAGTTTATTTCAATTCAAGTATAATCTTAAAATATCTAAAGATATTAACATGAAATAGAATACTTTTTTCTATTTTGAGATATTCTCCTCAATTTCTAAAAGTTCTAAAATATTTAATTATAGTTAATTACCAAACTTTTGGTATAAATGTTTCAAACCATTTGTCATAAACTTTTGTTCCTAAAATTGATTTATTGTAGGTTTTTATTGTTAATTCTTTTAGAAATTCTTTTGATTCTAGATAATAACGTTTTATTTCTCTTTTCATTTGTCTCCATATTTGTTCTATTGGATTTAAGTGAGGAGAGTAGGGAAGAATGTATATTAATGTAATATTGAGGTATAATGCTATTTCTTTGATGAATGCAGATTTATGGACGCTATAATTATCTAATATTAAACATATTCTTTGTTCATTTTTTTGTTTTTGATAATATGTTTTCTTTTTTTAAGAGATTTAATGTTATTTTTCTTCTTATTTCTCTTCTTTTTTTCACATTTTGGATTGATTCACGATTACAGTGTTTTCCTATTATTCTGGCGATTGTTGAGGTTGTATCGTCTTTATATTTTTCTATTATTTTTAGAATTTTTTCTGTGAAAACTTTATTATTTTCGTTGTTTTCGATTAAAATTTCGTCTATTTCTTTATCAGTTAAATTTACTTCATTTATGATTTTATTTAATATTTTTACAGTATTTTTGTTCTTTGTATTTGCGTATCTTATTTCTAAAAGTGCTATTGCAATTTCAGGTGCTGTTGAGGAGTTTGTAAATTGTGAGGGTTGAATTTCCATTTATTGCTAATGATTCTGTGGCATTTATTTTGAATTTATAGGGATTTACAGTTTGTGTATGTTTTGTTCCTCTTTTTATAGAGTGATTTTTGTGTATATGGTTCATTTTGGAAAGAATCTTCATCAAATAAGGCTATAATATCGTTTGAATTTACATTATGTTCTTTTAAGTTTTTTTTAACTGTTTTTCAGCATCTTTTGGAGATTTTGAAGATTTTGGATATGCTTTACTGTAATTGTATCCTAATTTTTTCATAATTTTGCCTATTTGCTTTAAACTATAATTTACATTGAATTTTTCATTAACAAGAATATGTACGTCTTTCATTGAGATATTAGGTGTTTTTTCAATGATTTTGTCCAGTTCAATTAGTTGATCATAAGTTAATTTTGAAGGTCTTCCACCACCAAATGACGGTTTTAAACCTTCCAGTCCTTCACTTTCGCATGTTTTAGCCCATCGATGAACTGTTTGATATGATTTTCTAATTATTCTTGCAGCTTCCGCAATGCTATGACCTTCACTGATAATTCTAATTGCAATTAGTCTTTGATAATACCTATGGTAAGCAACATATTTTGCAATTTCTTCATCCAGAGCTGTTTTTTTCACATTTTTTAAAACATTAATATTGGATTTACCTGACATAATTTATTATTTGTCAATTATCTATAATAAAAGTTTGGTAATTAACTATAAATAGAATATAATTCACACATAATTATAATCTTCAAGTGTGCATTAATTGAACAAATGCTGTCAACTTAAGTAATTTTTCATGATTTTTTAGTTTAGTTTTTTTTATTATTTTGGGTGTCCGCCAAAAATCTAAAATTAATTTTTGAAACTGATTAAAAATAATTCAATTCAAAAACAAAGAAAAATTTACATCAAAAAAATTACTTTTGGCGAACACTCTTTTTTCATGTTAATCTGTAATTCATGTTGAATTTTCTTGCTGGAGTTGGTTTTCTGGGTACTTTTCTGTCTTTTTTGATTTTATTTGGTGCTTTCGTATAGTCGGATTATTTTTATTGTGTATTTTCTTATAATCTTCGTGGAAGGGTTTAAAATCATTTTTGGCAGGTATTTCTTTAATTTTCTGATTAAATTTGCTTGATCTACTTGGTATTCGTCTTTGATTCCTTTTTTTCTTTTTCTTTTATTTATTATGAAGTTTAAATAAGATTTGTAATGGCAAAATATGTTGTATCTTAAGAATTTGGAGTAAATGTCTTGTTCGATGGTTATGCGTCTTTTTCCAGTGTAGTTCTCGATGTAGTATCTGTTTTTTTTAGTGTGTTGTAGTTGGTTTCGATTCCCCATCTTTGGTGGTAAATTTCACAAATATCTTCTGTTGTCATGATATTTTCAGGTAAATTTGTTAATAAAAGTTTCGATTTCAATTTCAATTTCTCCTGTCTTTTCATTTTCTTTTTCTATTTCAATGGTGACTATTCTTAATTTTAGATATAATTCTTTGGAATATTTTTTCTTTAAGAATTGGATCTTTGAATCTTTTGAGTCTTTCGCCAGTTAAATACAATTTTATTTCTTCATCATTGGATTGAACTTGTTTTCTTTCTTTTTTTATAGAAATCATCCTGCAATCGTACTACAAAATAACTATTCATCTCAATTATATGTGCAAATAGTTCCATTGCTGCATATCCTCTATCAAATATTAAAATTGAAGATGTAGGATTGATTATTTTGGTGGAATTCTTTAGATTTTGATGCATTAGTTGTAATTCGCCTTGTTTGTGGTTTCCTATTATGCCGGCAATGATAAAACCATTTAAAACATCCATTAAACCTGAAAATTTAGCATTTGAAGGCTCTCTTTTAATTAAACTATTGTTTTTAATCCCAAATTCATTACGAACTTCATCAAAATCAGGAATTTCAAAATCGGACCCATCACCAGCAATTAAGAAAAATCCTTTAAATTTTTTAAATAAGGGATTATTAGTATTATAATTTATATTTTTTAAATATTTATTGCTTATTTGTTTAAAAACTAATGGATCAATGAATATTCTTTGTTTTGAAAGATTTTGTCTTGTTAAACAGATATCCAAGTCATCAAATTTATCTTCCAAATAGTCATCTAAATCATTTTGATTTGAAGATCCTTTATTAAACAAAAAGAATGATACAATGTCCTTAAAATTAAATTTACGTTCTCTGGAAAATTTATTTTCAGTATTAACAAATTTTTGATAATTGGTTAATACTGTATCGATGGCAGACTCATAATAATAAAACATAAATATCACCATCGATTTATTTGCCTAAAACAAATAAATTTAATTTATTTATTTGAATTTTTAACAGTTTTACTTCAGATTTCACATTTTCCATTTTTTCACAAAAAATAGAAAATTTAATTAATGATTTGCCCCAAAGTATTATTGAGGACTTTTGTTTTTGTTTCATATTTATACATTTGTCCTCACTATTTATATAATATTTTCTAATGACTCTATTTCTTCTATAAAAACTAAATTAATATAAGTAATTTATATATAGACCATACATATCAGATTATTTAAAAATACTTAATTTAAATTTTGCTTTAATTAAAATAATGAATTCAACGCATTAAATTTATATTGTAGCAAATAAGTTTAAATATAATAAAAGCTAAATATTAATTTAATCAAATAATAACAAACTGTAATAAACTGTTTTTTTAAAAAACAAAATATAAACATATATTAAACATAATAAAGACATAACGTATTAATAATAAAAAAATAAAGCAAAAAAATCAATTTCTTAAGTTGACGGCATTGTTAATTGAACACATAATGAATAGTATTAATGCACAATATAAATAACTATGAAAATGATTTGTTAATCTGATGAATCAATGAATGAAATGGATTGGAATAGACATATATAAATAATTAGGTTGTCAAATAAGAACTGGCTGTTTATAAGTCGATTTGAGGGTTAAGTAATGAAAACCTTATTTTCTTGCATTGGTACTATTGGGTAAATGAAAAGGAGCTTGTTCCCTCCCCTTAATTAGGCATTAAGGGTTTCAATGCACGATTTGCCTCATAGATGAAATATGAATATTAATGAGGGGTGAAACACATCATAATAAGTCTTCACAACTAAACAACGAGCAATTCAATGAATTAATGTTATATTCTTCACGAGTAGTAAAAGAATGAGCATCCTCATTTCCAGTGCTGTCTGTTTCGCCAATTTCATCTGCATCACCAGAGGTTGATGGATTTCTTCTTTCAGGAGTGGAACCGTCTTTACTAGTTTCAATTTTAATTTTTCTTTAAGTCAGTTTCTCCATCAGTTCCATATCAACATCACCTGACAATAGCTTATCAATAATTTATTTATACTGTGTATTTTCATTATAGTTAAAGTTGTATTTAGCTATGTACTCTTTTATTTTCCTTTTATTTTCAGCTTTTTTAAGTTCAGATAATTCTTTTAATATTTCGTATTTAGAATCAATGAATTCTTTATTTTCTCCAATAGCTTTTTTAATCTCTTCATATTTTTCAAATTATTTTTTAAGAGTGTTAATCTCTTCCTGAAGCTTTCCAATCTCAGTGTATTTACCTTGCAATTTTTTCAATAGCAAAATAGTGGCTACATTAGTTTCTTTATTCTGTGGGTGAGGTTGTGGCTGTGGAGCAGGTGCAGATTCAGGGTTCTCAGCAACACTAGTGTCTCTGGTTATATCTGATTCAACAATGTAATCTTTCTAGGGTTTTTAGTTACTCCAAAATCTATTAAACTCATAGTATCAATTTTAAATGAATCTTTAATTAATTATATTATTTATTATTTTTTTGGTTCTTTTCAAAAATTTGTGTGATTTTTTGTTTTTCATTTTTTATGTTCCAATAGTTTAGTTTTTAGTATGAATCGGCTTAAAAGACCTGATTTTATTTTTATTGTTTTTTATATGTTTTTGATAATACTTTTTGGAAGGTGTTTTCGATTTTTATTGTTTGTGGGTGGGATATTCGTGTTTTCAAGATAGTTCATTAATTTTTTGAAGTAGGGGATGATGAATTTTCCATTAAGCTTTTGTTTTTGAAGTTGTTTTGAGAGTATTTTTTTATCTAATCAAGGATATCATGTTGTTTCTTTTTAGCATTATTGAGTGTTTCTGCATCCAGTATTTTTATAAAATATTTTGTTTTAAATCTGTTATGATTTCTTTTTTTTGGTCTGTTAGTTGGTTTTTTTTAATCTAAAATGGTCTTTAAATCTTTCATGTTGTATGTGAAATTTGCAGAAAAATGATGTTTTACTTTTAGTTTTATCTAATTCCTTCTCGATATATTGTGTTTTAAGTCATGTTACTATTCTTTTGATTTTTTAGTGATTCGTTTAAGAATTGATAAATATGGTCTTGTAATCATCTGATTCGACTAAATTTTGACTGAAACTAATGTATTCAGTTTCAATGTCGAATTAATGCTAAAATATAATATCCAAATTCAATCTATTTTAACCCAGTGACTGTTGAATAAGGCAATAAAACCTTGAATAAGTTCAATTTTCATTTAGTTAAATGGGATAATTTAGATGTTAATAATAATGTTTTTTATGCTTTGATGTGATATTTTCGATGTTTTGTTTGATTGTTTTAAGTCAAATCGTATTTTATGGAGTCCTGTACACATTAAATTTGGATATAAATTTTCAATACAATCAAATAACAGGTAAATGTAATATCTTGAATTAGGGTAAACAAGTGATGATAAAATCAGTATAAGAAGACTTGCCACATTTTTTGCATTTATATTTTTGAATAGTGCATATTTGTTCCCCAATTCTTAAAAAAATTAGTTTTCTTTCGTAAATTTCCATTTTTTAACAGTATTTTTTGACTTACAACTTGGACAAATACTAATTTTATTTTCAAAATAAGTTTTACTTCTTTTTACAATCTAATTATATTGTAATAAATATTTTTCCACCCAACACGTGTAATATCCTCAAACTGATGAAATTCATAAATTTCCTGAAAATAATCGAAAAGTTTATTATCTTTTGGCTTCATATATCATATGGAGTTTTTATATTGTTATTATTCATATTGACATATTAGTTCCACTTAATATATTATTTTTACAACTTTTAAATCAAAAAAGAAGAAAAAGTAGAAAGAAAAATTTTTATGACTCAAAAATTAATCAAAATTCAGATCACACAAGTCGAAAGAGCCAAAGTATTGTGAAACTTATGAAAATTATAAAGCAAGACACCAAAGAAGGAATTATTGAAATTGTTCCAGAAACATTGGATGATTTATGGCATTTATCCCATATAATTGAAGAGGGAGATAATGCATCTTCTAAAACAACAAGACGTATTCAGGATAATACTGGAGATAAATTAAGAAGTGATAGGGGAGTTAAAAAAACATTTTATTTAGGTTTAGATATTGAAAATATCACTTTTCATTTATTCACTGGAAAACTGAGATTAACCGGCACCATTACAAAAGGTCCTGAAGATTTAATTCCTCTCGGATCACATCATACTTTGGAAGTTAAACTTAACACTCCAATCAAAATCAAAAAAAGGTTCTGGCCAAAATGGGCAATTAAAAGACTTAATCAAGCTATTGATGCATCTAAAAAACTATCTGCAATTATAATTGTTTTTGAAGATGATACTGCAACAATTGGTTTAATGAGGCAATTTGGAATAGAATATTACGGTCCAATTAAAGGATATGTGTCTGGTAAAAGAATAATTGATAAAAACAGGCAGAAAAACATTGTTCAGTTTTATGATAAAGTTATTGAATCAATAGAAAAATTTGATTCAATTCAGAATATTGTTATTGCAGGTCCCGGTTTTGTTAAAAACGATTTTTATGAATATATTAAGGATAATTATAAAAATTTAGCTAAAATATCGGTTATAGAAGCTACTGGTTCTGGAGGGCGCAATGGCATTAGTGAAGTTCTAAAAAAGGGAACTGTTGAAAAATTAACTGCAGAAAATAGGGTTGCTCAGGAAATGGGAGCTATTAATAGATTACTCACTGAAATTGGTAAAAATTCATCTAAAATCGCATATGGTATAAAACAAACAAAAAACGCAATTAATCTGGGTGCTGTTAGTGAACTTTTAATTTTAGATACTAAAGTGGCTAGTGAGAACATGGGTGAATTAATGGATATGGTTGAAAATATGAAAGGTGAGGTAATGGTTGTTAGTAGTGAACATGAAGGTGGTAAACAATTAGAAAGTCTTGGGGGTATGGCAGCTATCCTAAGATATGAAATTGTTTAATTTTATGTACAAATATATATAATATGAACAATTAAGAATAATTATACACAAGTGATTAACATGTTTTATTCATCAATTATTATTGCATTTATTATTGTTTTTATCATAACTGCAGTAAGCACTGCTATTTTAGATATCATTTTTAGATTTTTTGGAAAAAGAGGATATCTGGGTAATTTATATCCGAATGTAAGAGGGGGAATACCTCGTGCTATAGGCATAATTCCTTTTATTGTTTTGTCCTTTTATATGATTCCTGTTTGCAACTCAATGATTTTAATTATAGGTGTTTTTGCATTAATTGATGATATTTTGGGGAGAAAGAAATGTGTTCCATTAGGCATTGAATGGGGACAACTTTCAAGAGGAATTGGAATTGTTTTGGTGATGATTACAGGTATTCTTGAAGGATATTGGATTTCTGCAATTTTCATTGCATTAATGGTTCAACCGCTTAATATTTCAGATATGCAACCGGGCAGTGCATGTATTGTTACTATGATAATGTCTGTTATAACTATGATTTTCATGTTAATTGCAGGTTCGCCTATGGTAAATGAACTGCCTGCGGTTTATACGCCTTTATTAATATTTGTTGTATGTGCAGCTTATTCTCCTCTTGATTTTTCAGGAAAAATAATGTTGGGTGAAGTTGGAAATCATACATTCGGTGTAGCACTTGGTTTAGCTTTTTATCTAGTTGGAGGATTATGGTCTGTTATCTTGCTCGGATTCATAACTGTTGCTTTAATTGCATTTGTTAGAAGAAATAATTTAAGAGTATTTTTCAGACAAAATTTAAGAATATTAAATCCAACATTTGGGGATTATTTCATGGATGTATTGACTGGTGGAGGTTTAGGAGATTTATTTAGAAAATTGATTCTTAAGGATAAACGATTTGATATTAAGAATCCTTTATTGATCTCATTAGGTTTTAGAAGATTATTGTTCAATCCATATGCATCACATGCAAAAGAATATGCTCCAAAAAAAATACCAAAATTAGGAAAAGGAGTGTGAATATATGAAAGCATTTTTTACAGTTACTGGAAGAGGTTTGGGTGGTGATGCAGTTGTTGCACTTAACACCATGGCAGCACTTAGAAAAAGGGGTGTGGAATGCATAATTGGTTTAGATAAAACTGCTTCCAGTGATTTATTTGAAAAAAATGGTTTTGAGGTATGTAAAATTTCTATTCCTCATGCTGGTGGACATTCTGCAACCAAACTTTCTGCAATAAGAGGTGCTCTGAAATTAGTGACCGCTACTTTTAAAGCAAGATCAGCTATTAAAAAATCTAAATCTGATTTTGTCGTTGCTGTTTTAGGTGGAGGAGCTATTGTAGGTTCTTTAGGGGCGAAATTTGCAAGAAAACCCTGTTTTTCTTTAATTTCAACACCTTTGGATTCTAAAGTATGTCCTAAATTTAATTATTGTTATGCTTTACCGGAATTAGATGCATTTAGGTTTGACACTCTTCCTAAAAATATGGATAGGTCATTTTACCCATTAACTGATGATATTGGTGATGGAAAAGAAGAAATTGCTCTTCAAAAACTAAAAGAATATCCTAATTTCGATGAAAATAAAAAAACAATTATATTCTCTTCAGGTTCATCAATATTTAAAGGAATGATTGATGCTATTAACATAGTAGCTAATTCTACTGATGAATATAATTTAGTTCTAATCGGACGTCCCTTGAGAGAGGAATATTATGATTTGATTGATGATGAGAAAATAATTTATGTTGGTTTCATTGATTGGATTAATCATTTATTTAAATTTGCTGATTTAACAATATTGACTGATGATGGAGTTTCTCTTGAAGAAGCAATGATTTGTGGAAAACCGATTATTGCTCTTACTAAAGTAAAATGGGGAAGATATCAGAATATGGCTGGTGTTTTTAAGGGAGCTATCATTGAATCGGAAGTTAAAGATGTTTGTAAAAGTATAATGAAAGCATTTGAGAATTATAATTCTCTAAAAGAAAATGCTGAAGTATATGGTAAGCAATGTTTTGAAGCTGCTGATGTTCTTGCAGATAAAATATTGAAAAAAGTTGAATATTAGTATCATAACCACATGTTCTTTATTATTTTGTAGTTTGTATCAGTTGAGGGGTGAATTTCTAAAAATTCATCATAATCATTTAAATCATAATTCATTCTCATTATATAAGATAAATATGCAACATCGCTTACTGAAGATGGTGAAATTGAATTAATTCTGTTTATTTTATTATTTCTCTTATCAAATTCAATTTCTGAATATCCTGTATCTTCATTTAAAATATTCCAAAATGCTGAAGGTCCTGCAATCGCCGGCATTGCAATTGTTTGTTTGTCTTCTTCATTACACTCTGATTTTTCATTTTCAACAAAACTTACTTCCATGTTCAAACTTAAACTTTGAGGAATGCAATTGTAGGTTATTTTATTTGAGTACCCTGCCATATTTCTTGCAGCTGTGATGCCCTCTTTTCTTGCTACTGGTGTTAGTTGATATCCTCCAGTAACATCTCCTGCAGCATATATATTTTCAACTGAAGTTTTCATCATTTCATTAACTTTTATGGTTTTATCATGGTTTAGCTCAACAATATCTTTAACAATTTCACTGTTTGGTGTTCTTCCTGTTGCAAAAAATGGAATTCCATCTAGTTCTTCACCATTTTCAAGTAAAACTTTATCTTTAAATACTTCTACAACATTAATGTTTTCATAGATATTAACATCAGTCATGAGGTTTTCCAATATATATTTTTTTGTATTTGGAGTAATTTCTTTTAAAAATGTGTTTCTTGCAAAAATATTGACTTCACTACCTAAAGTTGAGTAAATATTAGCTATTTCTCCAGCTATGATTCCTCCACCAATTATATTTAATTTTTCAGGAACATCATCAATTTTTAATATGTCCTTATTTGTTAATCCAAATTCATTCCCTTTAATATTAGGAATAAAAGGGCGTGCACCTGTTGCAATAAGTAGATTATCATATTCAAAACTTTCATTATTTACTTCAACTATATTATTTCCAATATTAGCTTCACCATAAATTATGCGATTTCCAACACTTTCATTTTCTATTTGATTTAATTTTCTTAATTTTTCTTGTGTTTCAACAATTCTTTCAACAATTTTTTCATAAGATATTTCAAGCTGACTTTTTAAAAATCCGTGTGAATTAAATCTTTTGTTCGCATCAATAAATTTTGTAATGTCTGTTAGTGCACAAACAACCATGCACCCTTCATTTAGACAAGTGCCGGCAATATGATTTTTTTCAATTAAAGTAACATCTTCTCCTAATTTTCCAAGTTGCAGGGATGCTAATCTTCCAGCAGGTCCAGAACCAATAACGATATTTTTCATATTTTAACTCCATTTAGATAATTTTATATAATACTACTTTTTAATATTATTTATATATTAAATTTTGGAGGAGAAATTATGTGTATTGCAGCACCTGCTCATGTTGTTGAAATTAATAGAGAAGACAACTGGTTATATGCTGACTTTGGTGGAGCAAGACAACAAGCAAAAATGGATCTTTTACCTGATGTAGAAATTGGTGATTATGTTCTTATCCACGCTGGTTATGCAATAGAAAAATTAACTGAAGAAGCTGCTAAAGAATCTTTAGAAGCTTGGGAAGAACTTTTAGAAGTTCTTGAGGAAGAAGATAAAGAAATGGAAAAAGCAAGAATGGCTGATTTAGATTAATAAATTGATACTCTTGTTACTCCTTTTATTTTTAAAAATTCATTTATTAAATCACCACTTACGACCTCTTCGGTTATAATGGTTAGTATAGGACTTTCTTGAAGTTCTGTATCTTCGGCATAAGCTTGTCTTATCCCAATTCCTTTTTTTGTGATTAAATTTGCAGTATTTGCAAGTATGCCTTCACTTTCGGACCCTACTTCGATTTCGATTACTCCTAATTTTAAGTTTTTAGCAATATTTTTTAGAAGTGTTCCGGCAGGTATTATATTGCTGAAAAGATTATACAATTCTTCATCTTCTTGTATTACTTCAATAGTGGATTTGATAGCTCTTCTATCTACATCAGCAGCAGTAGCTAATGCTTTATCACTTATTTTTAAATTTCCACAATAGATTTTCCCATCTTCATTTAAAGATAGTCCAAGTTCGATCATTTTTTCTGCAACTCTAATTCTTGCAGGGTATTTTTTGAATTTTTCATTAATTTTTTCCCACATTTTAATCAATATTCCTACTTTCTGTACATTCAAGTTAATTTATGTAGAACATGATATATATTTATTGTGTTGATTTATATAAAAAAGATAAAATTGTCATGTAATGGGAAATTATTTATAAAAATAGTTTAGAAGTAGGCTAGATGGGATTCGAACCCATGACCTCCCGGTTATCAGCCGAGCGCGCTAACCAAGCTGTGCCACTAGCCTATAAATTATCTTGTTGTAGTTAACTGTCAACACTTATAGTTATATTAATTCCTATATATAAATCTTTTGTTTATATACAGAAATTAACCGTAATTTTAAAATTTTATCTATTAATCATTTCATTAATGGAATCTGCCATAGCATGTCCTTCAACAATAATCTTCGCTTTTTCAATTCCATCAACAGCTTCAGCTTTGACTTTAGCATCAGCAGCAATACGAGTGATACTCATACAACCAGGATTAGTTGGTTTAAGGGTAATTTCAGCTTGATCTCCATCAACTTTGATGTTTTGTACAATGCCCATTTCTACAATACTAATCCCCATGTGTGGGTCATTAATTACAGTAATAGCATCTTTAATATTATTTACTAATTCTTCAGACATATCTTTTGCCTCCTATTATTTTAGTATACATATAGTATTTAACAATGGTATTTATAAACGTTTTTATTTTTTTCTAACAAAACTATACTAAAATCATTTCACTCTGTGTTTCAGTTTAACGCTAATGCCATTACGACATTCTTCCATTTCATGTCCGGTCATTATAGCTTTTCCAACACCAACAACAGCATCATCTTTAACAACTATAACCTCATCATTTGGCACTATTTTAGGGTCTGCTTTAATGATTCCTGGTGCAAAAACGGTATTTGTTGTAAGGTCAAAGTCAATTTCAACAATATGTGTATTTAATTCTTTTAAAATTTCCCCACCAGACAAATTTAATCTATATAATCCATGATCTTTGTTTAGTAAAGCTAATTGTTTTCCATCAGATAATATTCTTTTATGATACATTCCTTTGGTTTTAACATTATCGGGGATAAATTTATCTCCATTTTCACCAAATTGAAATTTGGCAATGGATCTTAGTTCATGTAATGTTTTTTCCTTCCTGTTTATTTTCTGATGTTTTTTAAGTTCCATTCTTAAATTGTAAAGTGAATCAGGGGAAGTTGGTCTTCCATCTTTACAAACATTAATGAAATCATCAACATATGATTCACATGATTCCAAATATCCTCCAGAAAGATTTGCAACAATATTTTTCCCTTCACAATATTTTGCAATTAATTTGCCTGTTTCTTCAATTTCATCTTGTGACCATGAACCAGTTGTACTTACATCATAAGATTGAATTGGGAATGTATTTTCAAGTTCTCTCGGACAAATTCCAAAGGGGGATGTCACAATAAGTTCTTGATATGAACGTGCAATTTTCCTAAATTTTTGATGTGATTTAGAATTAGAATAAGGTTTTTTCATACTGCATGGTAATAAAACAACACTATCCCCAAGAGGCTCCATCATTTCCATTCTTTGTCTCCATCTAACTGCTTCTGGACGGTATAGGGACTCTTCACTTGAACATATTACTTTCATATTATTCCTCAAAAGCTTTGATTAATTTATTGTCTAATTCAATTAGTCTTTCAATATTTTCGTCACTGTCATCTATTTGTTTTTTCCACTTTGATATAACAAAATCAACATCCACTTCTTCACTGCCGTTTATCAAATTATCTGCATGGGCAACAATTTCTTCTTCAAGCGTTTGAGGCACATATGATTTTTCAGGAAGCCCAAGTTTTATAGCTTCTTCCTTTGTTATTCCAGCACCGATGTGTCTTTCAATAATGTTTAAAACATCATTCGAATAACCATATCTTTTAGCTATTTTAACTCCTTCAATAGCATGGGTGATATCATGGTTTTAGACCTTCCAATATCATGTAAGAGAGCACCCTGTCTAATCAGATTGTCATCTACATTATCAAAATTAGTTGATATTTTCACAGCTTTTTTATAAACTGCTTTGCAATGTTCTATAACATTTTTAGGTGTATTTTCTTTTTTTAGTAATTTAATTTCCATTGTTCTCTATGAATTATCAATTTTTTCAATAAATGAATTATAATTATCTTCAGCAATTTCAATATTGTTTTTAAGTTTTTCAATAATTTCAGCATTATCTTGGAATTCTAATTCTTCACCGCATGCAGGGCATAAAAATTCATAATAAGGATCAGCTGCAGTATCAAAATTAAACCTAACATGACCGTATGGACAGACAAAAAACATATTATGTTCTTCATTTTCTAATTTTGCATTAAGTTCAGATAATTCAGTTTCACTATCACTTTTAATTCTATTGATTAATTCACTTTCTTCAAATTTCCAAGAATAAGTAAACCATTGAGTTTCCGGGTCTTTACTTCTTTTATAATTGGCAATTTTTAAATCATAAAGTTTATATAAAATTTTTCTAACGATATTTAATTTAATACCTGTTTTTTCAGCTATTTCTTCATCTGTTTCAACACCATCTATTAATGATTTAATAATTGGACTGATGGTTTTTTCAACAGTTTCACGAATATCATTAGCAATATACTGCACATCTTCTGGCGGAAGTTCTAGTGCTCTTATAAGATTGTCAATTCCATCAGGGGTTGATTCATCCGGATATCTTTCTCTAAAATTTTTTTTAAGGTTTTCTTCATGGTCTTTTTCAACAATTTGTGATAATAATTTCTTTACTAATATATCATCTATCATTTAATTTCCCCTAATATAATTATCCTTGTTTTTTCTGTGTTTTTTTGGAACTTTTAAAAATAAATTAAAATAGATAACTTCGTTAAAAGTAATGTTTAGTTATATCTTTTTTATTATAAAAATATAACTACACTATTCTAAAATTAATATTCTTTTAATATATCTAAAAAATTTTCAATAATATACTCAACTTCTTCATCACTTAAAGTGGAATAAATTGGTAAACTTATTTCATTTTTAAATAAGTTATATGCATTAGGATAATCTTCAATATCAAATCCTAAATTTCTATATGCCGTAAGCATTGGAAGCGGTTTATAATGTACATTGGTACTTATTCCTTTTTCATCCATTTTAATCATGATTTCATTTCTTTGTTCTAGATTAATGTCTTTAATTCTAGTTAAATATAAATGACCAGAAGATGTTGCGTTTTCAGAGAAATGTTCAGGACATATAATTTTACTATTTTTAAATCCTTCGTCATACTTTTTAATGATTTCGTGTCTTCTTTTAAGCAGTGAATCATATCTCTCAAGTTGTCCAAGTCCAATTCCAGCTTGAACATCAGTCATATTACATTTGTATGCCGGAAGAAGAATATCATATTCCCAAGATCCTTTTTTGGTTTTTTCTAATGCATCTTTGGTTTGACCGTGAAGTGAAAGAATCTGTAATTGCTTATATAATTTTTCAGAATCAATTCCTTCATGTTCTTTCCAAGTCACTGCTCCACCTTCAGCTGTTGTTAAGTTTTTAACTGCATGAAATGAAAAACAGGTAAAATCAGCAAGTGTTCCTGCAGTTTTATTATTTTGAACAGCACCGAAACCATGGGCACAGTCTGCTAAGACAATAATTCTACCGTAAGCTTTTTGTAAGCCATTACTGGCTGCAAATAATTCTTTTTTGCTTTCAATTATTTCATATAATTTATCATAATTGCATAATATACCTGCAATGTCGACGGGCATAATAACTTTTGTTTTTTCAGTTATTGCATCACTTACTTTTGAGTAATCCATTTCCTCTTTATATTCTTGGCTGTCAATCATTACAGGTGTCGCTCCCACATGGCAAATTACACTACATGTTGCAGTATATGTATATGCAGGCACGATTACTTCATCACCTTCACCAATACCTAACAATCTTAAAGTCATTTCTAAAGCAGTGGTTGCAGCACTTAAACAAACAGTCTTGTCACTGCCACAGTATGCACTGATTTTTTTTTCAAATTCTTTTGTTTTAGGTCCTGTTGTAATCCATCCAGATTTTAACGCTGCTACAACTTCTTCAATTTCTTTTTCGCTTATATCTGGTGGGGAAAATGGAATATTCATATTATTTACTCTCCGTTAACTTCTTTTGGTTCCTTGTAAGTAGGAACACATTTTTTCATAGTTTCTTTAATAATTTGTTTATCAGTAATTTCTTTGTTTATGATTTCTCTAAATGCATCTAACTTTTCTTCAACATCTCTCATTGTGAAATTCATAGGTTCTGTAATGAATATTTTTTCATGCCCTGTTCCTTCAAGATTTTCCTCATCCATTAAAATTTCTTCATATAATTTTTCTCCAGGTCTCAAACCTGTAAATGTAATGTCAATATCTTTTCCAAGAGTTAATCCTGATAATTCGATTAAACTTTTAGCTAAATCATAAATTTTAACGGGTTCACCCATATTTAATACAAATATTTCTCCGCCTTTTGCATATGTGATTGATTGCAATACTAAAGCTACTGCTTCAGGTATGGTCATGAAAAATCTTGTAATGTCTTTATGAGTTACAGTTACAGGACCTCCATTTGCAATTTGTTTTTTAAATAAAGGTACAACAGATCCGTTACTTCCTAAAACATTTCCAAAACGAACAGCTACAAATTCAGTTTCACTTTCTTTATCTTTGGCTTGTATGATCATTTCACATAATCTTTTGGTAGCACCCATTATATTTGTCGGATTAACTGCTTTGTCTGTTGAAATTAAAATAAAACGTTTTGTGTTATATTTGTCACATGCATTAACGAGATTATAAGTTCCAAATACATTATTTTTAATTGCTTCAGTTGGGTTATTTTCCATTAGGGGCACATGTTTATGTGCTGCTGCATGAAAAACAATTTCAGGGGAATATTCTTCAAATATTTCAAACATTCTTTCTTTATCTCTAATGTTTGCAATAATTGCTTTGATATCATCATTCGGATAATTATCTTTAAGTTCTAACTCAATATTGTATAAACTATTTTCATATATGTCTAACATTAATAACTGTTTAGGATGGTGAATCATTATCTGTCTACAAAGTTCTTCACCAATAGATCCCCCGCCACCGGTTACTAAAACAACTTTATTATTAATTAGACTTTTAATATTATTATTATCAAGTTCTACTGGTTCTCTTCCAAGCAAATCTTCAATTTCAATATCCCTTAAACTACCATATAAATTTTCAGAAGATATGATTTCTCGTAAGTCCGGTAAAACTTTTACATTTGCTGATGTTTTATTACAAATTTCTAAAATTTCCTTTTTATTTTTATTGTCAATATTTACAATTGTGAAAAATATTGTATCAATTTCTTCGTTTTCACATATTTTCAGGATATCTTTTCTGTTACCGATAATTTTTACTCCAGCTACGGAATAGCCAATACGTTTTTTATTGTCATCAACAATACCAATAATGTTGTACTTTCCTTTTAATGAGGTTTGCAATGTTTTAATGATATTATTTGCAGAATACCCTCCACCTATGATTAATACTTTTTCCTGATTTTCAGGTGTGTAGTTAATTCCTTTATTTGCAATATCTGATAATAATGCATATCTTATTACTAAACGGTAAACAACGGTTAGTGTCCCAATTAGGATACCTGTTGTTAAATTGAATTTTATTGAAGGATTCTTCATACCAATTATATCTTCAATTAAAGAGACAATAAGCAGAGATATTATTGAAAGAAGAATGTACATAATATAGTCTTGGTTATTTTCGTAACGGATAATATTTGAATATCTTTTTGTTAATCTAAAAATTGTCTGTAAAATAATTATTGCGAGTATAATACTAATTAAAATTTCATTTCTTGTTATTGCACTTATCGGATCCATTAAAAAAGAGTCAGTAATTAAAACAGATATCAAGTAATATCCTAAAATTACAGATATACTATCCATTAATGGCAATAAGAAATTTCTGTATTTTCCAAAACTATCTACATTCATGAGAATCATCTTATAAAATTCACTTATAACTTATAATAATTTTAAGCATTATCTATTCTATGATTATTGATTAATATAAAATTTTCTTTAAAATATATTATTTGGCTTAAATTCATTATTTAGCCTATAATTTAGTGGTGAAGGTTATATTTTCCTTATTATTACTGCAGGTGTGTGGATAATTGAATCAAGATCTTCAATAGTTACTTCATCAAATTCAGTACCGAGGACATCCTTAACGCTATGTATTGTTTTCATTTCAGTGGAAAGTGACTTTTGATAATCTTCAGCAATGTTTGCTATTTTTAATGCAGTTTCAACATCTAGTTTTTCACTGCAACCTAATGGTGTGGATCCCATGTTTTCAGATAATTGTCCTTTTACATATCCAAAAAATCCATTATCGGCATCAATTCCTTCAATTGCAATGGGGAGTCCAGTAAAATACTTTCCATTTTTCATATATGTCGCATCAGTATCAATAATCATTACACAAACATCTTTTCCAATCCTCTTTTTCAAGTCTTTAGTGACTTCTTCAGGATTGTCCGGAAGTAATGAAACATAAGTTCCAGGAGCATTGCTTAAATCAACACCTGCCTCAGATGCAGGTTTCAATGCATGTTTTAAACCGTATAGTTGTAAAATTAATTCTTTATGGGCATAAGTTTCTTTAGGCAATTTTCTTAAATTTCTAATTGTTCTTTTTTTAATTCCTAAAGCCGGTCCTAAAATATATCCCCATAAATATTTACTCCAAACTGTTGTTAAGAATTTAGCAGTTAATGATGGTGAATATTTTGATTCATCAATTAGTCTGCCTTGTGAAACTGAAACAGGTGTTTCAGCTATTACTAAATAATCATTATCTTTCATTAGTTCTTTGGCAGGTTTAATAATAACGTCCAAACTTTCATTTGGTTTAATATAACCTGTTTCAATAGGAATTATAATGTAATCTCCATTAATAATATGTTTAATATTTTTTAATTCATTAGAGCTTGTCATAAAAATCTTTATTATAATTGATATAATTAATATAATATAGAATATTTTATAATTATCTATTGGATGGTATTGTTATGGCAAGAAAATTTATTACATATTTTGATAAAGAAGGTAATGATTATACTGATGAGTTAATAATGGCTATTAAGGATAAATTAGATATTACTGATATTAAAAGAGTTATAATTGCTTCTGCTAGTGGTGAATCTGCATTAAAATTATATGAAGCTATTGGTGATGAAGTTGAAATTATTAATGTGACTCATCATGTTGGATTTAGTGGTTCTAATGAATCAGATATTTCAAAAGGCATGATTAAAAAACTTGAAAAGGTGGGAATTAAAACATATTTTGGAAGTCATGCATTTAGTGGTGCTGCAAGAGGAGTCACCAATAAATTCGGAGGGTATTCTCCATTAGATATTGTAGCTAATACTTTTCGAATGTTTTCACATGGGATTAAAGTTGGCGTTGAAATATCTATCATGGCTACAGATGCGGGTTTAATTCCTGCTGGTGAAGAAATAATTGCTGTTGGTGGTAGAGGTCATGGTGTTGATAGTGCTGTTATTTTAACTCCAGTTAATTCAAAAGATTTGTTTGATTTAAAGATTCATGAGATTATAGCAATGCCAAGAGATTGAATGATGTTTTAAGTTTTTTAATAAAATTTCTGATATTTATATAAATTAGTTGCATTTAAATATTAGTAAAAATAGAAATATCTAACAATTATTTTAAAGCAGAGATGTGGGGTTAATTTGTGAAATTTATAGATGATGCAATCAAAGAATCCGAACAAAGAATGGAAGAAAAAGTGCCTGATAAACTCTCTTCCGATATTGACGATGATCTTATAGAGATGATTAAAGGAGCTAAAACTAATATATTTGTTGTTGGTGCTGGTGGAGCAGGAAACAATACTATTTCAAGATTAAATGAAATGGGTATCGAAGGAGCAACTACAATTGCAGTAAATACTGATGCTCAAGATTTATTTTATAGTCAATCTGCTAAAAAAATTCTTTTAGGTAGAAAAACTTCTAAAGGGTTAGGTGCAGGTGGAGAACCGGCTGTCGGTGAAGAATGTGCTGAAGAAAGTGAAGATGAGATTAGAGAAGAATTAGAAGGTGCAGACATGGTATTTGTTACATGTGGTCTTGGTGGAGGAACTGGAACTGGTTCAGCACCGATCATCTCTAAACTCTCTAAAAAATTAGGTGCATTAACTGTTGCTGTAGCTACTATGCCCTTTTCAGCAGAAGGTATTAAAAGAAGAGAAAATGCTGAACAAGGTTTAGAAAAACTCCAAGAGTCTGCTGATACTGTTATTGTAATTCCAAATGATAAATTATTGGAAGTAGCACCTAATTTACCTCTAAACAAAGCATTCATGGTATCTGATGAAATTTTAGGAAGGGCTGTTAAAGGTATTACTGAATTAATTACTAAAAAAGGTCTTGTAAGTTTGGACTTTGCAGATATTAGAAGTATCATGGGAGGTTCTGGAATGGCTATGATTGGTATGGGTGAATCTGATACTGGTGATAGAGCTTTAGAATCTGTACATGAAGCATTAAGTAGTCCATTATTGGATATTGATATATCAAATGCTACTGGTGCATTAGTTAACATATCTGGTAGTTCCGACTTAACATTACATGAAGCTGAGAAAATCGTTCAAGTTGTTGCTGATAAATTAGATCCTGAAGCTAACATTATTTGGGGTACTCAAATTGATGAAAGTCTTCAAAACACTGTTAGAACTACAGTTGTTGTTTCAGGCATTAAAACTGGTTATGAGGAAGATAATTCCCCTGAAATTGAATATGCGGAAGATAATTCTGAAAATAAGTCAGCAGATGATCAATTAGATGATTTCATTGATGGAATTTTCTAATTCTATCTTTTTTTTTTAAAAATGCAAACATTTATTAATGTTTAAATTTAAAAATCATTTTATTACTATTATTTTATTATAATTTTATATAAATTCTTAATTTTGGTTATTTAAATGAATGTTCAAGAAAATTTTAACAAGTTTATCAAAGACAGTAAAAGAGTATTAAAAGTAGCTAAAAAACCCGATGGTGCTGAATACCGTGAATTGGCTAAAATTTCAGTTTTAGGTGTTGCAGTCATTGGTGTTGTTGGTTTTGTTATTGTTTTATTAGGCTCTTTAATCGGCTTATAAAATTAACTTTTTTATTTTTTTGATTTTATTTAATTATAGTAAAATTTTTTGTAATATTTTGTTTTATTTAAAATTATCATTTTTTTAAAAACTTTTAAATACTATAATTTATATAATTATTTATATTATAGAATTCTTATTTTCGAGATATTTTCCTTCTTGAAAATTAGAGCTTTTATAATATTTTTAACTTAATGTATGATTTTATTAACAAGAAAAAATTTTAAAAATAGGTGAATTTTTTATGGAAGATACTAATAGTTCCATATATGCTCTTAAAACATCCGCAGGTCAAGAAAGAAATGTTGCTAGGCTTTTGGCACGTAAAGCTAGAACTATAGATGGTATAGGCATTTCCTCAATTCTTGTTCCAGAATCTTTAAAAGGGTATATTTTAGTCGAATCTTCAACAAAGATAGATCTCAGAAACCCTGATTTAAAAGTACAACATTTAAGAGGGGTTGTTGGTGGAGATGCTACAATTACTTTTGAAGAAGTAAAAAGATTCTTAAAACCAGAACCTATTATTTCCTCTATTCAAAAAGGAAGTATTGTTGAACTTATTTCTGGTCCTTTCAAAGGAGAAAGAGCAAAAGTGGTTCGTATTGATGAATCACGTGAAGAAGTCGTTCTTGAGTTAATAGAGGCTGCAGTACCAATTCCAGTTACTGTTAAAGCTGATCAAATTAGAATAATTCAAAAGGAGGCTGACTGATGGCTAAAGATACAGTCGAAGTTCTTATCGAAGGTGGAACTGCTACTCCTGGTCCACCATTAGGTCCGGCTTTAGGACCTCTCGGTATTAACATGATGCAAGTAGTTGAAGAAATTAATAAGAAAAGCGCTGATTTTGCAGGAATGAAAGTACCTGTTAAAGTCATCGTTGACAGAGATACTAAAGATTTTGAAATTGAAATCGGTACTCCACCTACAACTGCTCTTATCATGGAAGAGTTAGGCATCGAAAAGGCTTCTCATGAACCAGGTTTAGATATTGTAAATGACTTACCAATCGAAGCTGCATTTAAAATTACAAGAATGAAATTTGATTCATTACTTGCTAATGATTATAAATCAGGTATCAAAGAAGTTATGGGAACCTGTGTTAGTATGGGATTATCTGTTGATGGTAAAGACCCAAGAGAAGCACAAAAAGATGTTGATGCTGGAAAATATGATGATATCTTATTATAACAGATATTATTTTGTTAAATTTAAATTAAGTTAATAAATACAGTGTATATGATATTATAATCATGATTATAATGGATATACTGTTTTTAATTCATGCAATCGTTGAAGAATTTTTTTCTTGTAATCGATACTCATGAAACCAAAAAAATATCCAATGAACAGAAAATGTTCATGGGGGATTAATATGACACAAGATGTAATTAACGCGGTGAAGGAGGCAAAAGAACAATCTAAGCCGAGAAACTTCACTGAGTCCGTAGATATTATTATTAATATCCGTGACTTAGATGTCAAAAAACCAGAAAATAGGTTTAATGAGGAAGTTACTCTTCCTAACGGCCGTGGCAAAGATGTTAAAATTGGAGTCATTGCTGATGGGGAACTCATTGTTCAAGCTAAAGATGCTGGTCTTGACACTGTAATTAATAAAGGAGATTTAGAAGCTTTTGGAAAAGACAGGAAATCTGCTAAAAAAATGGCAAACTCTGTTGATTTCTTAGTGGCTCAAGCTGATATGATGCCACTTGTTGGTAGGTTCTTAGGTCCAGTACTTGGTCCTCGTGGTAAAATGCCAAAACCAGTGCCTGCAAGTATTAAATTAGCTCCTCTCTTAGAAAGATTACAGAACACTGTCAAAGTTGGTGTAAAACAGCAACCAAGTATTCAAATTGTTGTTGGAAGCCAAGACATGTCAGACGAGGATATAGCTGAGAATGTGGAAACTGTTCTTACAGTCTTAGACCGCAATTTAGAAAAAGGAAGAAGTCAAATCAAGTCCATGTTTATTAAAACAACTATGGGACCAGTAGTGAGGGTGATCTAATGGCTCATGTTGCAGAATGGAAAAAGGAAGAAGTCCAAGAGATTAAAGAAATCATTAATCAACACGAAGTAATTGGTATTGTTGATTTAATGAACATTCCTGCTAAACAGCTCCAAGAAATGAGAAAATCTCTTAATGGCAAAGCTGTTATCAGAATGTCTAAAATAAATCTTATTGATTTAGCTCTTGAAGATTGTAATGCTGATAAAAACAATATTGTTGATTTATCTGAACATATGGAAGGACAAGTTGCACTTATTGCTACTGAAATGAATCCTTTCAAATTATACAAAATATTAGAAGACAGCAAAACTTCTGCTCCTGCCAAACCAGGAACCATTGCTTCTGATGATATTATTGTACCTGAAGGAGACACAGGTTTTGAACCAGGTCCTTTCTTAGGTGAATTACAACAAGTTGGAATTCCTGCAAAAATTGATAAAGGTAAAATTTGCGTACAAAAAGAAACAGTCGTTGTAAAAGCAGGTGAAGAAGTTTCTAAACAAGTGGCAGCAACTTTATCTAGAATGGATATTAATCCTATGGAAGTGGGAATTGATTTAAAAGCAGTATATGAAGATGAAGCAATTTATACTTCCGACATACTTGCAATCGACGAAGAACAAACATTAGCTGACGTTCAAAATGCATTCAGAAATGCATTTAATTTATCTGTAAACGCAGCAATCCCTACTGATGAAACTATTTCCACTATTATTACTCTCGCATACACTAGAGCTATTAATGTTGGTGTTGCAGGAGCAATTATGACTTCCGAAACTGCTGAACCAATCCTTGGTTTAGCTCAAGCTAAAATGTTAGCTATTGCATCTGAAGTTGCTGATGCACCCGGTGCTATTGATGATGAATTAGCTGAAAAACTTTCTAATGTTGCTGTAGCAGCTGCTCCAGTAATTGAAGAAGTTGTTGAAGAAGAGGAAGAAGAGGAAGAAGAAAGTAGTGAAGAAGAAGCAGCAGCTGGGTTAGGAGCTCTCTTCGGTTAAATTAATTAATTAAAATTTTTATTATTTAATAAACTAACACTTTAAAAAATTAATGGTGATAACATGGAATACATATATGCGGCAATGATTTTACACAGTGCAGAAAAAGAGATTAACGAAGAAAATGTTAAAAGTATTATCGAAGCAGCAGGAATTGAAGCTGAAGATGCTAGAATCAAAGCTTTAATTGCAGCTTTAGAAGATGTTGACATTGATGAAGCTATGGAAACTACTGCTATGGCAGCAGCAGCTCCTGCTGCAGCTCCTGCAGCAGCTGAAGCAGCTGAAGAAGAAGAGGAAGAAGAAGAGGAAGAAGAAGCTTCTGAAGAAGAAGCAGCAGCTGGATTAGGCGCTCTCTTCGGATAGATTTTTAAATCTATCACCTTTCTTTTTTATTTCTTGTTTTAATTTCAAATAATGCTTATTTTTATATAATATAATTTAAATTAACTGTTTTTCAATTCTTGCTTGACATGATTTTTTTTAATATCAAATAATCATGTTTGATATTTTCATTGGTTTAATTGAATTAATTTTTTTAAAATTTACTTTTCACATAACATTTTTCACTAATTATTTATTTATCAAAATTCATAGTTTATACTAATAAATAATTTAAAATGATTAATATGGTAGAAATTTTTGAAAAACTTGGTTATAAACTACAAACTTGTAAAACTTGTGGACAAGAGTTTTACTCTCAAGTGGATAGAGACACTTGTGGTGATGCTCCATGTGATGAGTATGGTTTTATTGCAAATCCTGCTACTGATAAACCATATAATTTGTATGAAATCCAAAAAGTTTTTAAAGAATTTTTAGAAAGCGAAGGCCACACAGCTATTGATAGATATCCTGTTTTAGCAAAAAGATGGAGAGATGATGTATTTTTAGTTGGAGCATCTATCTTTTGCTTCCAACCATGGATTACTTCAGGACTTGTTAAACCTCCTGCAAATCCATTGGAAATCGCCCAGCCTTCTATTAGGTTAAACGATGTTGATAATGTTGGAAGGACTGGTCGTCACATGACTTGTTTTACCATGGGTTCCCATACTGTTATAAATACTGAAGATGATTTTATTTACTGGGAAGATGAAACTATTAGGCTTTGTCATGAATTTTTCAAGTCAATTGGGATTAATACAGAAGAAATTACTTTCATTAAATCCTGGTGGTCTGGTGGAGGTAATGAGGGACCTTGTTATGAAGTATGTTGTAGAGGTGTAGAGCTTGCAACACTTGTTTTCATTCAATATGAAACTTTAGACGATGGATCTAAAAAAGAAATTCCTATTAAAGTTGTGGATACAGGTTACGGTCTTGAAAGAATTGCATGGATTTCTCAAGGAACTCCAACAGCCTATGATGCATGTTTCGCGCCTGTTGTTGATAAATTAATGGAATTAACTGGTGTTGAAATTAATGAAGATATTCAAGGAAAAAATGCCCAAATAGCTGGAATGATGGATATTGAAGATATAGGGGACTTAAAAGATCTTCGCCAACAAGTTGCAGACAGTTTAGGTCTTTCATTAAATGATTATTTAGAAATAGCTGAACCGATGGAGGCAATTTATATTATTGCTGATCACACTCGTTGTCTTGCGTTCATGATTGCTGACGGTATTATTCCATCTAATGTAAAAGAAGGTTATCTTGCAAGGTTAGTTTTAAGGAGAACAATTAGGTTCATGAAAGATTTGAACATGAAAGAATCTCTTGCAGATATTATGGCAATACAGCTTGATTTTTTATCTAAATTCTACCCTGAAATTCGCGATTCAGAACAGCACATCATGAATATTATTTCTCTGGAAGAAGAAAGATATTCCGCCACTGTTAAAAAAGGCAAAAGTATTGTTAAAAGATCCATTAAAAGACTCAAAAAAGAAGGCAAAAACGAAATGCCTCTTAATTTGCTAATAGATTTATATGATGCTCATGGAATTCCTCCTGAAACAGTTGTTGAAATCGCAGGAGATGATTTTGTTGTTAATGTTCCAGACAATTTCTTTACACAAGTGGCGGGAGCTCATGAAAAAGATAATTCTAGTAAAAAATCCACTTTCAAAGTAGATTTTCCTGAAACTGAGTTGTTATTCTATAAATATTTCTACCAACAAGAATTTGAAGCGGAAGTTTTAGGCGTGCTTGAAAAGGATGGAAAACAATGTTTAATCTTTGATAAGACCATATTCTATCCTGAAGGAGGAGGTCAACCTTCTGATATGGGTGAAATTTCAATTGATGGAAATGTGTTAAAAGTAAGTCATGCTGAAAAAGTCGATGATGTGGTGTTACATCATGTAGATGAAGTTTCACAGGATATTGTCGGCAAAACGATCTTGGGTAAAATTGATTGGGATAGGAGAATAACACTTGCACGTCACCACACAGGAACTCACTTAGTTATTGCAGCTGCAAGAAAAGTGTTGGGTCAGCATATCTGGCAAGCAGGATCTCAAAATGGTCTTACAAGGGCACGTATTGATTTATCTCATTACAGGCGTATTACTCAAGAGGAATTAAATGAAATTGAGAAATTAGCTAATGAATATGTAATGGAAAATATTGATCTGGATATTCAGTTCCACACAAGAGATGAAGCACAAGAATTATATGGATTCGTACTTTACCAGGGTGGTATTGTTCCGGGTAAAATGATTCGTGTTGTTAAAATTCCTGGTGTTGATGTTCAAGCTTGTGCAGGCACTCATGTTTTAAGAACTGGTGTAGTTGGACCAATTAAAATTAATAAAACTGAAAGAGTTCAAGATGGTGTGGAAAGAATTGATTTCTCAGCAGGTCTTGCAGCAATTGATTCCATGCAGCATGATAATGAACTTTTAAGGGAAAGCTCATCAATATTTAAAGTTGACAACGAACAACTCCCAAAAACATGTGATAGGTTCTTTAGTGAATGGAAAGCACAGAAAAATGAAATTGACAGGTTAAAAACTCAAATTGCTTCTTTAAAAATGAATTCTTTAGCTGAGGATTATGAAGAAATCAATGGATTGAAAGTTGTATCTGAATTGATGGAAGCGGACTTTAAAGAACTTCAAAAAATAGCTACTGACTTTACGGATAATGGAAAGGCAGATGTAGTTATTATGGGAAACAATGATGGTAAAATCGTTGGTGCAGCTTCTCAAAATGCAATTGATAATGGAATTAAAATTAATAATGTTATCAAGTCTGCAGCTAGTATATTGGGTGGTGGCGGTGGAGGTCGTTTAACATTAGCACAAGGTGCTGGTAAAAACACAGATAAAATGAATGAAGCTATTCAAACAGCAATTGGGTTAATCAAAGGATAAAAATTATCCTTTTTTTATTTTATGAAGGTATTATTTAAAAATTAATTGATTCATGTTTCTTTAAAAAAACTTGTGTTATTTGAATTTTCATTAGTTTTTGAATCACGAATTTTTTTTGTTCTATTTTTTTCTTTATTTTTAATTTAAAAGTAGTAAAATTAAGATATTATGTGGAACTAATATATTCACATGTTAAATACAAATATGAAAACTCCATTATGAATGTATGGAGTTAAAAGAGCATAAACTTCCAGATTTTATTCTGGAGTTTTCTGAATCTGATGATATTTCTCGATTTGGTTGTGAAAATATTGCTGATAATCTATTAGACCGAAAAAAAGGGGTGGAACTTATTTTTGAAAAAATAGAATTAGTATTTGTCCAAATTGTAAGTCAAAAAAAAATACTTGTTAAAAATGGAAAAACTTACGAAAGAAAACTAATTTTTTCATGAATTAGGAGAACAAACATGTACTATTCAAAAAATATAAAATGCAAAAAATGCGGTAAAAGTCTTTTTATCACGGATTTTATCTTCACTTTTTTTATCCTAATTCTAATTATTACATTTGCCTGTTGTTGATGGTATTTGAGAATTTGTACCAAATTTAATGGAGCATGTACTCCATAAAAAATACGATTTGACTTAAAAAAATCAACACAACATCGAAATCTCACATATCAAAGCATAGAAAACATAATTATTAGCATCTAAATTATCCAATTTTAACCATTGAAAATTGGACTTATTCTGGTTATTACTTATTTGACAGTCTTTGGGTCAAAATCAATTTGAATTTGGAATTATATTTTTAGCATTATTTGATGTTAAATTGAATACTTTTAGTTTCAGTCAAATTTAGTTGAATCAGAGGATTCCAAGACTATTTTATCAATTTTTAAACGAATCACTATAGAAATCAAAAGAAAATATCCATAGGGACAGGATTTAAAACATGAAATATTGAGAAGCAATTAGATAAAATTAAAAGTAAAAAACATCATTTTTTCTGCAAATTTCATGTAAAACAAAACATAAACAAAAGATTTAAAGACTATTTCAATAGGAATCAACTAACAGATGATGAAAAAGAAATCTTAACAGATTTAAAACAAGACATTTTATAAAAATATTAGATGCAGAAATACTTAATGATGCTAAAAAATAAACTACGTGGCATGTTGATTGGATAAAAAAATAATCTCAAAACAACTTCACAAACAAAATATTGTGGAAATTTATCATTCCTTTACTTTAAAAAATTAACGAACCACCTTGAAAACACGAATATTTTCCATCCACGAACAATAAAAATCGAAAATATATTCCAAAAAGTATTCCCAAAACACATAAAAAGAACAATGAAAATAAAATTGGGTTTTTTAAGCCGATTCATGCTAAAACTAAATTATTGGAACATAAAAAATGAAAACAAAAAAATCACACAAGTTTTTGAAAGAGCTCCTTTTTAAATACATTTATATTATTGAATTCTAAAATATAATAATTGAATAAGATAATATTGATAAAAATTTAGTTATAATTTACTAATTTATAATTAAAAAAATATAAAAAAGTCTTATTCAGGTTTTTATGATTTAGTAAAAAGAAAAACATAACATCGAATGTTTATGAGTTTGTTGTATTGATAAACAAATTTAAGAACAATTTCTTTTAACTAAAATCAAAGTCTTTATAAAATAAATACGTTAATGGAGGAAATTTTTAAATGAAACTAAAAAATAAGATTTTAGTTTTACTATTATTTTTAGTGCTTATTTGCTGTCTTGGGGCAGTAAGTGCAGCTGAAGATATTAATGAAACCATAACTGCGGATTCTTCAATAGATGATGTGAATACTGTTTCTGTTGAAGATGCAGTTGATGAAACTGTATCTGATGATTCAGATAGTGATAAGGGAATAGTTGAAAATCAAGATGTTGAAAAAACAACCATGTTAACTGATAGGGGAGTTAATGTTAATGCAGCAACATGGAGTAAATTATCACAATATGCTGGAGTTATTGGCACTGATTATATTATAACTTTAACTGGGGATAGTTACGCTACTGATAGTCAAATAAAGTTTAATAATGGTGCTACAATTATTGGTTCTCCAAATAATTACATAACTACTGGATCTTATACTAAAACTCCTTTTCTTAATACAAATTCTGCTCTCACCATAACTTTCATAAATGTCACTTTTAAGAATATGAATGTTGATTATCTTTTAAGTTTAGCAGGAACAAATGTTTTAGAAAATTGTAATTTTTATAATATTACTGCTGGAACTGGTCATAATGCAGTAATCTATAACACAGATGGAACAATGAATTTAACTAATTGTAACGTTATTAATTCATCTGCAGGTTATGGTGTTGTAAGTAATTATAAATCTGGAACTTATACAGGGGTTGTTATGAATGTAAATCATTGTACATTTATTAATAACTCTGCTAGTGTAGAACCTGGTGCTATTAATAATTGTGGTATTTTAAATGTTGATAATTCAGAATTTATTAATAATACTGCTACTTGGTGGGCAGGTGCAATTCACACTCATTACAATGCACAAACTATAATAAATAACAGTCTTTTTGAAGGTAATGTCGCAGGATGGAATGGTGGAGCATTATATACCTACAGTACATTAAAGGTATATAATTCCATTTTTAAAAGAAATAAATGTCACACAAATATTGGTGGTGGAGCTATAGGTGCTTCAAGATGGTGGAGTGGAAACTATGATATTACAATAGTGAACTGTACTTTTGAAGAAAATGAAAACTGTAATACTAATGGAAATGGTGGTGCAATTACTGCTTTGAATAGTGGGGCATTAAATGTGCATGACTCAACTTTCATAGCCAATGTTGCAAAAAATGGTCAAGCAATATCTGCTTTCAGTCAAGCATTTGAAAATATTACTGCAGGTATTCCAAACTTAAAAGTATACAATAATACTTTCTACAATCACACTTTAACTACATCCGATACAGTTGAAATAAGTGGAAATTACACATTTGAAAACAATACATTTATTAATTGTTATCAGACTAATTTAGGGACTAATAACGTATTTATTAATCCTGTAACACTTAATAACAATAATTTGATTCTTAAATCAAATAAAGAGCATTTGTTAATGAGTAATTTATCTGAAAATATTTTAAAAAATGCTCCTAATGTAATATATGTAGATAGTAATTCTGATAAGGACTGTGATGAAGATCCAAATATTGATGGTCACAATTGGGAAACTGCTTATGGAGGAATTTTTGCTTTATCAAGTGCAATATTTAACATATGTGATGGTGGAAAAATTTATCTTGCAGATGGTGAATATAGTTATAGAACAAACGGTGCTATTACTCATCCTAAAAATTTAACTATAATTGGTCAAGGAGCAAATACTATTGTTGACCTTATTTCATGTGGAGAAGAAACTACTTATACATGTATTTTTATTAATTTAACAGTTTCTGGTAAGGATTATGGTAGGAACACCAATTTTATTAATTGTACATTTATTAAACCAATTTCAATATCTGCTGATATAAATTTAAATAGTGTTTTAAAAGAACATGCTGTGGAAAATGGATATGCAAATACATATTTAATAAATTTTGATAATTGTGTTTTTAAAGATGTTGTTGACGATAGAATAATCACTTTATTTGAATATGGTGCTTTGAATTTTACTGATTGTGTTTTTGAGAATATTACTGCTGATTCAATTGTTTATCGCAATAGTACTGGCTATTTTGAGGATGACAGTATTTCATTTAGGAATTGTACTTTCAGTAATTGTAAGTTTAATGGTGTAGTTGATTCTAAGACTAATTTTGATGATGCTATTGTTATTGAGGATTGTACTTATGATGGTGATGTTGCTTTAGGTACTACTGAGGTTGATGGTCATTTTTATGTAAATGCTACTAAACTTAAGGTTGTTGCTGTTGCTACTAATATGAGTATTTCTTCTTCTCAAAGAGGGGTTGTAGTTATTACTCTTAGAGATGCTGAAGGTAATGCTGTTAGTGGTGTTAATGTTAGTTATACTGTTAATGGTGTGAATATGAGTGGCGTTAGTGATGCAAATGGCACTATCACTATTTCTGATTTAACTGATGAAGTTACTGTTAGTGCAAATTTCACTGGTAGTGAATCTTATTTAGCTTCCAATAACACTGCTAGCTTTAATTTCACAATTCCTAAAGTTTCAACTAAACTCTATGTTTCTAGTGTGACTACATTTTATAATGCAGGTAAGTATTTGACTGCTACTTTAAAAGATTCCAATGGTGAAGTTTTAGCTAATCAGAAAGTTACAATTAAAATCAATGGTAAAACATATAATAAAATAACTAATGCTAAAGGTCAGGCTACTTTAAAAATAAGCACTCTTTTACCTAAAAAATATACTGCTACTGTAAATTATGCTGGTGATGATACACATATTAAATCTTCAGCTAATGCTAAAGTAATTGTTAAAAAAGCAACTCTTAAACTAACAGCTAAAGCAAAAACATTTAAAAAATCATTAAAAACCAAAAAATACACAATAACCTTAAAAAACAATGTAGGTAAAGTCATGAAAAAGACCAAAGTCACATTAAAAATCAAAGGAAAAACATACAAAGCATACACCAACAGCAAAGGAATAGCCACATTTAAAATTACAAAACTAACTAAAAAAGGCAAATACAATGCTTACATTAAGTTTGCAGGAAGCAAATACTACAACAGCTTAAACAAAAAAGTCAAAATAACCTTAAAATAGATGAACCCAACATTCATCTACCATTTTTTTCTTTTATGAGTTAGAACTCCCATTCCAATAGATTATTTTTAAAATTGTTATAATTTGATAATAGTACTTTTATTTCAAACAAAAAACCATATTTACTTTTTTATGGACTTTTTTAAAAAGTTGTGTGATTTTTTGTTTTTTATGTTCCAATGATAGTATGAATCTTTTTAAAAGTCCTTATGGTGTTTCATTGTCTTTTTTTATGTGTTTTGGGAATATTTTTTGAATTATGTTTTTGATTTTTTATTGTTTGTTGATTGGATATTTTTGTTTTGGGTCGTTAATTTTTTTGAAGTAAATAGTGTCAGTCAAAAGTAATTTTTTTAATACAAATTTTTCTTTGTTTTTGAATTGAAGTAAGTTTAATCAGTTTCAAAAATTAATCTTAGATTTTTTGGGGGATATATTAAAATAAGAAAAAAATTTCACAACCCAAAAACTACCAAAAAATCAAATCACACAAATTTTTGAAAGGGCCAAAATTTAAATGAATATTTTAATCGAAAAATTAATTGTCATACAAGTTTTTGAAAGAGTTGTTGTTGAAAAGTTTTATTAATGTATAAATTAAAAAAATATGCTTGCTGTTATATTTTAAAAAACTAGTATTGAAGGGATTACTATTTTTTCAGCGTGTACTAATTAAAAGAGTTGTATAAATGAATTATGATTTAATTATTGCCAGATATGGTGAAATTGGTGTTAAAAGTCCAAAAATCAGGTCACGTTTTGAAAGAAAGCTAGTTAAAAATATTAAAGCTACTTTTGATTGTGAAGTTGATAGAAATCAAGGAAGAATTTATATTCATCCAAAAGATTTTGAAGATGGTGTAAAAAAATTGAACAGAGTATTCGGTGTTGTATCTTATTCTCCAGCCACATCTACTACTGCTACTTATGAAGGTATTGATGAAACATTAACTAAATATGTTGGGGATTTAATTTCAGAAGATTTAATTGATGAAAATACAAAATTTGCTATTAAATGTCGTCGTGTTGGAAAACATGATTTTTCATCACAGGAAATGGCTGCTCACTGTGGTGGGGTTGTGAGAAATGTTGTTTTAGCTCCAGTTGACTTAACAAATCCTGATTTAACAATATTTGTTGAGATTAGAGATAATAATGCTTTTATTTTCCATGAAAAAATTAAAGGACCTGGTGGTCTTCCATTAGGAACACAAGGAAAAGTTGTTGCATTGCTTTCAAGCGGAATTGACTCTCCTGTCGCTGCTTATTTGATGATGAAGAGAGGTTGTGAAGTTATTGCACTAAATTGTGACAATTCACCATTTACAACTCCAAAAGCTAGTGAACTTTTTGATGCATTAGTTGATCAGTTAAATATTTATGCAAAAGGTTCTCCTATTAAAAAACGAGTTGTTCATTATGGGGAATATCTGCAAGCTGCTAAGGATAAGGCTCCTGAAAAAATGACTTGTGTTTTATGTAAATCTGGAATGTATCATATTGCAGAGAAATTAGCTTTGAAACTTGGAGCAGATGCTATTGTTGATGGAAGTAGCGTAGGTCAAGTGGCTTCACAAACATTATCAAATATTTTAGCTACTAGATATGGTGTTGACATGCCAATTCTATCTCCATTAATTGGTTTGGATAAAGAAGAGATTACTCAAATTGCTAAAAAAATTGGCACTTTTGAAATCTCTAAAATTGATGATGGTGGATGTAGTGCGGTTCCTAGATATCCTGAAACACAGGCAGATTTAGAACGTGTTAAATTAGCTTGTGAAGATATGAATCAGGATGAAGAAATTGAAAAAGCTTTTAGAAATATTGTAAGATTTGATTAATTTCAATCTCTTCTTTTTTTATTAAACATAATAATTAAATACTATACTACATAGAAATAATAAATGTATAGTAAATAATAATTTACTAATCGAGGTTATTAAAATGAAAACTACTGTTAGTGTAATTAAAGCTGATATTGGAAGTGTGTCTGGACACTGTGTAGCACACCCAGAATTAATTGATATTTGTGATGAAGTTTTAAATGAAGCTTTAGAAGCAGGTATTATAAAAGATTACTATATCTCCCGTTGTGGAGATGACATTGATTTAATCATGACCCATGATAAAGGGGAAGAAAATGAAGAAGTTCATAAAACTGCATATACTGCATTCATGAAAGCTACTGAAAGAGCACGTGAATTAAAATTATACGGTGCAGGTCAGGATTTATTAACTGATACTTTCTCTGGAAACATCAAAGGTATGGGTCCTGGTGTAGCAGAAATTGAATTTGAAGAAAGACCTTCTGATCCTGTACTTGTATTCTGTTGTGATAAAACTGAACCCGGTGCATTTAATTTACCAGTATTCAGAATATTCGCAGATCCATTCAACACTGCAGGTTTAGTAATTGATCCTAAATTACACGACGGTTTTAAATTTGAAGTATTCGATGTAATTGAACACAAAAAAGTTATCTTAAACTGTCCTGAAGAAATGTATGATTTACTCGCATTGATTGGTTCTACTGGCAGATATGTAATTAAAAGAGTATGGAAGAAAAATGGTGAAATTGCTGCTGCAGTAAGTACTGAAAGGTTAAACTTAATGGCTGGAGAATATGTTGGTAAAGACGACCCAGTATGTATTGTAAGAGCACAATCCGGTTTTCCTGCTAATGGTGAATGCGTAGATCCATTTGCATTCCCACACATCGTAAGTGGATGGATGAGAGGATCTCACAATGGTCCAATGATGCCTGTATCTGAAGCAGAAGCAAACCCAATCAGATTCGATGGTCCTCCTAGAGTGGTTGGTTTAGGTTTCCAAGTATCTAACGGGGAATTAATAGGTCCTGTAGACTTATTTGATGATCCAGCATTTGATCCTACTCGTGAACAAGCTGCTAAAATTGCAACTTATCTCAGAAGACACGGTCCATTTGAACCTCACAGATTACCTGCTGAAGAAATGGAATACACTTCATTACCTGGTGTAATGAAAAAACTAGAATCCAGATTCGAAGACATGGATTAAATTTAAAGAGATTTTTCATCTCTTCTTTTTTTATTTTAAAAAATTAGTTTTTATGGGCAGTTATTATTGTAAAACTGCTTGAATTAATGGTTATTATACAATTATCAGCTTTGACATAATAATTTTTTCCTTTTTTAGTTACTTTTGAATCTTCTTGTTTAAGTTTTGAAATGCAATAACTGACGGGTTCGGATGTTATTTGTAAATTTTTTTGCACTCTTCCAATACCCATTTCAGTTGTATGTATTTCATCGATATTTTCCAGCAGATATGTTTTATGCATTTTAACACCTGATTTTCGCATTTCATTTTGTGGCATGATTAGTTATTTATATATTTTTATCCTATTTATTATTATGTCATTTTTAAAATTCATTCTTAAAAATCCATTTAGGAGAAAAAATAGTGCAATTTTGGCTATTGTTGGTATTGCAATAGGTATTGTCGTTATTGTTTCTCTCGGTGGCATTACTGATGGTTTAATTAATACTTTTGAAGATACTATACATGCAGGTGGTGCTGACTTTTCAATTTCAGGAAAAGAAACTGGAAATTCGGCATATGGAACTAATACAATTGATTCTAGTTGGACAGAAAAAATAGCCAAGGTACCTGGAGTTGATGAAGCTTATCCAATTTATGTTGTTCTAACTTCGGTTGGTGATGATTATATGAATACTTTAATTGGTATTGATCCTGAAGGTAGTGAACTTGCAGACATATCAATGAAAGAAGGTAGGATATTTGAAGACAATACTTCTGAAGTTATTTTAGGTGAAATCTATGCAGAAGATAATAATTATTCTGTTGGAGACAGTATCATAATTAATGGTGAGGACTTTAAAGTTTCAGGTATTTATGAAACTGGTGATCAAAACATGGCTGGAGGGGTTTTTACATCAATCTCTAAAATTGGAGAGTTAATGGATGATAAAGACTCAATTTCAAATATTTATGTTAAAGTAAATAAGGGGGAAGATGCTCAGGCTGTTGCTGATAGAATTGATACTAAATATGGGGATAATATCACAACAGTCACATCAGTTATGGAAATGACTCAAATGGCTGATATGTTGAATATGCTTCAAGCATCCACTTGGGCGATTTCACTTTTAGCTATTGTAGTTGGTGGTCTTGGCATTATCAATACAATGTTAATGTCTGTATTTGAGAGAACTCGTGAAATTGGTGTTTTAAAAGCTGTTGGTTGGTCTAATAAAAAGATTCTTACAATGATTGTAGGTGAATCATTAGTAATTACAATAGTCTCAGCAATTATCGGGTCATTAATTGGATTTTTAGCATGTACTCTGTTAGGTCCGCAAATGGGAATAAATCCATTGTTCACTCCGAAAATTTTCATACAGGCATTTTCAATAGCAATTATTGTTGGGGTTGTTGGAGGGTTATATCCTGCAATTAAAGCAGTAAAACTTCCACCAACAGAAGCATTGAGGTATGAATGAGGTGGTTTGATGAATGCTGTGGAAATAAAAGAGTTATATAAAAGTTATGAGGGCGGAAAAATAAAAGCATTAAATGGGATTAATCTCACAATTAAACAGGGAGAATTCGTATCTATTATTGGTCCGTCAGGTTCTGGCAAATCAACATTGCTAAATATGCTGGGCGCATTAGATATTCCTGATTCAGGAACAATCAATGTCAATGGGCATGACTTAAAAACATCTAAAAAGTTAAATGAATTCAGATCAAAAAAAATCGGTTTTATTTTTCAGCTACATAATTTAATTCCAAATATTTCTGTTGTTGAAAATGTTGAAATTCCAATGTATACTCAAAAATTATCTTCTAAAGAGATGCGATTTCGCGCATTAAAGTTATTGGATGATGTTGGTCTTAGTGAAAAATCAAAAATTTTACCAAATAAATTGTCTGGTGGTGAACGTCAGAGAGTTGCTATTGCTCGTGCACTGGCAAACAATCCATCAATAATATTAGCAGATGAACCAACAGGATCACTTGATTCTAAAACAAGTAGTAAAATTCTTAAACAATTAATTGATTTGCATGAAGACAAAAATGTGACTTTGATAATTGTAACTCATGATATGGATGTAGCTAAACTGGCTGATAGGGTTATTGAAGTTTTAGATGGTGAAATAATATCTGCAGGTGATGATTCATTAATAAATAGTAAAATTGATGTTTAGATGATTCCATGAATCATCCTTAAAGCATCAAGCAGTCCGTGGCTGTATTCAATACAACCGAATGCAGTCCTCATATCTTTTTTTTCAAGATAATATTTTGAATCATTCCAGTAATCAATAGCTCTGTCATAAACTTCTTTTTCTTTTCCTTTAAAAGTAATATCGGCAACTTGATTCAAATTCCTTTCTAATTTTAAAATATCTTTCGCTATCTTTTCAGGACTTTCAAGTTCAGTCATTTAATTGCCTCCAAACATGTAATATTCTTTGTCCAACTGTGAAGTAAGATAAAATTACTAAAATGTAAATAATGTATGTAAAGTAAATGTCTCCTGCGAAGTATCCAATTATTGCTCCAATCATTAAAATAATCATACGAACAGCACGTTCTGCAATTCCAATATTGCAATCAACTTCCTGAGATTCGGCTCTTGCTCTTACATAACTAACACATATTGCAGAATGGATTGCCAGTATTCCAACTAACCAATCACAGTATCCTCCAAATATTATTCCGATGTAAATTATTGCATCTGCAAATCTATCCATTGTTGAATCAAGAAAAGCACCGAATTTAGAAGATTTTTCATGATATCTTGCAACAGCACCATCAACAACATCTAAAAATCCCGAAAGCAGAATTGCTATTGTTCCTAAAATTAATAATTTATTTGCAAATCCATAAGCTGCAAGTAGAGCAACAAATGGTGAAATTATTGTCACAATATTCGGATTAATATTTAATCTCTTAGCTATTGGGTTCAATATTCTTGTTAATAATGGTCTTAAACTTTGAAGCATAATTTATATATAAAGATTTTATATAATATATGTGTTAGGTAATTTAAATGAAAGTTTTAAAAACAAGTATTGATTGTGTTGATGAAAGAATAATTAATGAAGCGGTTAATGTATTGGCTAATGGTGGGGTTGTATTATATCCCACTGATACTGTTTATGGATTGGGAGCTAATATTTTTGATAATAAAGCAGTTAAAAAAGTTTATGGTATTAAACAAAGAAGCTTATTAAAACCTTTTTCAATACTTGTTAAGGATATTGAATCTATTAATCTGGTTGCAAAAGTCTCATCAGCTCAAAAAAATCTTTTTAATAAGTATTTGCCTGGACCTTATACGTTTATTTTAAATAAACGCAATATTGTTCCGAGAGTTGTTACAAGTGGGTTGGCTAATGTTGGTGTTAGGGTTCCGGACTGTGATATTGCTTGTAATCTTGCTAAAATTTTTCCAATAACTACAACTAGTGCTAATGTTTCTGATGATGAGATGCTATCTAATCCCAGAGAAATTTTAGAACAATTGGATTGTGATGTTGATTTGGTAATTGATGTTGGAGATTTAGATTCAAATGTCCCTTCATCGATTATTGATTTATCAGGATTCAAACCAAAAATAATAAGAAAATAAAATTTAATTTTCAATCAATATTATTCTTAACTTATATATTTTATAAAAAACAATATAGATTATCATGAAAGTATTGGCTAATTTTGAAGACAATCACAAAATTCCATCAAATTCTGCTCTTGATGTGATGTTGGCAGGGGGATTTGAGAAAGGAACAATTACTCAGATATTTGGACCACCTAGTTCAGGTAAAAGCAATATAACTCTTTCAGTTGCTGTCAATGTTGCTAAATTTAATAAAAAAGTGATTTACATTGATACTGAGGGCGGAATCTCAATTGATAGGATTAAACAAATTGCAGGTGTTGATTTTTCAAATGTTGCTAATAATATTATTGTTTTCGAACCAACAAGTTTTTTAGAACAAAATGATGCAGTAAAGTCTATTGATGCTTGGCTTAGAAGTAATCATAATGATGTTGATTTAATTGTTTTAGATTCTGCTGTGGCATTGTACAGGGTAGATGATATGAAATCATCCAAATTAAATAAAGAATTAGGTAAACAGATGGGTCTTTTATCTAAAATTGCAAGACAGTATGATGTCGCCATTATTTTGACAAATCAAATTTATAGTTCTTATGATGATGAGGGAAATAATGATATTAAAGCAGTTGGAGGAACCATTTTACAATACTGGAGTAAAGTAATAATTCAGCTTGAACGTGGTGAGGAAATCAATCAAAGAATCGCCACATTAAAACGTCATAGAAGTATTCCTGAAGGAAAACAAGTTACTTTTTCAATTACTTCAAAAGGAATTATTTAGGTACTTTTATTAATAATTAATTATATATACTTATTTTGGAATTGTTGAGTGATATTATGAGGACTGATTTTGATATAAAAAACCCAAAGAAAAAGTTTAAAAAAACTGAAAGGGTGCCTCCAAAGGGTTATGATAATGCAAATGATTTTTTTGAAGATATGTATATGGATGAAAATATGATTTGGATGGGTCAAAACACCAACCATTTGCATGATGATACAATAGCTAATGCTATGATTGATGCTATCCGTATGAAAACTTATTGCAGATATCCGGCTCCAGAAGGGTTTTCTGAACTCAAAAAATTAGTTTTGAAAGATTTAGGTTTTGAAGATGAAGAAGTTTTATTAACCTCTGGTGCAACTGAATCATTATATTTATGTATGCAAGCTCTTTTAACTCCTGAAGATAATGTGATTCTATCAGATCCTGGATATTTTATTATTGGAGACTTTGCAAATAGATTTGCAAATGAAGTAAGATATGTTCCTATTTATGATGAAAAATACGGGTATAAGTTAACTCCAGATCTTTTAAGAGAAAATATGGATGAAAATACTCGTATGGCTATTTTAATTGATCCATTAAATCCTTTAGGTTCCTCATACACGGAAGATGAATTAAAAGAATTTGCAGAAATCGCAAAAGAAAATGATATTTACCTTTTACATGATGTTACTTACAAAGACTTTGCAAGAGAACATTTTCTTGTAGAGAATTATGCTCCTGGTCAAACTTTGACAATTTACAGTTTTTCAAAAATATTCGGAATGGCAGGTTTAAGAATTGGTGGGGTTGTATCCTCAAAACCGATAATTGATGCTATTAAGAATGCTGTTGTAAATGATTTGGGAGTAAATATTATTTCTCAATATGGTGCCATTGCAGGACTCAAATCAAAAGATGTTTGGTTTGAGGATATGAGGCAAACTTGTTTTGAAAATCAGAGATTAATTAAAGAAATGGTTGATACAGTGGATGGTATTTTCTTACCTGTTTATCCATCAGATGCAAACATGATGGTTATCGATATTTATGATACAGGTATCAATCCAAAAGATTTGTCAAATTATTTAATTCAGAAAGGACTATTCACAAGAGAAGGAGAATACACTTCTGATGAATTTGGAGAGAGATACTTACGTGTCAGTTTTTCAATTCCAACAGAAGAGATTAAAATATTCTGTGAAGAGTTCCCTAAAGCTATTGAAGCTTTAAGAAAATGATTAATATGGATTTTAAGGGGTTCAGATACCACAAGCCGCTTCCTAATTTTTATAAAACTGATAATCCTTTAACTCCTAAAAGGGAGATTTCCGATGATTTACTTTTAAAGTTAGATAATTTAGCTAAAAAATATAATTTCACTGGAATTAGCTATTCTAAATTATCTGATGACTTTAAAAAGGATTTTAATATAGATTTTGATAATGTAATTATTTTTAGATTTCTTATGAAAAATGAATTGATAAAAATGGAATCTTCCCCTGAGAAATCTAAATTAATGGATATGGAGTTTCAAGTATATGGGATTCATATCTATGAATTTGCAGATTTTTTAAGAGAAAACGGATTTCAAGCAGATTTATTGCATCCATTTGATGATGACTTAAGTTTAAAATCAATAGCTATGCAATCTGGGGATTGTATAATTACTAGAAGTAACATATGTTTATTTAAAGAAGGGTTGCATAATGGATTTTTCATGATTCATACATCAATTGATAATTTACCATTTAAAAATGAAAATGATATGTTATGGGTTAAAGATTTCTGTTCAACTTGTGGGGTTTGTATTGAGAGATGTCCTAACGATGCATTTGATTATGAAGAAAATCTGCTTCGAAAATTTTGTACAGCTCATAGAGAAGGTTGTAGTGAATGTATTTTAATATGTCCTTTCTTTAAAAGAGGTTATGATAAAGTTAAAAGAAGATATGATGGAATGAAAAAGTAGGTGTAAAAATGAATGATAAAATAGCTTTAGTTTCATGTAGTGGTTTGAGCCCATTAGGATTAGTTGTAAGAGCAGCAAGTGTTGAACTTGCTTTAGAAAATGAAAATATTGTTGCAGCATGCATTACAGAATATTCAGCACAACCAAACAATTGTTCTCCAATACTGGATGATGCAAAAATAGTTACTATAACTGGTTGTGGAGATGACTGTGCATCTGTTATTCTAAAAGATAAAAATATTGCTGCTGTTAAAAATATTTCTCTAGATCATGTTGTAAAAGCCTATGAATTAAACCCTTTGGATGCAGTTCGTTTAGATGAGGATGGTGAAAAGGCTGTTGTTGTTTTGAAAAAATACATCTTAAAAGAACTTGAAAATATCTAAAAATTTTAAAAACAAATTTAAAAGGAGATATTTAATCTGATAAGTAATAATATTCTCCTTTCTCTTTTTGTTCACGGTCTTTATAACTGTCAAGTTTATTTACTCTAGGTCTTTTTGTTTCTTTATCTCTTCTAAATGTAATATTAAGATTTCCTAAAAATTCGTTCATTGCATTTCTAAGGTCAGTTGGTTTGGATGCATGACCGTTTAAACCTGGAGTTCCGTTGAATACCATTGCCCTATCTGAAATGTAGTCAATAAATACGATATCATGGTCAACGATAAGTGAAGCGGCATTTCTACTTTCCACCATTTTGCGGATAACCCTTGCAGCTATTAATCTCTGTTCAACATCTAAAAATGCTGTTGGTTCATCAAAAAGATAAATTTCAGCATCTTTCGATAGTGTTGCAGCAATAGCTAATCTTTGAAGTTCCCCTCCACTTAATCCATTAACTGGTTTGTCTAACATTTCATCTAAAGTTAACGGTTTCATAATTTCACTATCGAAGATTTTACTACCAAAACTTGGAGCATTCATGTATAGGAAGTCACTAACAGTTCCTTCAAAGTTAGAAACAATGTATTGCGGTTTGTATGCAATGGTAACTTCTTCATCAATTTCACCATTGGTTGGTTCTTCAACTCCTGCAAGCATTTTAGCAAAAGTGGTTTTACCAATACCGTTTGAACCGAAGGCAGTTATAATTTCGTCGTAAAATATTTCACCAGCATCTGCAGATAATCTGAATCCATCATACTCTTTTTTTAAGTCAGAGTAACTTGCAAGTACATCTCCCTCGTCTTCTGGAGTTGGTGGCCTTATGGTAAATTCAATAGGATTTTTTCTAATTCTTACATTTTCTTCATTTAAAAATCCATTAATATATGCATTAATTCCCAAACGAACACCTTTTCTTCCAGATACAACTCCATATCCTCCAGGTTGACCATATAGGATATTTATGTTATCAGATAATGCATCTAAAGTAGCGAGGTCGTGTTCAATAACAAGTACACTTTTGCCTTCATCAGCAAGTGAACGAATTACTTTCACTGCATTTAATCTTTGAGATACATCCAGCCATGAAGTAGGCTCATCGAAATAATAAAAATCCCCTTCTCTTAAAACAGTAGCGGCTATTGCAACTCTTTGAAGTTCCCCACCACTTAAGTTTTCCATTTTTCTTTCTAATACATTTTCAAGTTGTAATTCTTGGGTAACATAATCCAGTTTATCTCTTTCATTAACATTTGTTAGTAAATCTTTAACTTTACCTTTTACAACTTTTGGAAGTTGATCAACCATTTGTGGTTTTAGGATGGTTTTTATATTTCCTTCGGATAAATCTCTGAAATATTTCTGAAGAGATGATCCCTTGTAAAATTCGATTACTTCATCCCAGTTTTCAGGCTTGTTTTCAAAGTCTCCAAAATTTGGAATCAGATTACCAGATAAAATATTCATGATTGTGGATTTACCAATACCGTTTTGTCCGAGAAGACCTAATACTGTTCCTTCTTCTAAAGTTGGAAGTCCAAATAATTCGAATTGATTTTGACCAAATCTGTGAATGGGCTCTCCTACAGCTTCTGGTAAGTTGATAATTGTAATAGCATCAAAAGGGCAGCGGTTTGTACAAATACCGCATCCTTCACATAATTCTTCAGATATCAACGGTTTTTTTGTATCTTCATCAATTATTATGGTGTCTTCATCCATTCTAACACCTGGACAATAATTAATACAAAGATAATCACATTTTTTAGGTTGACATCTATCTTTGTCTAAAATTGAAATACGAGTCATTATTATCTCCTTATAAATATAATCATCAATAGTTATGTAAATTATTATTAATTAAATTTTACAATAAATAAGTTAATTTTTTAATGTACAAATAGAATATGTAATAATGATATTATGAAACAGGTGATGATTGTCAGAACAGATTTGAAGATGGGTAAGGGAAAAATGGCTGCTCAATGCTGTCATGGATCTATCGGTTCATATAAGAAAGCTTCCCCAGATAAAATTAAAAAATGGGAAAATGAGGCTTATGCTAAGGTTGTTTTGAAAGTTAAAACTTTAGAAGAATTAACAGAACTTAAGAAGATGGCTGATATAAATAAAGTTCCTAATTATCTTGTAGTTGATGCTGGAAGAACTCAGATACCTACATCAAGTGTTACAGTTTTAGCAATCGGTCCTGATGAGGACGAGATAATTGATAAGATAACTGGTAATTTAAAACTTTTGTAGGTTAAATATCAATTTATTCAAAGCTATTTTTAATTAAATGTGGTTGAAATCATGAGCATAAAACAGGTTGTTAAAATTGGGGGAAGTTTGTTTCCAGATTATGCAATAGATTTAGCAAGACATCTCAAAAATACTGATTCACTCATTATTTTAGGGGGTGGTGAATTTGCGAATCTTATTCGTAAATATGACTCAGAAATTAATTTTTCACAAAAAACTAGTCACTGGACAGCTATTGATTGTATGGATATAATTGCTAAACTTGTAAATGATAAAGTTGAATCAACAAAATTGGCATATTCAATTGATGAAGTTCAAAAGATTTCTGATGAGGGGTTCACTCCGATATTTGTAGTTTCAGGTTTTTTAAGATGTGAAGATCCTTTTGAATGTTCGTGGAATGTAACTTCTGATTCAATTGCAGCTTATATTTCACACCTTCTGAATGCAAACCTTTTAATAGTAACAAATGTAAATGGTATATATACCCATGAACCTAAAGAGTCAGGTTCAACATTCATAAGTAAAATTGATGCAAAAACTTTACTAAATTTTCAAGAGTCATCAATTGATGTAATGTTACCATCTCTTTTGTTAAAGTTCGGGACTGATTGTTATGTTGTGAATGGGAAGTACCCTGAAAGGGTGTTATCTTTAATAGATGATAATATAAATGATTATAACTTCGATTACACACAAATAATAGGTGATTAAAAATGAAAACTGTAGAATGCATTTCATGTAAACAAGAAATTCCATTAACTGGCACATTTGTTGAATTCAAATGTCCTATTTGTGGAGCAAAAATCGCAAGATGTGAAAAATGTCGTACCTTTGGTCACGCTTACAAATGTGAATGTGGTTTTGAAGGACCATAAATTTAAACTGGAGGAATTAGAATGGGTGAAGTTTTAACTACAATGAAAATCATGCCTGATAGTCCAGATATTGATTTAGATGCTATTAAATCTACTATCGAAAATTCAATGCCAGAAAGCGCTAAACTCCATGATATGGCTGAAGAACCAATCGCTTTTGGTTTGGTTGCTATTATATTACAGTTTATTACTGATGATGGTGAAGGTGGATCTGAGCCTGTTGAAGATATGGTTCAATCTATAGAAGGCGTAGCTAGTATTGAAATTACTGGTGTAGGAAGATTAATGTAGGGTTATTTTAATTTAATCCTTTATTTATTTTATTTTTACTATTTTTTTGAAATTCATTATTATTTTTTATTTGTTTAAACTTTTTTTAAATTTAGGTTAACCTAAATATTTATATATTTGTTTGTATAATATTTGACATGATAATAAAAAATTAGTTTTGGCTAAACTTTTATTTGATTAAGTTGTGCTCATGAAATTGGGTGGTTGAGTTAATTTGGAGGATTATTATGGAAAATAAAGCAAAAAATTGCACAATTAGTGATAAAAAAGAGAAAAAAAGTATTTTTAAAAAATTATGGTGCTTCTTTTTTGGTTGTAATTGTCATTAATTTCTGATTATTAATATTAATTTACTTTTTATTAATAATGTTTAAGTATTATGATCTAAATATTATTAACATATTATAATTATATGGGTAATATTATGGATAGAACAAAAAAGATTATCATTGCACTTATAATTATTGTTTTGATTATATTGGTAGGAATTATTGCTAGTGTATGGTTCATTGGTCATGATGTTGATTTAGATGAGGGTAGCAAAACAATATTGGTATGTGCAATTGATGAAAGCGAGGATCGGCCAGGTATGGGGGCTTGTGATATGGCATTCCTTGTTCATTTGGAAAATGGAGCTATTAAAAATTATACTCCTGTTTATCCGGGCGGTATGACACACCCAACTGCTCAGGAGCCCGCTGAAGCTCAAAGTCAGGGTGCCGGATCAGATTTATTACTTCACGATGCATTCTGGGATGTGGATAATTCTAAAGGAATGAATCTTGCAAAAGAAATAGTTGAATATCGTACAGGTAGTTCAGTTGATTCTGTTGTAGCAATTAATACTAAAGCATTAGATGCTATTTTATCTGCAGCAGCTCCTCTTGAAGTTAATGGTAAAATAATTAATGGAAGTGGAATTGATTTCATTCGCGAAGATGGAAGTAATGGTGTGTCTAGGGGTGATGCAGTAATGGAAATAGTTAAAGCTACAGCAAACTCTGCAAAAGATCCGGTTAAAAAATCTGCAATGATAAATGCTGCAGTGGATCAATACTCTAAAGGTAACATTATTATGGATCAACAAGGGTCTTTTGTTGATTTATTAGCATCAAAAGGGATTGAAACTTTTTTTAATTAATTCCTTTTTTAAATTTTCTTTTTATTCAATATTTTAAATTAACTAGTTTTTGTTAAAAAATGAGTAATTATATAAAAAATTGAAGAAATTATAAATAAAATTATAATTTAAATTTCATTTCAAAGCACATTCCATCAGAATTATATGCTTTTACTTCACCATCAAGCTGTTTAACTAATGCATTTATTATGGTCCAACCTAATCCTGTTGGATTATCTTTGTCAAAGTCATCTGGTAATCCTTTACCATTGTCCTTATAGAAAACTTCACAGATATCTTTATTTTTTGTAACTTTTTCTGTGATAATTTTTTTCTCAACATCATAATCTTCATATGCAAATTTCAATGAATTAACAATTAATTCATTGATTATTGCTGTAAGTGGAGTTATAATGTTATCAGGAATATTAAAATTATCTTCACTTTTATTTACAAATTCAATACCTGGCTGTTTATTTTTGTATAATGAATAAAAATTAGCACTATATTTTTTAAAATATTCTTTAACATTTACATATTCTGATTCTGAATGTGTGTTAAGTGTTTTATAAATTAAATCTAAATATTTGATTCTTCTTTCAATAGAATCAATAATTTCTTCTGGGTAATCGCTGTTAAGTCTTTTCTCAACAGAAATAAATCTTAATAGAACATACAAATCATTTCTAAATCTTGTATAATCCCTATTGATCTTATTTTTATTGTCTGATTTTTTAGTGGTTGAATGTTTTATTAATTCTTTTTCTTCATTAGAAATTAACAATACATTTATATTGGAAATAGAACATACTTTTCCTGCAACACTACCAATAATACGTTTACTGAATCCTCTTTCACCTGCAGAAGAAATTACAATTAATTCAACGCCCTCTTTTTCAGCAACATCACATATGGCTTCTGCCGGAAAACCAACAACAACTTTAGTGGAAACTTTTATGTTTGAATCAAATTTCTTTTTCATTTCTTCAACATTTTCTTTTGCATATTCAATAAATGTCTCATTGGTTTTTTTAATATCCTTTTTTATTTGAAGCGGATGTTGTTTTAGCTGTTTTGCAACGGATAAAACAATAATTTCACCATCTTCTGCTAATAAATTACTAGCACTTATAACTTCTTTGAATGATGCCTCTGATCCATCAGTAGGAACTAATATCTTTTTGTACATATTTACACCAACAAAAATTAAAATTATTAAAAATCTATTTTACTTATCATTAGTTATATAATTCTAGTTTTATAAATGTGTTTTTAAATTTTAGGTTCTAATTTTTTAATAAAAACCCCCATAAAAACTACAATTGATGGGAAAAATACTCCATAGAGTATAAATAATAAACTTGATGATAATATATCACCCATAACAGTTGAACTTGCCATTAACATTATTAAACTAATTACTGGTGTTAAAATAGCAATAAATGTGTAAATTAAGATAAATGAGTTTAATTTTTGAGAATATTCTTTTAATTTAATTTGCATATCAAATGATATATCTTTAGCTATGATATCTAAACTGTTGGATAAGTTACCACCAACTCGTAATGTACTGATAATCTGATGTATTGCTCTTGTAAGACCTTCTGATTTAACTCTGGTAGACATTTCAAGTAATGATTCTTCTGTTGATTTACCAAATTTAATTTCTTCTAAAATTCTATTAAATTCTTGTGAAATAGATCCATAATCTGCATTTTTAATTGTTCTTAATGTGTCATGAAGTCCTTTTCCGGATTTTAATTCAATACCTATATGTCTTAATGCATATGGCAGTTCCTGGTTTATATCGGAGTAATTTCTTTGCTGCTGGATCTGAGGATAATAAAATACAAATATGTATGTCATTAAAACTAATACAATATAAATTCCTGATATCTCTAAACTTATAAATAAATTTATTAGTAGAAAAAGTAATCCGAGTAATCCAATTATTTTTTTATTTGTCAGATAGGGGATTATTAACCTTCGAATTTTATCAATTGAATCTTTTTCGTTGTTTTGCAATTTTATATCTTTTTGTAAATTTAATTTTTGAGCTATATTCTGGTTAATGTCTTTCGTTTTTTCAATTTCAATTTCTTTTAATGAAAAATTTTTAAAAAAATCAATGAGGAAAAGTGAAATTCCTCCAATTGCTATGAAAAATTCTTCTATAATATTAATCACCCTTTTAAATAATATTATTTAAAACTTTTTCAGGATTTTTATAGTATAGTTCTATAATTGCAGTTACATCATCAACAGAACGAATATTGTAGTTCACCATATGTTTCAAAACTAATTCTCTTTTCTCAATTTCATGATATAATTCATTAAGTGATTTTCCACTTAGATTTGCAATTTGGGATATTGTTTTACTGCTTATACTAACATTATCAATTGTATCGGTTTCAGGATTCCATTGAAATATTTTATTTAACTGAACAACTCCTTCTTCAATTCCGACTACTTCAGCCACTTCACTTATTCTTCTAAATGATACTCCAGATGATGTGTAAATTCTATTCTGCATTATGATAAAGTCAATGGCTTGAATCATTATTTTTGGTACAGACATAGGTTCATTAGTTAATCTGGTTATGGTTTCTCTTGCATCATTTGAATGTAGGGTTCCAAATCCTGAATGCCCAGTATTTAATGCAGTAAATAGAGTTATTGCTTCTTCAGCTCTTACCTCTCCAACTATTATTCTATCTGGGCGTTGTCTTAAGGAATTTTTAACTAAATCATTCATAGTTAATTCGCCTTTATTTTCAACATTGGATGGTCTTGTTTCCATTCTGATAACATGTTCATGAGGTATTTGAAGTTCTAATGTATCTTCAATAGTTATTATTCTTTCTTTAGGATTGATGAAGGCTGAAAGAGCATTGAGTGTTGTTGTTTTCCCGGAACTTGTCCCGCCAGATATTATGGCATTAGCGGATTTAATTCCTAATCCGTCAAAACACAGCCAAAAAAATGCTGCAAGTTCAACAGATATTGTTTTTGATTTTATTAAATCGATTATTGTAAGAGGATCTTTTTTGAATTTTCTTATTGTAAGTGATGGGCCGTCTGCTGAGATTGGAGGTATTGTGGCGTTAATTCTTGATCCGTCAATTAATCTCCCATCTAAAATTGGAGATTCTTGATCAATTCGTCGGTTAATTTGTCTTGCGATTGCATCTATTAAATCTATTAATTCTTGTTCGTCATTAAATGTGATATTGGTTTTCATCATTCCATATTTCCTATGATAAACAAATACTGGTTTATTTATTCCGATTATCATAATTTCTTCTAATTCATCATCTTGAATTAATGGATCTATTTCCCCATATCCAACAATATCTCTGAGCAACTTCCGAGACAAGTTATCTAAATATTCATTTGTGCCATTATTATTTTGTTGGTTGTCATTTAATCTTTCAAATAAAAAATTCTTTATGTTATTTATTAACTTTGTTTCATTTACTTGAAAATTTTCTCCAGTTGATATGGCTAAATCAACTAAGTTTTCCCTGATTTCCCCAAGTAATATTTTTTCTTCAGATGTATATTCTTGTTTAATGATGTCATATTGTGGTATTATTCCATTATTGTTCATATTTTCACCAATGGTGATTTTTAATTATACTTAGAAATTAGTAATACTAACTTATATAGTTTTTATTACTTATGATGCCAAAATAGTTATTAAAAAGCAATAATAAAACATTATATAATTGTGGTGTTGAATATGATTGATTTAAATGAACAGATTAAAGCATTGGATTATTGTGAAAACTGTAATGATATTCAGATTAAAAAATTTTCTCCATTAAAAGATTTAATTGATTTTGATGAACTTAATGGTGAATATATGAAATGTGAATGTGGAAAAAGACCCCTTGACATTGTAATGAGTCATATCTTAAAAATAATGATTGAAGAAAAAATAGTCCCTGAAAATGCATCATTAAGACGTAATTCTCCAGTTCCATTATCTAATTTTTACTATAGTAATTTAAATCCGCAATTTATCGGTGAAGGTACTTTAATTTTACTTCATCCTGATTTCACCTCGAATGTCGCTTTAAAGTTATTTAATGAAGTTCAGGAAGTTCGGTGTGTTTTAAAAGGGAGTCCTCAAAGTCACATTGGTCAATTTGATAGGAATTCTCAAATTAATCATTTTGAAATTCTCATAGGTGATGATGAGCAGATTAATGTAATGAGAACATTACTGGGGGATAAGATTGTTTTAGTAAAAAATCAATCTAAACACCATATAGAAGTAGCAATGACCACAGAAGAGAAGTTATTGAAATTACATAACTATCTTGACAATAATAAGATTAATAAATGTGTAGCTATTGATGGGATGTGTGGTCTCGGGGCATTAGGAATTTATCTTCTTAAATATGGTTTTAAAAAAGTTATATTCAACGATATAAATCCTGAAATGATTGAAAACTTAAATAAAAATTTAATTTTTAATAATATTTCAGAGGGATTTGAAATTTTTAATGAATCATTTGAGAATTTGGATGTTGGACATGTGGATTTATGTGTAATTGATGCATTTCCTGGTGCAGACACCTCTGAGATTGTAAAAAAAGCAGAAAAAATAGCGGATGATGTATTAATTATATAAAATATATTAGATAAACATTTTCATATAAATTACAATTGCCGGAATTATTAGAACACCCATTAAATGAGACTTTCCAACACCAATATAATGGGGTAACATTCCTAAAGCAGTTGAAGTAATTAATGCTAGGGTCATATAACAAGTGGGCGATTTATAATAAAAAATGAAGATGTATAATATTATAATTTGAAGTAAAATGACGGATATGGATAATTTTTTATAATTTACAATTCCCATTAGTCTAGAAAATGAATCTCCTAATTTTAGGGCTAATATTAGTGAAACAGAAACTGCAAGCAATGATGCAAAAATGAATATTATTAAATGGTTTATATTCATTTCTGAAATTAAATAAGACATATAAACTGCAATTCCACTTCTGGGATTTCCGATAATATATATTGCTATTAGAGAAAATAAACAGTCTGAAATATTAAGTCCGGATGTTGCAAGTAAGAAATTAACTGTATCATCATTTCTATTATCATTAGTTCCACTTACTGCTTGAGCTATTACAGTTCCTTGTGCAGGTCCAAACCCTGGAAGAAAACCTAAAATGGCTCCGGTTATGCCTCCTGTAAAAATGCTTTTAAGTTTATCATAATCAATATTCAGCTCATAAAATGGATTTTGATGAGGCATTGTTGATGAATCATTTAAACTAAATAAAATAGTACTTATTCCAAAAAGACCTGAGAATGTACACATTAATGTAACTCCGGAAGTTATGGGGCTTTGAAATAAGGTCCAACCTAAAATTCCTGATAATATAAACAGAAGTAGTGACCATAAAAAATCCCTAAAATTCACTGTTAATCTGTATGTTAGATAAAGTGATGCGGCAAGAAGAATTATCCAGGTGTATGGCTTTAAAATATCATGTAGGATGGGTAATATGATCGAAAAAATTGGAAGCATTAAAATTGTAACTATTATTGCTCCAAAACCTCCCACAGCCACTATTCGTATTACTTCTTTTGATCTGCCTTCTAGAACCATTCTATGTCCGGGAAGTATTGATGTGGCGGTTCCTTCTTGTGGGACTCCTAATAGCATGGATGGTATAAATTCGATTAATGCATGGGCAACTGACATGGAAACCATTAATACACATAGGAATTCTGGTGAAAATTGTGTCAGTAACAATCCGGATGATGCAAATAAGATTGCTCCAGCAGTGTTGACATGTATTCCTGGTATAAGTCCTGTTGTTGTTCCAATTAGTATGCCTATGAAGCAAGCAATAACTATTTCTATCATATCTATTAATTAATCAAACTATAATTTAAACTTTGTTTAAGTGAATAATCAATATTATTGTCTTTTTTTAATATTGGGATTGATTAAATAAATTGATTTTATGATGATGGCTATTTGTAATAATGTTCTTATTGAAATTGATTTCTATTAAATTCTAATGATTTTAAAGAAATTTTGGATAATAATTTAAGCAAATCTTCTCGTGATATGTATAACTGCTCACAAATCATATTGTCCCATTCTTTTTCTTTTTTAATTAGAAATTCAGCAGTTTCAATACCTTTTTGTGTTAATTTTATTTTGTATGCTCTTTTATTGTCATTATCAACTTTTCTTTTGATTAATCCTTTTTTTTCAAAATCTTTAAATGCTCTTGAAACTCCACTTCTATCCATTAAACATGCTTTAGCAATATCTGATTGTGTTGTTCCCATTTCATAATATAAAAACATTAACATATAGTACTGACTAGGCAAAATGTCTGTTCCGCTTTTAATATGCTTATTAATGTAAAAATCATGAGTTTTATTCAATGTAATTAAATGGTTTGCGAGAAATGGTGAATCTTTAATTATGTCATCATATTCAATCATAGCTTTCACCTATAAATAGTTATTAATATTTATATGGTCAATATTTAAATATTATTTGTAACAAATTATGTACATGATGTTGGAATATTATGAATAAAAAAGAAATTATAATTATTTTGATATTTATTGGTTTTTGTTTTGTATTTGCAGGACCGGTATTTGCAAAAGAAAAGGTTAAAGTAAATGTTTCTATTGATGATCATCCTTTAAATAATAAAGGTTTCATTGTGATAAAACTTGTTGATAGTAGGGGTAAAGATATTGAAAGTAACGGAACAATACATTATAAAATTACGGATGAGTTTGGTAATTATAAATGGGCTTATAAATCATATGATGGTGAAATCAGGTTAAAATATACGGCGGGTATTTATAAAGTTGATGTTAAATTCGATGGTGATTTTCATTATAATTCTGCTATAAAAAATAAATCTGTTATAGTTAAAACTGAGAAATTTAATCCATATACTTATTATGATAATCATAATTGGGGTTTAAATCAGGAAATAGATGATTATATAGAATATAATTATTGGGATGAAGATATATATGATGATCCTACAAATTATGATGGTGAGGGACCTTGAAATTTTCTTATTAAGAAAAAAGAGATAATTGGTGTTTAATTGAGGTTGACAACACCAATTATTTTTTTTGGAAAATTTTGTTTGATAAATTTTCCGTGTATTAAATTAGAGAATCGTGTAAATCTAACTTAATACTAAAGATATGTATTTTTTTGGAGATTGCATTATTATTTGTCTAATAATGTTTTAAGTGAAATATTTAGGTATTCCTAAATATTTGTCACTTGTGTTAATGTTTAATTTTATACTATATAAAGTTTTGTATTTTTTTAGGTATACCTAAATTTATTATTTTGATATTACATCTACTAAAAAATAAATAATAATTTTTAAAAAAGAGATATAATTGGTGTTTGTTGGGGATTTAAACACCAATTTCTGTTTTGGAATTTTTGGCAGATTAAATTCCATGTATTAAATTAGAAAATTGTGTAAAGCTAATTTAATACAAATATATATTTTGGAGATTGCATTATTGTTAAAATTAATAATGTTTTTTTAAAGTGATATTATTTAGGTATTCCTAAATATCTGTCACTTGTATTAAAGTTTGTTTTTATATTATATAAAGTTTTGTATTTTTTTAGGTATACCTAAATTTCTATTCTCTTAATTGCCGTATGTGAAAATAGTATATATAACGATAGTTATTTTTTTATATATTACTTTTTTGGTTTTGGTATGACTAAATATTTAAATAGGATGAAGTAAAAATAATGTATTGTTTAGGTTAACCTAAATTACTGTTTTATGAATTTTTTAGGTGAACATAAAAGTATTTTATTTAATTGATAGGGAGAATGATAAATGAAAAAATTGATTGTAGGATTAGCAGGAAACCCGAATGTGGGTAAAACTACAGTATTTAATCAATTGACTGGTATGCGTCAACATGTTGGTAACTGGCCGGGTAAAACTGTCGAAAGGGCAGAGGGTCATTTCACCCACGGAAATTATGAGTATGATGTTGTTGATTTACCGGGTAATTATGCATTAAGTGCTCATTCTATGGAAGAAATTGTTTCCAGAGATTTTATTGTAGATGATGATTCTGATGTTATTGTTAATGTAGTTGATGCAGCTAATCTCGAACGTAATTTGTATTTAACAGTTCAAATGATGGAGCTGGGTGCCAATTTAGTATTGGCTCTTAACATGAATGATTTCGCAAAGAAAAAAGATCATATTATTGATATTGATTTAATGAGTGAACTATTAGGTTTCTCTGTTGTGGAAATTAATGCAAAGAATAAAGATGGTTTTGATGTTTTATTAAGTGCTGTTGAAAAAGCGGCTTCAAAACCAAAAAATACAAGTGCTAAATTATCATATGGTGATGAATTAAAAGAACATTTGGGTGATCTTCAAGAATTAATTGAAAGAGACAATAAGTTGTTGGATGTTCCATCTATTTGGACTGCAATCAAATTATTGGAAAAGGATTCAATTGTAATTCAAAAAGTACAACAGTCTTCAATAAGTTCTCAAATCATGGCCGAAACTGATAAGGTGGCAGGTCATCTTCATACTATTTATAAAGAAGGTGCTGAAGAAGTTGTCGCTAATGCTAGATATGCATTTATTGATGGTTTAATGGCTGAAGCTGTTAAAAGACCTGCTGTTGAAAAGGAAACAATTACTGATAAAATTGATAAAATTGTTACAAACAGGATTTTAGCTCCGTTTATATTTATTATTCTTATGTGGGCAATGTTCCAACTAACATTTACAGTTGGAGCTCCTTTCCAAGATATGATTGATCAAGCATTTGGTATGTTGAGTGAATGGGTAGCTACATTCCTTGGTGATGGTTTATTATCTTCATTTGTCTGTGATGGTATTATAGGTGGGGTTGGTGGTGTTCTTACTTTCTTGCCGATTATTATTCTAATGTTCTTGTTTTTAAGTATCTTAGAAGATTGTGGTTATCTTGCAAGGGCAGCATTTACTTTAGATAAAATTATGCATAAGATAGTTGGTCTTCATGGTAAGGCGTTTATTCCTATGATTTTAGGATTTGGTTGTGGTGTGCCTGCTATTATGGCAACAAGAACTATGGAAAATGAAGGGGATCGTATGCTTGCTATGATGCTTGTTCCATTTATGTCTTGTACTGCCAGATTACCAATTTATGCTATTTTTGTTGCCGCATTCTTTGCTGACAATGGAGGTAATGTATTACTTGCAATTTATTTACTCGGTATTGTTGTAGCGCTTATTGTTGCAGCAATCCTTAAAAGGACCATGTTTAAAGGATTATCCACTCCGTTTGTTATGGAGTTGCCAACTTACAAAGTTCCATCCCTAAAAGGTGTATTATTGCATACATGGGAAAAAGTAAAAGGATTCTTAAGAAAAGCAGGTACTATTATCCTTGCTTGTTCCATCGTATTATGGATTTTACAAAATATATTCCCATATGGCGGATCAGATCCTCAAATGAGTCTTCTTGGTATGATTGGTACTGCTATTGCTCCAATATTTGCTCCATTAGGATTTGGTACATGGCAAGCAGCTGTAGCAATTATTGCTGGTTTGGCTGCCAAGGAAGTAGTGGTTGCAACATTCGGTACTCTTGCGGGTATGGAGGAAGATGATGAAGAAGGAATTACTAACTTAATACATGATACTTTCACACCATTATCTGCATTTTCATTCATGGCATTTACATTGTTATATACTCCATGTTTTGCAGCTATTGGTGCAATTAAACAAGAAACCAACAGTTATAAATGGGCATTAACTATGTGCGCTATTACCTTAGTAACAGCATTCATTGTTTCATTCTTAATTTATAATATTGGTTTATTGGCAGGATTCGGATAATTAAATGTGGTGTTCTGTAATTAAGGTGGATTTTTTCCATCTTTTTTTTATTTTTTTTAAATTTTTAGGTATTCCTAAATATTTGATGTTGAATGTTACAAAATTTGTTTGGTGATAATTATGCGTAGTAAAAGTGGGATTAAAGGAGTTAAAGTTCCTAAAGATTCTGATGATTAATTTCATCTTTATTTAAAAACTTCGGATTTTTAGTCTTAACTAAATATTTATATACTTGATAAAATAAAATATGAATTAAGAAATTTTTAGTATGCCTAAAAATTATTTTAGGTAATGGTAGGTGATAATATGAAAACATTAAAAGATGCAAAACCTGGTGAAACAGTAACTTTAGTTAAATATCATGATACTGGAGATCTTGATTTGAGAAGACATTTATTGGGTATGGGATTTATTAAAGGAGCAAAGATTACTCTTAAAAAAGTAGCTACTTTAGGTGATCCTATCGAAATGAATGTAAAAGGTTATGATGTTTGTCTTCGTAAGGAAGAAGCTGAAAATATTGAAGTTATGTAGCTTCAATTTTTTATTATTTTATTTAAAGAACTATTTTTTTTATTTATGGTGTGGAATTATGAAATGTCGAATGTGTGGTTTTGAGTTCGATGAAAATGAATTGGAAAACAGAGGATGTTCTAGTTGCGGTAAACATAACTGTAATCAAGTTCATTGTCCAAATTGCGGATTCGGAAATTCTCCAGAACTAGGTCAGGAGTTTGAATTTATAACAAAACTTAAAAATAGATTTAATAAAAATGAATCAGAAAATGGTTCTATTTAATTCTTTCAATATTTAAGATTTCTTCAACTGTTTCATCAACAGTTATTTTTTCAGTATTGACATCAAGTCCGTTTTCTTTTAATTTATATAAAATTTCAGTTGTTGTCGGTGCTTTTAGGTGAGCTTTTTTTAATAATTCTTTATTTGAAAATATCTGGTGCTTATTGCCTTTGGCTATTATTTCACCATTGTATAAAATGAATATTTTATCTGCAAAATGATTTACCATTTCAATGTCATGTGATGATATTACAATACTCATTCCTTCATTATTAAGGTTATTCAAGATATTCAATACTTTGTCAACACCTTCTGGATCAAGACCTGCTGTTGGTTCATCTAAAATCATAATTTCGGGTTTCATTGCAACTATGCCTGCAATAGCTATTCTTTTTTGTTGGCCTCCACTTAGATGATGTGGTGTTTTATCTTCAAAACCACTCATTCCAACCATTTTCAATGATTCGGCGATTCTGTTTTTAACTTCATCATAATCAAGGCCTAAATTCATAGGTCCAAAAGCAACATCTTCTTTAACAGTTGGTGCAAATAATTGGTCATTAGGATCTTGAAATACGATTCCTACTTTTTGTCTTACTTTAAGTAGCTCTTCACGATTAAAGATTATCTTTTCACCATCAATTTCAACATGTCCTGATGTAGGTTCCGTTAAACCATTAAAATGTGAAAAAAGTGTTGATTTGCCGGCACCATTAGGTCCCATAATTGCAATTTTCTCTCCTTTTTTAATTTGAATATTCACATTTTTTAAAGCTTTAGTTCCGTCAGGGTAAGTAAAAGATAAATTTTTTGTCTCTAAATGAATTTTTTCCATTTTGCCACCTAGTTAATAGATAAATTTTGGCCGAAGTAACCTAATTGACCACTATATTTGAACATGATAATCTCAAGTATAATTACTACAATAATAATTGAGATAATGAATATATAATCGCTTTTTTCAGGAGATTTCTTTTCGTCAAACATTTCTGATGTATCTGAAAATCCACGGCTTACCATACTTTTGTGAACACGCTCTCCTTGTTCATATGATTTTAAAAACATCATTCCTATTGTGTATCCAACTTGTTTTACTCTCCATTTGTATGTTGTATTTTTAGAGTGTATGTTAAAATTTCTAGATTTTTGACTTTTTCGGATTGCTGCAAGCTCATCAACAAATAAAAATAAAAATCTGACCATGATTGAAAGAATCATTGCTAAATCTCTCGGCATCTTTAGTTTTCTAAATGAACTTGCCATTTCTTGTAGGGGGGTTGTTGATGAATAGATGATTATTGCAGTTAAGCAGACAATCATACGAACAAGTAGTAAAATTGCCCAATTAAGTCCAAAATCAGTAATATGCAACCATGAATAACTCCAGATTATATTTCCTGGTTGAATAAATGGTTGGAATACAATTATTGCTCCGCCAAAAGGAAGCAACATTAATAATCTTTTTGCAGAATTAATATAGGATAAATCTGCAATCTTTAATATGTTTAATAAGATTATTTCTAATATTATTGGTATAAAAAGTTCTTTTGAAATAACACTAACAAGGATAATAAAAATAGTGGTTATTAATTTAATACGTCCTTCTAAATTATGTATTGGGCTATTTTGTGATGATAATTCATCAAACCTCATTATTTGTGTTATGTCAACCATATTAATTCACTAGTATAATATTAAAAAAATAGTAATATATTATTATTTTGTTTTGATATTCTAAAAAAGGGAAAAAAGAAGAGATTAAAATGATTTAATTTCTACTTTTTAAAATTGTTGCAACTCCGTATCCTACACCAAGAGTTAAAATTGCTCCTATTATCAGGGCTACAATTTGTAATCCTTGATTATCTGGGGCGCTTGCAAATGCATAATCTGGGAAGATCGCATCTGGAATTCCATTTATTGGTTCAATTTGGAAGTCTTCAGGGACACTCGCATCTTCTGCAGATTTTTCAAGACCGTCTGGATCGCCAGATGCAATGTATGGTGAAAGACAACTGATTACAATACATATTACTACTGCAACAATGATTAATGACATATCTTTTTTATCCATACTATGCACTTCCTTCAGTTTTATTCCATGAGAGTAAGTCTGGTCTAAATTTGTCTAATGCTACAAGAACGATTACAGTTAATATAGCTTCGATTATTCCAATAAAGAAGTGGTATAAAACCATGGATGGGATACCAACATTTACTGGGAATGTACCAGCAATGCCCATTTCAATAGCACATGCTAATGCAGCAAGTACTGTAGCTAACCATGCAGCAATTCCTGCTGCAGGATATTTTCCTATTTTTCCATTTAATGTTTTAAAGGTGTATAAACCTACAAAACCTCCAACAATAGCCATATTCAATACATTTGCTCCCAGAGCAGTAATTCCTCCGTCTCCGAAGATTAATGCTTGGATAAGTAAAACAACTGTGAATACTAAAACAGCAGCTTCAGGTGCTAAGAATACAATTGCTACTAAAGCACCTCCAACCATGTGTCCACTAGTACCAAATGGGATTGGCATGTTCATGGACATGATTGCAAAGATACCTGCCGCAAGTACTGCTAAAAGAGGTATACGTTTTTCATCTAAGTTGGATTTGGCCCATTTCACAGAGAAGTATAATGCAACGATTAAAATTACATAGTATACAAGACATTGTGCGATAGGTATAAATCCATCAGGTATATGCAATTTAATTCCTCCATCAATTATAAGTAATACTTTTTTGATTATAATTTATATATTAAGTATTACTTTAAATTCATTTTTTTTGTTTAATTTAATAAAAATCAAGTAATTTGGAGTTTTATTATGTATAACTATTAATAAATCCTTTTTTTGTCTTGACATTTAATAATTTAACTTATATTCAATATATAAATGTTATTAAAGTAATACTTTTTTGTATTATTTATGGATTTTTGTATTACTTCATGTAAAAAAAAGTTTCTATTGTTGGGATTTTTTGATGTTAATTAAATAAATAAATATGGCTGTTGCGAAGTAAAATAAAACTTGTATGTCTAAAATTCCAGTTTCTATGCCTAAAATTGAATATGTTAAAATCAATGAGTAAATGGCAATGTAAAAATAGTTTTTTGTTTTCTGCATTATTTTAAATCCAATTCCTAAAATGAATCCTAAAATACACATTTCAACTGCTACACCTATTTTACCAAAGTCTACAACCATCTGTCCAATTAGTGTGGGGGTAACTGTAACTTCTGTTCTCCATGCAATAATTTTTCCAATGAGCATTCTTGGTCCTAAATCACTTCCTGGAATGGAACTGGTCAACAAATGCCCGTGTGTTAATCCTGCATTGCCTCCAACAAAATCAAGCAAGTTTAAAACATGTAATGTGAAATCCGCTCTTGATTGTAATGTGTAAAATGGATTTGTTGATGATGTTATTGTCATCTCACTAAGTGATCTAAAATAACCGATTCCTATAATAGCACCTATACCAATTAATCCACTTATTATAACTTCCCAAAGTGAAATGATATTTCCATAAAAACCTATTATAATTATGATGAGAAATGCTGCAACTAGTGGTGTTCTATAACCTAGGAGTAATAATAATGCAGTGTCTATGGCAAGCAAAAATATGAATCTGAATCTTGCTTGTGAACGTGTAATATTTTTCATTTGGAAATCTTTTAAATAAGCACTGGCCACTAAACAGGTTCCTGGTATTATTAAAAACACAGGCATTGTAAATATTGGTTTTAGTAAATATCTTATTGATGGTTTTAAAAGAGGAATTCCTCCAACAGACGCAATACATATTCCAAAAAATATGATACTAACTAATATTAAACAAAAACCAATTGAATATATGTCTTTTTTATTAAATTCAATAATTCTGATATTATTATTTAAGAAATATTTTGGTAATATGGTTGATCCTATAAAAAATGCTATAAATCCGACAATTAATGTAATAACTAAACTTTTAGATGGTGATTTTATTGATAAAATTAAAAAGAAAGAAAATAGTAAAAGGACTATTAATGGATTAAATAAATTTTTTTTTAAGATACTGTTATTTAAAAAATTTAAAAATTTTTCATTTGGATATAATTCCTTAAAATAGCTATTGATCCATTGGAGTTCAATGAATCTTAAAATAGAAAATATTGTTGTAAATAAAAAAGATCTGTGAATTTCATCACTTATCTTGTTTATCACTGAAGTTATCTTGGAATAAATAATGCTCATTATTTGCACAACTTAAAATGTTCTTATATTTGTAATATTATAGCTATTCTTTACCTGCTCTAATTGGCTGTCACTACAGTTGTATATTCTAATTGTAAGTTCATCTGTAAGTCCGTTAATATTGCCTAAAACAGAATTTGCATCGTCAAGTGTTTGTTTATTAGCATTTTCCAATATCAGGCTATTCCCCAATCCTGAACTAGGTGTTTTAATAGCCATTCTTTTATCGTGAGAATTTATTTTGTTAGCTATCTCTTGGATTTTTACCAAGTCCAAGGAATCAAGAGAGATTATAGTAGATATTTCAAAATCACTATTTGATAAATTTTTATTCAAATCATTGATTGTTGAGATATTTTCTGGACTTGCTTTAATTTCTACTAAATTTGGGTAGGTACTGCCATTAGTTTCAAGTGAAATTTTATCTATATAAATATCCGCTTCCGGAATACTTTTATATAGACCAACAAGATAAGTGGTATTGTCGGATTCGACTAATATCTTAACGTCTGTTCCACCATTATTTCCAATCCATTTTATAGTGCCATTTAGTGTTATTTTTTCTCCAGTACTAGCATTAAATCCATCGACAGTAGTTCCTACAATATATCCATCTCTATAATAGTTAAAATAAGTATCTGGAATTTTATTGATTGTAGATGCATCAAACACGGTTTTTTGCACTTCTGATGAATTATCTGTTGTTATGTGTATAAATGCAAATGAAATAGCACATACGACCAAAATGATAATTAAGTAATCAATTAAAGTAAATTTTATTTTCATTATTAATACCTATTCTTCATAAATAGCTCCAACTGGACATACGTCAACACATTCTCCACAGTTATCGCATTTTTCAGGATCAATAGTTACAGTGTATGCTTTTCTTTCAATTGCTTCTTCTACGCATACATCAATACAGTCTTCACAAACTCCACATTCTTCCATATCAATTTTCAATTAATACACCAGTTAATTTATTTTTAAAAATATATTTTTATAATTAATTATTATTTAATATATAATATTTAAATAGTTTGTTACTCAATATTATTTTGTAGTTTTATTATTTTTGTTGTAATATCTTTAAAAAAAGACAATATTTATATACTATAAAAACAAATATTATTATTGTTGTATGCAAGGGTGCCCGAGCGGCCAAAGGGGGAGGACTTAAGATCCTCTGGTATAGGCCTTCGAGGGTTCGAATCCCTTCCCTTGCACTATTTTATGATTTTTAAAATTTATTAATTCCTGATTATGCCTTAGTGGCTCAGCCGGTAGAGCGCCACCTTGGTAAGGTGGAAGTCGGGGGTTCGAATCCCCCCTAAGGCTTTTTCTGATTATTTTTTTATAATTTCAACATTTTCTAACGAGTTTATTCTGTCAAAATTATTATTTAAAAGAAGTAATATTATTTCTAATGTTTTTTTAATTCCGGATTCTGATCTCTTGAATAAATCTGAACTATTGTTATCTGTTAAATCAGCATAAATATCGGTGGTGGTTGTTATTTCAAAATTATTTGTTAATATGGTTATTCCACCTCTACCTATTCCTGCACTTGTTCCAATAGCAATATCACAATCACTTAGTTCTTTAACCGCTTTTGCCATAATTTTACTTACAGTTTTATCTTTTTCTTCATTATAAACTTTAATTCCTTTGATTAAAGTATCTGGTTTCGGAGGATTTTTCACATTTAAAATTTTTTTAACGGCTTCAAGTGTTGGTATAAATAGGCTACAGGTTACATTCAGTTCATTGTAGTCAAAGTTACCATATTGTTTAGAATTTTGGATATATTCCATTCCAAAATTTCCTTCGTAATTTTGAGCTAGTGCATGGAGTTCCCTTCCAATTTTTCCATGGGTAAAGCATTCTGCTGTAGCTATTTTAATCATTTTGATCTTTTAATAATTTTAGTGAACATATGGTAATTAGTTTTGCAACTTCATCTAAGGTGTATGGTGTTACTGGTTCATTATCTCTAATTAATTTATTTGTTGTTAAAACTAAATGGTTCTCAGTAACTCCTTGTGCTCTCAATTCTTCAATAGCTGGATTGTTGTTATCATATTCGGAAATGTCTTTTATTTCGATGTGTTCGTTACCAAATCCGAATATTCCTGCGGTACTAATGGTTTTAGCACCTTTTTTTTGCGCATGTTTGATTATTTTTGAAGCAGTAGGTATTGTGTTTCCACCAGCGATAACAATAATTATCACATCCCCAGTTATTAAATCTAAGTTATCATCGTTGATATATTCGTTATGCACCTCGATTTTTCTAAATTCTTTGTCATGTGTACATAATCTTTTTATAAAATCAGGTTTGGATTCATCAAGCTCCGCACCATATAATTTGAAAATTATGTCTCCATCAGAAATTTTTTGCCCATCAAAAGCACCAATTACTTTCGGTCCTCCTCTATGAATTTGTATTAAGTTAATTGCTATTCTTAATCCTAATCTTCCACAACCGATCAGATCTATTCTGCCTTTTGGAACTTGTAAATCTTCCATTTTTTGTATTTCATCTATCATTTTATCACTTTGATGGGGGTTTTATCAATCACTTCAATATTAATATTAATTTCTTTTAAGAGGTTTGCTAATTGATATAAACCGGGTACTTCACTTTCATGATGTCCTAAATCAATTAATGTGATGCTTAAATTTTTTCCAAGGATTGCAGTTTCTTGTGTCAAATCACCAGAAATTAATATGTCTAATTCTTTTTCTTTTGCTAATTTGACATATTTTGAGTTTTTAAGACCAAATCCAGATATTGTTCCAATCTTATTTAAAATGTAATCATCATTTAATTGAGTTACAATCCTTACATTTTCATATTTGTCTAAGATGATTTTTTTCAATTGATTAAATGAATAATCAGTCTTACAGATTCTTCCAATATTTGTTTTTTCATCTAAAACATCAATTACATCTAATTTTAATGTCTTTGCTAAAATATCATTAGATCCTCCTTTAATTACATCCCAATTTGAATGAATTGTGTAAGTGGGTGTTTTAGGGATAAATAATGGGGGATGATGTGTAATAATTAATGTATTCTCACCATTATCATCATCAGGCAATAAATCCATGAAAATTTTAATAGATGTTATCTCTTGGTTTAAATCATATTCTCCATTCAATCCAACATTGTCGTGTTTTAATGCTAAATCTTCAGGTATTCTTTCATTTATAAAGCTAATAATTTCTTTAAGTTTCATTTAAAATCATTTTTGATGTTATTTTATCAAGTTCTCTGTTAATAATCTCATTACAATTAAATGGTTTTATTGTTGATACTTTAATTGCAGGCATATTTGTCAGTTCTATGAATTTATCAATATTTTTTTCTTTAAAAATAATTTCTTCAAAAAATCCCATTTCACAGGCACTATAGAGAACACCTTCTTTTTTAAGGCAGTTATCTAGGGCATTTGTTAATATTCTCATTGTTAAACTCATTGTTCCAGAAGTTTTTGTGTTAATTCCTTTTGTTTTTATAATTGCTTTATTTTGAGAATTCACCACATTTATTCTGTTTAGGATATTGTTTTTATGTTTCAACAAAATATCATTATTCTCTGCTATCGGATCTTCGATTATAAATGTATTAACATTAAATTTTGAAGACTGTTCTACATTGATTCCGCCAAATCCTGTGGTATCAATAACAACATCTCCATTATATATTAAATTTAGATCTGATGAAAATTTAATATTATTTTTTAATTCCCCGCCAATTTTGGTATATAATAACTGTTCTAAATGAGGATAAATGTCAACTAATATAATATTATTGTATTTTTCACTTAATTTTTTAACTATTCCCAATCCAGTAAAATACGTTCCAATAACAATTATTTTAACATTATTATCCAGATTTAAACTTTTCAAATATTCATATACAATTTGTGATTTTTTATTAATTATCTCATTAAAAATGTCTAATAATCTTATTTGAGATTTGATTGTAAATACTTCTGATGTAATTCCCGTATCGATATTCATTTTTTTAACCTTTTATCAAATCCAATCTTTTCAAGTGCTTCACATGCTTCTTCATATACTGCTTGTTCAAGAGATTTTTTATGAATGGGATGGGAAGGGGATGTTCCACAAGTTAATATTCTTCCTTTATTGTCTATAAAAATAAGTAATGAGCCAGAACCGGGAATTCCTAATCTGCCTCTTGCAATAATTAAATCAGCATCACTTTGATCAAGAGCCATATAAGCTTTTGCAAGGGCGGGAATTCTACTGGTGTCGGCAGTACTGGTATTAATTTGAAGGATTTCAGCTTCTGGAAGTCCATATTTATTTAATACTTCATTTAAAACTTTTACTTTAATCCCATTTTTATTTGGAACATAAATTTTTTTAGCATTTTTTATATATTCTTTAATTTCATTTATTTCATCAGTTGTATCTCCGAGTCTAGAGTTATTCCTAGATTCTTCAAATGCATCATGTATCATCTTTTCAAATGCCATAATAATCACTTTAAATTGAAATTAAATAGTTTGAGGTATTAACCCTAATTTTTCAATTACATTAATTACTTCTGTATAGTTGCCATATTCTGGTGATCCAACCCCTTTTACTTCAAGAGGGTAATTATCGGCAATCACAGTAGCTAAATTATTCGCCCCTGCTTTCAGTGAAAATTCAACATTTTCTGGCCCAACAGTCGGTGTAGGCATTGTAATTCTAATTGAAGGGTACATTATACGTGTAATGGCAACAATCTTCAACTGTTCTTTTAAGGGAAACGAAGGATAGTCAGCCATTGCAGTATCTGGATATGGATTAAAACCCATAATCGGAATTTCTTCAAGAGTTTTAAAGCTGGATAAATAACGCAAGTGTTTTAATCTATCCTCAACACTTTCTCCAATTCCCAATAGTAATCCTGATGATAAACCAATTCCTGCGGAACTCACTCGTCTGCAAGTTAAAATTCTTTGTTTCAATGAATCTCCGGGTTTTCTTTCATTAAATATGTCCTCATTGATTGTTTCGAGATTACAGCATACTGTATCAACACCTAATTTTGCTAATTCTTCTACTGATTTTTCAGTTAAATCTCCACCAACATTAATTAGAATTTCCAGATTCGAATTTTCTTTTACTATTTTGCATGCATTTACTGCCTGTCTGCCTTTATATCCATATCCTCCAGAGCAGCTTACACGAGGAATATGGGCTTTCTGAATTGAGACGATGGCATTTAAAATTTCTTCATTTGATTTATAAAATGCATCATAATATCCAGTTCTTGAGGTCTTTTCAGCAAATCCGCAGTATTCGCATCTTGGTTGGATTTGGCATTTATTGGTAATATGGACTGTTGATGTTAATTTTATTTCTTTTGATTGGCTATTTCTGATATAACAAGCTATTGAAAATAACTTTTCTAAATAGTCATTATTGTCAATTTTTAATAGTTCTAAATATTCTTCATCAGTTAATTTTTTTCCTAATTTTGCTTTATTTAAAATATCATCAATCATAACATCTAATCCTTAATACGTTATTTTGGAGATTAACTTATTTTTTAATAGCTACTTTTGATAATTATTAAAAAATAAGTTAAAATTGTTGGATTAATCCAACAATTAATTAACTTGTTTTTATTCGTCTTTACCTAAGTAATCTAATACAGTAGGAACAATTTCTGCTAGGGAACCGAAGTTCATGGAATCCGCAGTACCTAATAATGCAGCTGGATTTAAAGCATCATCCATTTTGTCAATTCCTTCATTCTGCATTAATGCAGTTACTTGTGTTAAAGCTTCATTAGCCATGGATTGTGCAAATCCTGCAGGAGCACCTAAAATTTGAGTCACTGTGTCTCTGTATGCTAAAATACCTGCATAGGTAATTGCAGTTACTGCAGAACACATGTCACATACAGGACCTATCATGTTTGCCGGCAATGTGAATGCAGATCCTCTTGCTTTTTTACCTAAATCCATTAATGTGTTGATGGAATCTTGGTCAGCAAAACCTTCTGCTATGTAAACTTGTCCTTTCATTTCAGGTACAGCACCAGGATGGTAGGAGGCTACATTAACATTTGTTCCGAGATCCTCAAAGATTTTATTTAATCCGGTAGTTGGGATGGTGCATGCATGAGTTACGATTGCACCTTCTTTGATGTCATCAGCAAAGTTTTTGATGATGTCAGGCTGCATACCGCCTTCAGGTAACCATGTCATTACCCAATCAGCATCAGCAACTGCTTCAGAATCATCAGTAGTTACTTTCATTCCCAAGTCTTCTGGGTGAGTAAAGTGAATTGCACCTTTTGATGGTTTTGGAACTGTTTCGGCTAATTCTGCTACTTTTGCTCTGATTGCTGGCATTACTTCTTCAGGATTCCCGGCTTTGTGTGCTGCTATTACTTCAGCATAATCAAAATCATCCACTACAGTAAATTCACCGTCAAAAGTTGGATCAGATACTACAACTTCATCTACTCCAGCTAACTCTAATAATTCAGCACCCATTTCAATTGTTGAGTGGGTCATTGAAATATTTTCTTTTCCTGTCGCCTCAGCAACCTCACAAGCTCTTGTGAAGTTTGTAATTCCACTTGCAGCATGGGTTCTATAACATCCTGCACCTAAAATTGCTACTTTCATTTTTTCAGTCTCCTTTTAATTTCTATTTTTTTTGAAAGATTTTTACTACAATGCTATTGTAAATGGGTATGTATTTTTATGGTAGTTACAACATGTAGTAATAATTTTTATTAAATTTGTGCTACTATTTAAATCTTTATATATTTCTTTAAATTAGTATTACTTATTTTTTATATATTTATTTTTAGTAATACTTGTATTACTTTTTTATTTATATTAATAAAATAGTATTACTTTTTTATTCATTATTTAAAGGATTTTAATTAAGAATAAAACAAAAAGTTTTTATTTAATATTGCACTGAAATATACTTAGAATGTGTTGGAGGATTTGTTTCATGTATGATTTAATTAAAGAAGCAGTTCATAGTGATGAAGCGGCAATTGAAATATCAAAAATGAAAAAAGATGTAGGTTCTGTGGTGGATGCAATATCTGAACTTTCATTAGATGATACCATGAAATTGGGAATGAGTTTTAAAAGATTTCCTTTAGGTTGTGATTTGACTGAAGTTGTTGTTGGTACATGTGCTTCGGATTTGGAATTAATGGATTTGTTGGGTAATTGCCGTCTATCTGATATGATTGGCGCTCCAATTCATATTTGTGCTTATGCTTTTTCTGATATTGGTGAAAAATTTGGAATGACTGGTTTTGAAGTAATGAAAAAGGTTCATGAAATTGTTGATGTTCCTCTTGATTTGGATCATTTTGGTGAAAATGGTGCAATGAGACTTCCAAAAAACATTACAGGTTGTGGTGGTGAATGTTACAGTAAAGGACCTTCATTTACTGAATGTCCTCGTGGAAGAATACATGAACGATTAATTGATAAAGAATTTGAACAAAAAGAAGATAAAGAAAATTGGGTTAAATTATCTTCATCTGTTGCAGTTAATGTTTCATCAGAACAAACTGGTGATGCTCATGCAGCTCCCTTAAGTGAAGCTAAGGATATTGCAGTTTTGGCTAAAAAATATGGCAAGGGTTTGGAGTCTATAATGTTTGTTGGTGATGGTTATGATGAAGTAATCACAGGTTTTGAAAAATCCATCGACCTTGGTGCTGATGTTATTGTAGTTGAAGGAGGTCCATTTAATAGATGTGAAAACACAACAGAATCATTTGCAAAAACAATTGCAGCTGCAAGAATTTTATCTCCTGGAAAAGTTGTAGCTACTAATGGTGCTTATGAACATGAACTTAGAATGGGACTGAGGTCTGGTTTAAATATGGTAATAACCGGTTTTCCTAAAAATCATCATGGTTATATGTGCGGATATGAACCTGGAACTGCAAGAAGGGGGAAGTTTGGTCTTCCAAGAGTAGTGCAAATAATCAATGAAGAATTTCCAAATATGGGTCTTCCAGTTCAAAAACAGGATTTGATTGCAATAGCCGCTGCAGTAAAATTTGCAGGCTCTGAAAATATTTATCCAAATAAAATAGGATCATATCATGTTGGGGATGCGCATTGGGCAACATTAGTTAATTCCAGGATGTATCATAATATTAAACTTAAACATACATTAAATGACATAGTTAATTTGGTTGAAGGTAGTACTGTTTCATTACATGGTGGGAGATTTGTTTCTTGGGTTATTGCCAAAGAACTTGACAAAAAAGTTGAAGAAATAATTATTTCCGATGTTGATGATTGGGTTTTGAGCAATACAGTTAATAATTTGCAAGATGAATTGAATGCTACAATCATTGCTGAAAATGATGATAAACGGGCATCTAGTCAGGCAAACTTTTCTATTGCTTCATCAACAATGATTTCAATTAAAGAAAACATTTTAAAGAAAGTACCGCATGCTTTAACTATAGTTTAAATTTTCCTTAAAGTTTAAATTTATTAAGAACAAATAATATTAAATAAGATTAATTATATTATTTTATTTTTAATTAAATTTTTAAGGTGAATTATGAACTATAAAAAACTTGTATTAGTTGGTTGTATTTCAGCATTTGTTGCTATTTTAACTTCAGTTATGGGTGTTGCAGGTACAATTATTGGTTCAGTTATTTCTTCTGTTCTTTATAATATGCTTACAGAAGTATTGGAAAATCCTATTGGGAAAAAAACATTCAGCCCTAGCTTTGAATGGGAAATTGCATATGTATTTCCACTTATTGTAATAGCTATAATTCAGTTTATTTTAATTTCAGCTTTATTATCAGAAGTTGGTATTTTACCTTATACTTTTGTAAATGTTTATTTATCAATTCAGGAAATTGCCAATAATAATTTATACAGAATTTTAGGTTTAGCATTGTTAGTTATGAGTGTTTATCCGTTTGTATTAAAAAGAGGCATTGTTAAAAAATCAAATGGAACGGTTATTGCATTTGTCGGTTTAATCTTTTTAGCCCGTGGGTTTGTGGATTTGGGAAACAGGATTACAGAGATTTATCATGCCGTATTTGTATATTTTGATTTACCAATAGCTATTATTGCTTTTGTATTGTTAGTATTTGTGATAATTAACATACTCATTTCAGCAAAATCTGTTGAAAATGAGTTTAAAGTAATTAGCCATAGTACTAATGAAGAAAATTTTTCCTCTCCAAATGTTCGAAGAGTACATCACTCCAGAAAACACAATGATTTCAACTATGCTGAAAGAGACATATCAAGACAAAATTATCAAAATATGAATAAACATAAACATGGTGATAATGTTCATGAAGTAAAATTTAAAAAAGTAGTTAAACAAGAATCTGATAGAAGCAAGTCATCAAATAGTAATCAAGAAGCAGGTATTAATGAATCTTCAGGCAATATTCAATTTGAATCCAATGATTTGTTGGATGATTACAAATAACGTGGTATAATGAGTAAAAAAGATAAAACTTTGAAAGATATTTTAGATATTATTTTATATGACAATCCTTCAACTCAAGATGAAATTGCTGTAAAGTTGGGAATAACTCGCAGATATGTTACTCAATTATTGCAACCTCTTGTTAAAGATGGAACTGTAAAAAGAGCATATATGATTGATTTAAAAAGCTATGAAAAAGTTGCCGAGTCTTTAAGTGATTATGCCGGATCTAATGAGACAAAAGGGAATGTGATAGTCAATGATATGATTGCAAACATGGCAAGACATGTTCATTCACAAATCGAAGTTTCGTTTGATGCTGTTTTAGAATATGATGAAGAAAAAGCAAATAAAGCCTTGGAAATGGATTATGCCACAAACAATATGGTTGAAAAGATAAGAACATCCGTCGAAACAATTGTTAGTATGAATAAACATTCGGAAATCTCAAAATCAATGCTTTATAATGAACTTGCTTATGATCTGGAGCGTATTGGTGATTATTGTGGTCATATTGCTAAATTTGTAATCAATGATGTTTATGAAATTGATGAAAATGTTTTAAAAAAATTAAAAAAGATGTATAAAATAGCTCAAAAAATGATTCGTTTAGCTATTACATCATTTATTGAAGGAAAAACTGAACTTAAAGATGATTTAATGGAATTAGAAGAATCAATCCATATTCTTCAAACTAAAGCTATTAATTTAATAGCAGAACAAATGGCTGAAAATTCATTTGATGAAAAAGAGCGTTCAAACTATTTTATTTATTTATTTAGAGTTGTCAAAGCATTTGAAAGAATGGGGGATATCTCTGTTGAAATGATGGATGTTTCAATCGAATTTCATGAAAATATTCCTAGGTCAACTACTCCGAGAAATTTCAGATAATAAAAAAGTAATTAGATTAGATAATGGTCTAATTATCATATATCTTTGTTGTTGCATGCCTATCTGCCCAACATTGGATACAAACACCAATTGGTAAACCTGCTGTGTGTGTATGTGCTTTTAATATTTTTACATCTAAACAGGTTGTCTTTCCACCAAGTCCCATCGGTCCAATTCCAGAATTATTGATTTCATCTAAAATTTCTTGTTCTAGTTTAGCTATTTGTGGATTGGGATTTCTCACACCAACTTCACCAAGTAAAGCTTTTTTACCAAGTTTTAAACATAAATCTGATGTTCCACCAATTCCAACACCTACAACTGTTGGGGGGCAGGGTTTTCCTTTAGCTTTAAGAACAGATTCCACTACAAATTCTTTAATGCCCTCAATTCCTTCGGCGGGGAGTGCCATTTTTAAAGCATTGTTATTTTCAGAACCGAATCCTTTAGGCAATATTGTTATTTCGAGGTAATCTTCATCGATTAATTCAATATCTATTGGAGGTATGTAATCTCCAACATTAACATTTGTATTTTCTCTTGTTAATGGATCAACAATGTTTGGTCTGATTGGGATTTCTTTTGTTGCTTTTTTTATACCTTCTTCAATCCCTTCACGTAAATTTTCAACTTCAACATTACCTAATCTAACAAAAACTACTGGCAAACCTGTATCTTGGCACATCGGAATTTGTTTTTCTTTAGCAAGTTCAATATTTTTTAAAATAGCTTCAATATTTAACCTTGCAAGATCATGTTCTTCAATTTTAAGAGCATCTTTAAGTGATTTCTTTACATCATCACCTAAAACGATAACGGCCTGTTTGTAAAGTTCATAAACAGTATCTTTAATAGTATCTTTTGTAATCAAAATAAAACCTTATAAAATTTAATTAATCTTATTTTTGATTTCAAAATATTTAAATTTTAATTACATTAATTGGGCAGACTTCAACACAATCTCTGCATTTGTTACATTTTTCACCATTAATTGTTATGGCTCCACCTAATACTTCAATTGCATTTTCCTTGCAAACTTTTAAACATGGCGCATCTGATGGTTGGCAGTGCATACAAAATAAAATAGGAGTGTCAACATTCTGTGTTTGTTGACAACTTCCACAGGTTGTACAATTTGTACAGTTTCCTGAATACATAATTCTCATTTATTCATCAAAAACAAGTCTTGCTCTTGCCTGACCTGTTATGACATGGACAAATCCGCCTTTTTTACTATCTGGTTCATAGATTCCAGCCATTTTAGCTAAATATTTTTGCTGGTTTTTAGATCTAATTTTTTCAGGATCAGCGATGCTAATAGCTCTTTTAGTACATGATTTAATACACGCAGGTCCTTCTTCCCTGTCAGCACACAGGTCACATTTTTCAGCAACTTTGGACTGGAATGTCATAGCACCAAATGGGCAAATCATTACACATAATCCACAGCCAATACATTTTTCAGTATCCACTCCTTCTTCAGTGACCGCTTCAGTTGGGCAGATTTTTATACATGGAGCATTTTCACAATGTTGACATACAATGGAATAAAAGGAAGAATCATGTTCAATAATTTTTATCCTACTAGCATTATGGACTGATGCACACATGTTTTCACAATTCATACATCCATCACATAAGTCGCTATTTACAAGAATACTTTCCACTGATATTCCTCCTATAATCCTAATTCTTTACAATGTGCATCAACATATTTTTGGATTTTATTGATTTGTTCTTCATCTAAGTGTTTGAATCTTTTCTGTACTGATATGTAATCTTTAACCGGTTTTCTTTCTTCAGGTCTGTATGTAATTTCAAAGTCACCATTTTCAATTTCATATAAAATCCAAGATCCGGTTTCAACTGCTAATCTTCCCATTTCAATAGTTTTTTCAGATGCATATCCCCAACCGGTAGTACATGGTTGTTGTAAATGTATGTATGCAGGTCCTTTAGTTTCAGCTGCTTTTTTGACTTTTTTAACATAATCTTCAGGATATGCAATAGATGCGGTTGCTACATATGGAATTCCATGTGCGGCCATAATCATTGGCATATTTTTCTTAGGTTTGTCTTCCCCAAAACTTGCACTTCCTTTTGGTGAAGTAGTTGTACTTGCACCATATGGTGTAGCTCCACTTCTTTGAATTCCAGTATTCATGTATGCTTCATTATCATAACAGATGTAGAGCATATTATGTCCCCTTTCCATAGCTCCAGATAATGACTGTAAACCTATATCCACAGTTCCTCCGTCACCACCGAAAGCAACAACATTAACATCATCTTTTCCTTGAATTCTTAATGCACTTTCAACACCAGATGCTACTGCTCCTGAATTTTCAAATGCAACGTGAATAAATGGGACTTCCCATGAAGTTTCTGGGTATGGGGTGGTCATTACTTCAAGACAACCTGTAGCAGAAATAGCTACAGTATTTTTGCCTAATGCATTAAGAGCTAATTTTACAGCAATTGATGCTCCACAACCAGCACAGCCTCTGTGTCCCGGTGCTAATAAATCTTTATCAGGTATATCCATATCTATTCCTCCTTAAGTCCAATCCATGTAACATCTTGTACAGGTTCTTTTGTTTTTTCATAAATTTCCATGATTGAATCTGGCGTGATGTCTCTTCCACCTAAACCCGCAATAAATCCATAGATTTCTTTATCAATTTTAACTTTCATGTCCGCATAAAGTGCTCCACCAATTCCGAATGTGAAGTTTTTATCAATAACAGCTAATTTTTCACAGTCTTTTATAACTTCTTTGATTTCTTCAACAGGGAATGGTCTGTATGCTCTAATTTTAAGTAAACCTACTTTTTCCCCATTTTCTCTTAATTGGTCCACGATTACTCTAACTGTGCTGCAGAGTGAACCCATTGCAACAAAAATGATGTCTGCATCTTCGGTTTTGTATGGATCAACAAGACCGTATTTTCTTCCAAATATTTCAGCAAATTCATCACAAGTCTTTTTAATAACTTCTATTGAGTTGTTCATTGCAATTTCCATGTCATGTCTTGCTTCAATATAATAATTTGTATCAGCAAAACTACCGATTGTCATAGGTTCATTTGGATCAAGAAATGCATGTTCTGGAACATATGGAGGTAAAAATTTATCTACACTTTCTTGATCAGGAATTTCTACAGGTTCTACTGTGTGTGTTAAAATAAATCCATCTAAACATACCATTGATGGAAGTAATACATTGGAATTTTCTGAAATTTTATAAGCCATTAAAGTGGAATCTAATGCTTCTTGAGCATTTTCAACATAAATTTGTAACCATCCCGCATCTCTTTGTGCAATTGAATCTTGTTGATCGTTCCAAATATTTAACGGTGCTGAAATTGCTCTATTCGCATCTGCTAAAACGATAGGCACTCTCATACCTGCTGCTGCAAATAAAATCTCATGCATTAACATTAATCCTTGTGAAGATGTTGCGGTAAATACTCTTACTCCAGCACCACTTGCTCCAACAGCAGCACTTATTGCACTGTGCTCTGACTCTACTTTAATATATTTAGCATCAATTTTTTCATCTGCAACATATTGTGCTAAGTATTCAGAAATTGTAGTTTGCGGAGTAATTGGATAAACGGGAATAACTTGTGGTTTAGCTAATCTTACAGCTTCTGCAACTGCTTTGTTTGCGGTCATTACTTCTTTTATCATTAAATCACTCTCTTTATTCTTTTACCATTTCAATTGCATCAGATGGACATTCGTGTGCACAAATTCCACATCCTTTGCAGTAATCATAATCTATATCATGTTGTTTATTTACACTGGAGTCTGGACAGAAAATAATACAATTGTCACAGTCAATACATTTTTCTTTATCTAAAATGGGTTTAAATGTTCTCCAACTTCCAGTTTTGTTGATTTTACTATTGCCTGGTGTTTTAATTACACAACCTATACTTACCATTCTATTCACCCTTTTATCCCATATCATAAGCTTTTTTAGTAGCTTCTACATTTAATTCTCCAACTTTACCGGGGAATGTTTCTCTAATCACTTCAAGTAATGATTCAATACTTACAATTTGGGTTTTCTTAGCAAAATATCCTAAAATAATAGTATTTACGATATTGCGTCCTAACATGTCTAATGCAACTCCAGTTGCATCAATACTATTAACAGTATGTTCTCCACTACCTTCAAAAGTTTTAGTATTGATTATAACTTCAGTAGTATCTTTAATTCCTGAAAAAACATCTACTACATTCAATAATCCATCATCTAAAACTAATACATGGTCGGGATTGTAGATTTGGTATCTTAAAGCTATTGGTTCGGTATCAATTCTTGTGAAAGCCATAACTGGAGCTCCTCTACGTTCAACTCCAAAAAATGGAAAAGCCTGAGAATATTTGCCGTCTTTAAATGCTGCTTTAGCCAAAAGTTCAGCAGCAGTTACAGCACCTTGTCCACCTCTTCCATGAAAACGAATTTCAATCATTAATTTTTCCTCCATACATTTATCATGTATAATCATTATAAATTCCAAAATATATAAAGTTTTATGTTACTTTTTATTAGAGTATTACAATGTTTAATAATTCAATTTTTTTAAAAGGATTTAATATATTGTATAATAAATATAATATATTAGAAAAAATCTGGTTGGAATGTTATTATGAAAGTTCTGATTATCACAGGGGAGTTGGCATATCCTTTAATAAAAGAGGTAGTTTCAAATTCAAAAGAGGATATAATTGTACACATTGCAGATAATACTCAAGTTGCAGCATTTTTAACTCCTAAACAAATAATTAAAGAAGTAAAAACTTGTTTTTCAAATCAATTAGATGAAATTGATATGATTTTAGTTCCAGGTTTGATTAAAAAAGGAACAAAAGAAATAACTAAAGAACTTGGAATTCCTACATTTAAAGGATCCACTGATGGGGCGGATCTTGCAATGGTTTTAAATTTAGTGGGTACTATTGAATTGTCTGAAGATAAACCTGCAGATAAGTTGATTGATGAAGAAAAGAGAAAAAAAGCTTTTAAATTCATTGACGAATTTGAAAATGATAAAGAAAATATTGAAAAACTTCTAAAAAAACCAAATAATATTTTAATCAAGAATCTTCCAGTTGGGGAAGATTTTCCAATGAGGGTATTGTCTGAGATTGCTAATGCACCTTTTTTATCAAAAGAAGCATTGATTAATAAATGCCAGTATTTTGTTGATTCAGGAGCAGATATGATTGATATAGGGATGGCTGCAGGTGAAGATTTCTCAGATAAAATTCCTGAATTAATTGATACACTGCGCCCTATTGTTGGTGGTAGGCCATTAAGTATTGACACATTAAATACAAATGAAATAAAGGTTGCAGCTGAAAATGGTATTGATCTTGTTTTAAGTCTTGATTTAGGCAATAACTCTGAAGTTAAAGAAATTCTAAAAGAAAAAAACATTCCTGCTGTTTTACTTCCAACAAACTTTTCACAAGGTAAGTCTCCAAAATCTCCGGCTGAAAGAGTTGAAGCAATGAATCAGTTGATTAAAGATACTGAAGGTTTAAAATATGTTGCAGATTTAATTTTAGATCCTGTAAATAGTTCTAGCATTGTTGAATCCATAATCGCTTGTAATGAATTCCATAAAACAAATCCTGCACCAATGTTTTTTGGTGTGGGCAATGTTACTGAGTTAATGGATGCTGATTCTGGTGGAGTTAATGTTTTACTTGCAGGAATTGGTATGGAATTGGGTGTAAGCATATTGTTTACACCTGAAGAAAGTGGGAAGACAAGAGGTAGTGTTTATGAATTAGCTACAGCATCTAAAATGATGTTTCTTGCAAAACATAGGAAATCCATTCCAAAAGATCTGGGGATTAATTTAGTTGCATTTAAAGATAAACATAAAAGAAATGATATTATATTAAATGAGAGGGATGGCATTCCAGAAACTATGCAAGAAAAGCCTATGAAATTCATAAGGGATAAGGCAGGCAGTTTTAAAATCAATGTTGATTATGGAACTACGGTTAAGCATAGTAAGATTACTGCCACTCACTTCAAGAAAAATAAGCCGGATATTGTAATTGTAGGGCATAATGCTCGGGAAATTTATGAAGAAATCATTACAAAAGAATTGGTTACAAGAATGGAGCATGCAGCATATCTAGGTTCAGAATTACAAAAAGCAGAAATTGCTATGATTACTGGAAAAGAATATGTTCAGGATTTTGATTTATTCAAAAATCCTGATGAATTTAAAAAATAGTTTTATTCGAAGTCTGCGGATGAGCCTTCACTTTGTCCTGCACTATCAGATTCTGGTTCTGAATTGGATTCTGATCCTGAACTGGATTCACTTCCGCTTGAACTTTGAGAGTTGTCACTTTGATGTCCTGAACTAGAACCGCTGTTTGAGCCACTACTGCTGCTATATCCACTACTACTGTAACTGGAACCATCATCTGAACTGGAAGCTACAAGTCCGGTATCATGAGTCGCACCAGTTTCATCAGTATCATTAGCAGTGATATTGGTTGTATTGGTTGTATTGTTCACTACAGAATCACTTGTATTATTAAATGAAATTCCATTGTTAGTAATAACAAGAGCAACTGCTCCACAAAGTATTATCAATACTACTAATACAATTATGATTGCATTATCAGCTTTCATATTATACCTCCCATATTTTATATAATTAAATATTATTACTTATATTACACAAACTTTAAATAAATTTAGATTAAATCTTATCTTATAATAAATTTTTCATGAAGGTTTAAGAATTGCAAGCTGAAAATATTAGTATTAAGGATATTGATAAAAGTCTTTTAGATTCAAATTATGTTTCAAACAATGAAATTTCAACTACTTTATATTTATCATTATTACTTGGAAAACCGATGCTTATAGAAGGACCGCCGGGTGTTGGGAAAACAGAATTAGCAAAAGTAGTTGCAAAAACATTCAATAGGGATTTTTTTAGAATACAATGTTATGAAGGAATTACTTTTGAACAAATTGTTGGCGAATGGAATTATCAAAAACAATTACTTCATTTGGAAGCCGCTAGAAATGATTCAGTTCGTGAAGATAAAATATTTGATGAAGAGTTCTTCATAAGAAGGCCTTTACTTAATGCATTTTTAAATGATAATGATTCAGTATTGTTAATAGATGAAATCGATAAAGCTGATGAGGAAGTAGAAAGTTTTTTACTCCAGGCATTAGGAGAACAAGAAATAACTATCAATGATCTTGGTACTTTTCAATTAAACAATGATTTGATTGTCATTTTAACATCAAATTCTCAAAGGTCATTACTTGATGAGACAAAAGACAGATGTTTGTTTTTATACATTCCATATCCCAGCATTGAACGTGAAATTGAAATTGTTAAATCAAAATTACATAATGCAGATGATGAAACTGTATCATATGTTGTTAAATTAGTTCATGATATACGTAACCTCAACTTAATGAAAAAACCATCTGTTAGAGGTACTGTGGATTGGGTTCAATCAGTTATGAATTTAGGAACTAAAAATTTAGATCAGTCCTTAAAAGATAGTGTTGGTGTAGCTATTAAAACTGAAAGCGATAAAAAAAGAGTTTTAAAGGATATTTTTAATAAAAGATAAAATGTTAACAAAAATAGCAACTTTGTCCGCTCAGTTAAGAGAAAAAGATTTGCCCGTAAGTGTTAGGAGTACTCAGGCAGCTGTGCAAATTTATAAGAATTTAGGTGAAAGCGATAGGAATCTACTAAAAACCGCATTAATGGCAATTTATGTTAAGGATAGATATGATATTCCTAAATTCAATAAAATATTTGATGAAGTATTCACTGTTAATAAAAAGGTTGAAATGCCTGAACAACTTCAAAAAAGTAAGGCATATGAGGGTACTGGACCTAAATCTAACAAATATGTAATCAAAAAACAAGGAAGCATGGCAAGTAAAGTTCAAAAAGAGAAAATTACAAATGAAAAATTAAAAATGCTTTCTGGCCAACCGTTACTTGATGAGGCTAAAAAACTTGAGCGTGATGGTGAGTTGATGAATAAAGATTTGACAAAATTAAATCGTTTTGATCCTCGCATGCTTGAGATTTGCCAAAGGTTGGGTAAAAGAATTGCTAATAAACGTTCACGAAGAAAAACTAAAACAACTTCTAATAAAATTGACATTAGGAGAACCATAAGAGCTAACTTAAAATATGGTGGAGTTCCTTTTGAACTTGTAAAAGCAAAACCAAGACCTCACAAAAATGAACATTTATTTTTAAATGATATCAGCGGGTCATGTGAATGGATTAGCAGCTGGTTTTTCATGTTGATGTTTTCAGCACAAACAGCATTTAAACGATCAAGAACTTTCGAATTTGATAACAAAGTAATTGAAACTACTGATGCTTTAAAAGAAGAATATTTAATTGATTCATTCGTAAAAGTTAAAGATTTGCGAGTTAAAAATTTAATGGTTCATGGTACTTCAGATATGTACTCCTCATTTAAAAGCTTTCAAGAACAAGCTAATATTAATAATAAATCTTACGTGATTATTTTATCAGATTGCCGTGATTGGGCAGGACCAAAGGTTAATGGTATTCCAGCTAGTGTGGAAATTGTTGAAGAGATGGTAAAAGATTCTAAAAAACTTATAATTTTAAATCCGGAAGATAAAAATAAATGGGATGTTGTGGACAGCTGTGTTTCATTGTATAGGGATGCAGGAGCACAAATATTTGAAGTTAATACTTTAAACCAACTTGCACAATTTGTAGAACAGATGTAGGTATTAATATGCAATGTAGTAAATGTGGTAATCCTAAGGTTATTATTAAAAAGGAACAATCTGGTCAATTATTATGTAAGGATTGTTTTATTGAATCAATTGAGAAGAAAGCTATAAAGACTATTAGAAAAGAAAAACTGTTAGATAAGGGGGATAAAGTTTTAGTAGCATTATCTGGTGGAAAGGATAGTGTAACAACACTTGAAATATTAAATACATTCCGTCAAATGCACATTATTGAGCTTTGCGCCGTTACAGTTGATGAAGGAATCGATAATTATAGGCAGGATGGTGTTGATATAGCTATTAGGCATGCTGAGAGATTGGGTATTGAACATAAAGTAGTGTCCTTAAAAGATGAATATGGGATTACTCTAGATGAAATAATGCAGAAAGAAAATCATAAAGGTTCTTGTACATACTGCGGTGTATTTAGAAGAACTATCATCAATAAAGCAGCTCGAGAAATGGGTGCAACAAAAATAGCTACAGGACATAACTTGGACGATGAAGTTCAAGGAATCCTAATGAATTATCTTGAAGGAAATATTGATAATTTGACTAAATTAGGTGCAAAATCAGAATCTAAGGCAGAAGAATTCACAGTTAAAATCAAACCTTTACGTGAAATACCTGAACGTGAAATCGGATTATATGTTGTTGCAAAAGAATTGGAAGTTCATTTTGACAGTTGTCCTTATGCGATGCAGTCATTTAGAGGTGAAATTTCTGAAGTTATTAATCATTTAGCTGAAAAACACCCTACAATTAAATATTCTACACTCAGAGGATATGATAAAATTAAAAATGTATTGAAAAAGGAATTAAAAAAAGAATTTAATCATGGAAGATGTAGTAAATGTGGTGAACCTGCAGCTAATGAATTATGTAAGGCTTGTTCATTTTTAGAAGAATTGGGAATGTGATAAATTGCAATTTATATTGAAATATAAATCAATAAATGAGAAAAGAGTATTACCTAATGATAATTATACAATTAAAGATTTGCTTGATGAATTACAATTATCTGCTCAAACTATTGTGTCAAAACAAAATGGTGAACTTGTAATTGAGGATACTGTAATTGAAAACGGTGATGAAATTCAATTAGTTCAAATAATATATGGTGGTTAATTTTGGATATTAGTTATGAATGTGGGCCTTGTTTTTTAAGACAGGCTCGTGAAGCTTTAGATTTATCAACTGATGATGAAAATCTTAAAATGGAAGTAATGGGTGAAATTTTCAAATTTTTAAGTGTTACTTTCAGAGAAGGTACTAATTCAAATAGCACCGGTTCTTCAATGCATAATATTATTAAACAAAAAACTGGTTGCATGGATCCATATTATAAAGAAAAAGTTGAAGGTAATGAAATTGCTATTAAATACTTGCCTGAAGTTAAAAAGATATTGACTGAAGATGACAGTTTGGAAAATTATGTTAAAATAGCTATTATTGGTAACATTCTAGACTTTGGTGCATTTACATTAGACGATGATATTGAAAGTGTAATTAAAAATTCACTTAAAAAAGATTTGGCTGTTAAGGATATTGAGGAATTTGAAAATTCTCTAAAAACACATGATAAAGTGTTATATTTAGTGGATAATACTGGTGAGATTGTATTTGATAAATTACTTCTAAGTAAAATTAAAGAATATGATTTGAATATTACAATTGCAGTCAAATCAGAACCTATTTTAAATGATGCAACAATGGTTGAAGCATTGGAGGTGGGACTCGATGAATTCGGAGAACTTGTTGATATAGGGGCTGGAACTGTTGGTTATGTGGATAGTGAAATTTCAGATGAATTTAGACAAATTTTTGATAGTCATGAATTCATAATTTCAAAAGGTATGGGAAATTATGAAGGATTGACTGAAATAGATCTATCTGATAAAGATATTTACTTCTTATTATGTGTAAAATGCAATACTATTGCAAGACACATTGGTGCAAATTTGCATGATATGCTTCTTTTTAAAAAACAATGAGGATATTATGATTATTGGTTTAATTGGATTTGGAAATGTTTCAAAAAATTTAGTAAAATTAATTAAATCAGATGATATTACATTTATAACTTCGATGGAAGATAGATCTCCTAAAACAATTGATGCTATTGAGAAATCTAAAATTAAAGTTCTGGATACATTTAAGGATGTGGCTGTTGCTTGTGATATTTTAATTTCTGCAAATTCTCCAAAAAGTGCACTTGAAGCTGCAGAAAATTATGGAAAGTTTACAAAAGGAATCTACTTAGATTTAAACAATATTTCTCCTGATACTACTTTTAAAATAAATCAGCATGTTGAAAATCTTGTTGATGGTGCAATAATTGGAAAAATAGATTCTCCTAATCCTTATTTATATATCTCTGGTGAAAAAGCAGAAGAATTATTATTTTTAAATGGATTTTTGCAAACCAAAAAAATTAGTGACAATGTTGGTGATGTAGCTATTTTAAAATTACTTAGAAGTAGTTATACAAAAACATTGTCTGCTATTTTAATTGAATCAACAGAACTTTCCAGAGAATATGATTTAGAAGAAGAGTTTTTTGATATTTTATCACTAACAGAAGGGGATAACTTTAGAGAGAAATCTATCTCAAGAATAAATAATACATTAAATAATTCAAAAAGAAAATCTGAAGAGATTGAAGAAATAATAAATTATTTTAATAAAAATAATTTAAGTATGGTTAGAGCAGCATTAAAAAAGCTTAACCAATAATTACTTTAACTTTAAATCCTTTTTCAGATTTTTTTATATGTCCATTAACCGGAATAAAATGAGAGTCCATAATGTATCTTAAATATGTAACTTCTTCTGCTGGAAGTCTTAAATTTGTTTTAATCTTTTTGCCTTCACTTTTAAACTGAACAGATATTTTACCATTTTTATCTACATATAAATCTGTTTTCAATCCTTCTTTGGTTATTTTTGTTTCAAATTTAGTTAAATTTAGGCCTGCTTCTAAACATAATGGAGAATTAACCTCAATCTTTTCATTTCTAAATTTTTCATTAGCTTCACGTGCATCTAATCTGCTAGTTGCAACATACCATGCTCTATCAATTACTCTCTGGACTTTTTGATTATCTGGAATAACTCCTTGTGATTCATAACCTTTCATTAAATCCATTACTTCTTTTTTTGTAACTCCCATTTCAATTGAACTGATTGCTAATCTTGTCATTACGGGACCGTAATTAGATCTTCTAAAAACTGCCCAAATAGATTCCGGATCTCTATAAACTCTTCTTTTAATAATTTCGTTTATTGTGTTTCCGTTAAGGTAAGCTATTTTTTCAAGGTTTCCTCTGGAATATGTGTTCATTTTTTTATAGATTTCTACCCAATTTCTATTTTCTGGAATTCTATCGGCATCAATTTCATGTTGAAGAATCTCGATAGTTGTTTTTGGGAGTAATTTTTTAACATCATCTGTTATTACCATTCCGTTATCGATTATTGATTGTCTAATGAGTCTCCCGGAATATTTGTCTTTATTGAATTCTTTTACTACATGATAATTAAGTTTTGATCCGAGAAACTGATTTATAGCATACCAACGGATTTCATTCCTGTTAGTGTAACTTTTTGGCATTCCAACAAAATTTCCTTCATCAATAAACTTTTGTGCTTTTGATTTAATTTCATCAAGTGAAATGCTTGCTGATGTAATATAATCAGTTATTCCATCATCAATCATTTGTTTAAGCCTAATCGGCACACTGTAAGACAGAACTAATCTATGATGCAATCCTTCAAAAGATTTAACCTCGTCAACACCTAAAGCCAATGCCATATCTCTACGCGCTTCGAAATTAACAAAAAAAGGAGCGTGATTTGCACTGAATCCCTTATTTAAATAAACAACAACTTTTTTGTTTTCATTATCAGCTAATTTTCTAGCTTCTTTAATTAACTTTTCATGACCTTTATGAACAGGGTCAAAATCTGCACTAATTCCAATCAATATTAACACCAAAAAAAGAAAAGAGGATAGTTATCTATCCATTAATTTTAAAATACCACTTATCACTAACCATATTCCGATTAAAGTACCAAGAATAATTGGGTTTGAGAGGTAAGTTCCAATAATTATATATAATAAACCAAGTATGATTCCAATGATTCCACTATAAAATCCGTATCTTGAATTGCGGTTATTTATTAATGAGACAACAGCAACAATAATTAACATTATTCCTGCAAAATACATTGAAATTTCAGTTAAAAATCCAAGTAATGATGGATTGAATATTAAACAGATACTTAAGAATAAAAGTATAAGTCCTAAAACTAAATCAAGTATCGCACCACTATTATTATAATCTATTATTGCTATTCCAACGATAAGTAAATAAATAGACATTAATAATGCGGATAAACCAATTAAGGAACCAACTCCAATAACTCCCATTATTGGAAAAATGACAATTATTAATCCGAGAAGTATGGACAGTAAACTAACAAATTTAGTTTTCATAATTTCCCCCTATAATTAATTAATATTTTTAATTATATTAATATAATGGGATATGTTTAACTTTAACAGTTGAGTTATTCATATCTGAATTATTAATTTCAGCTAACCATTCATTTTTACATTCACATTCATATTCAATTTTGTTTTGTGTTAAATTGTTAGCTATTATAATCTGTTTTAAATCTTTATTACATTTCTTACAGTTATATGGACCACGTCTTGATCCAAATCCTGATGTGTCTAAAAGTGCAGGTATGCTTAATTCATCACGTACAGTATTTATAATTTCAACACATGACCAAATCCAAGGTGGTTGATAAGCCCCTTTTCTCCATAACCTTTCGATTACAGTTCCACCATGTATTGTTGCAGGACAGAATGAAAGTCTATCAACATTAATGGAATCACAATATTCTGCAGTTTCTATTGCTTCTGTTATCGCTTGTTTTTCGGATACGAGAATCGGCTTTACAAAAATATATGCTTTTGTTTTCAAATTATATCCTTTTGTTTTTCTTTGATGTTGCATTAATTTTGTAGCATTTTCAAAATCATCACGGGTAAAACCTTTGTTTATTTTTTTAAGTCTAGTGTAATCATTTGATGTTTCAAGACCAATACTTACTTCAAATAAAGTATCTCCTATTATTTCAAATATTTCATCTAAGTATTCTTCTTTCACATATTCTGGTCTAGACTCGACAATAATTTCAGTAACATTGCCTAAGTTTACCAATGTTTTTAAAATTTCATCACGTGCATCTTTTGGAAGTTCGTAGGGGTTTAGGAAACTTCCTGATGCGAATAATTTTACTGAAATTTTATCTTCTTCATTTATTGGATGTCTTGATAAATGGTCATTAAATATTCTAAGAATAGTTTCAGTATCAATTGGTTCTAATGTACAATCAGACACATAACTGCACATTGTACATCCACCACTATCGCCAAGTGCCCATGAACATCCTGGTGTTGGCAATATCATAAATAATGTTTTTGAAATACCCTCATAAGTTAAATCATCATTATACCAACTTGCTCCAACTTGCTCTGGAGTTTTCGGATCTTTTTTCTCAAAAGCTCTCGCTCTTATATCTTTTGTTAAATTTTCAATTTCCATCATAATACCTGCAAATTATATTAATGTAATAATATTATTATGATGCTTTTGTAATTAAAAAGTATTGCTGAAAAAAAGTTTTTATTAATAAGTTGTGTATATATGGGTTAAAAAAATAAAAAAGAAAAAAGTAAGCAAGTTTAGAAACTTGCAATTACATCTCCTAATAATTTAATGGACTCTTCTACATTTTTACCAACAGGAGAACCTGCTACATATTGAGTTACGCCCATTTCAGCTAAGCCTTCAATTTTTGGAATGAATTCATCAGGAGTACCACATACTGAGAATGCATCGAGTGCTTCATCAGTTACTGCACCGATAGCTCCACCGAAGTCACCTTTAGCTAAGAATCCACCCATTTTTTCGTTGAATCCTTCAGGCAATCCATGTCTTTCGATAACTTGTGGAGGGGATCCTGCTGCAATGAATGCAACTACAATTTTAGCTGCATTTTTAGCTGCATCTGAGTCAGGTCCGATAGAAGTTGCAGTGTATGCACCTACATCAAATTCTTTATCTCCAGCTGCTTCAATTCCTTTTTTAATCATTGGCATAGCTGCTTCGTAATCTTTAGGGTTAGAAGCATTAATTAATACACCATCTGCGATTTCTCCAGCAGTTTCTAACATTTTAGGTCCTTGTGCACCCATGTAAATAGGAATGTGTTCTTGGACTGCTTTTACTCCACCTAATGCTGCTCCACCTTCAGTTTTGTCACCAGCCAATAAAGTGTTAATGTCAGCAATTGCTGCTTTAATTGTAGATACAGGTTTAGTCCACTCAATTCCTAAAGCATCGAAAGTTGCTTTGTCACCAGGACCAATACCGAAAGTTGCTCTTCCTTCTGAAATTTCATCAATGGTTGCAATTGCAGAAGCTGCGATTGCAGGGCTTCTTACATATGGGTTGGTTACACCAGGACCCATTTTAATAGTTTCAGTGTTTGCTGCAAGTAATGCTAAGGTTTCGTATACATTTTTGTTGTTGTAGTGGTCAGTAATCCATGCATATTCAAAACCCACATCTTCAGCTAATTTTACTAATTTTACAATTTCATCCAAAGGTTGATTTGGTACGAATTCTATACCGAACTTCATATTTTATCACCAATAATAGTTTTGGATAGTAATATATAAAGTAATTTTTATTTGAATTAGATAGAAAATTTTATATATGTAATCATGATTCTTATTGGTCTCCAGTTATATAAAAAAGGTATGTATTAAATATTTTATTTTTTGTAATACCTAATTTATTCTCCATTAATTGTAATTTTTCATAATATGTTTTTCAATTTATTATTGATTTTATTGTTGATTTTTTTTATTGTATATTTTATTTTCTATTATTTTTTTATTATTTTCATTATTTGTTTTTGTTTTTATTTTTTGTTTGTTTTTGCAGTGTTTTTTAGTTGTTTTTGTTGATATGATTTGTGTATCTATTAGATGTGCTATGTGTTTTATGGCGATGGCTTGAGTTTTATTGCATTGGGCAATGTGTGACTGTGATGGTTGCTTTTCTGCATGTAGCTATAATTTATCATGTTTATTAGATTATTAATGAATGTGCTTTTGTGAGTACCTGAGTTTTTCGGGTATGATGTATGTTTTGTAGATGTGGTGAAATTTGATTATAGAAACTTTTAGTTTTTGTCAAATTTTTTGTGTAATACTCGTCTATATATTTTTTTATGTGTACTTCAATAACTATATTGTCAATATAGTATTCTGTTTTGTGTTCAATTCTGTTTGATCCTGGCAGATGCTACTGCTATTGGGATTCGATTAAGCCATGCAAGTCGAACGAGTTTAGGCTCGTGGCGTACGGCTCAGTAACACGTGGATAACCTACCCTTAGGACTGGGATAACTTTGGGAAACTGAGGATAATACTGGATAGGCAATTTTTCCTGTAATGGTTTTTTGTTTAAATGTTTTTTCGCCTAAGGATGGGTCTGCGGCCGATT